>JAYSPR010000223.1:0-7365 GCA_043721975.1 Bacteriovoracaceae bacterium
TTACCTAAATTTTATTAAATTGGAAGTGATCTCTATGACTAAAAAAATGACTCAAAAAACGATAATTGACCCCAATGCTAAAGCTTCAAGCAAAGAGGGAATCTATGGACTTCCTTTTAGGGAAGATGAAGCTAAAGTTGTTTACTTACCTATACCTTGGGATGTGACAACTTCTTACCAGGCCGGAACATCTAAGGGACCGGAGGCCATTTTAAGAGCTTCAGAGCAAATTGATTTTTTTGATCTGGACTATATCAATGCCTATGAAGCTGGGCTTTATATGAAAAAGGAAAGTGCAAAAATAAAAAAAATGAATCGCGAAGGCAGAATCTTGGCTAAAAAAATCATTGATGCTGATGACTCGTCTATGAAAACAAGTAAGACTCTCCAAACTCACTTGAAAAAAGTCAACGCTCTTTGCGAGTCTCTCAACTTAGAAGTTTATAATGCTGCAAAATCATGCCTAGAAAAAGGTCAAATACCTGTCGTGGTCGGGGGCGATCATGCCACTCCTTTTGGAGCCATTAAAGCCTATGCTGAAACCTATAAAGATTTTGGTGTACTCCATTTTGATGCCCACTCAGATACTCGAATTGCTTACATGGGCTTTCAAAATTCTCACGCCTCAATTATGCATAATGTGATGGAAAAAATCCCTGGTATCACAAAACTCGTGCAAGTGGGAATTAGAGACTTCTGTGAGCAAGAATATCAGTACACTGAAGCCCACTCCAAAATCAAAGTCTACTTTGACCAGCATCTTTCACAAAGAAAAATTGCTGGGGAATCCTTTGAGAAAATAGCGCGAGAAATTGTCAATCATCTTCCGCAAAATGTTTACATTTCATTTGATATAGACGGACTCGATCCTCGATTTTGTCCTCACACTGGAACGCCTGTTCCTGGTGGCCTAGATTACCCAGAAGTTATCTTTATCATCAACGAACTCGTAAAATCTCAAAGAACCTTAGTGGGCTTTGATTTAGTTGAAGTGGCCCCTTCAACAAAAGATAAGAATGATGAATGGGATGCCAATGTAGGCATGCGACTTTTGTACAAAATGACAGCTGCGGCCCTCAGTAGCCAAGGCCTTATTCCTAAAAGATAAAATAAAAAAGGGCACTCATTCGAGTGCCCTTTTTTTTACTTTCAATCTAAAAATTTAAGCGACTTCATAATTTGTGACGGGAGCAGGCACGCACGAATTTAAGTCCAGGCGGACCATCTGAGGCGAAAGCTCCAATACTTGCAATCACAAATGCAAAAGCCACGGCATATTCACTAGACTCTGAAATTAGAGACTCTCTGTGAGAACCTCCAATCACCACATCCAGCACGGCAAACACTGTTACCATTGCGAGACAAGCACTCCAAAAGGAATACTCATTTTGTGATCCATTGTGATCTTTTGTCATATGCATAGACTAGTCTCCTATATCGCAATTCTTCTGGATGGTTGAATTAGAAGAAGCGATAGTAATGATTATAAGGGATAGTGGCCGCTGGGGTTAATCACATTTGAAAGGGACTAGGTATCATATATTTAGGACATTTTTATCTTGCATTAGAAGTAGTGAAAGCGCCCACTTATTGAGGTTTAGGGGTCTCTTTAATATAGCGATTGTAAATTTCTTTTTCACGACCTTTTTTAAAGAGCTCCTTTAAGCCTAAATTGTAATCGTCCCTGACCATTTTATCACCGAAAACGGGCTGGTAATGAGCGGGATTAGCGTCAGTAAAACTATGGAAAACGACTTCAGAATCCTTATAACGAGGATTACTTTTAGATTTAAAAGTATAGTACTTAAAAATGTTTATATCACTGAGAACAACATCGACTCGGTCCATATTTAAAATCATCGGCTGCACTGATTGATCATTTTTTTCAACATAAAGATTGGTCTTAGAAACGTCGTTAAGCCAAAATGGATAGCGCTTCAATGCACCGACGAAAGCATTTATTCGAAGTCCTTTTAGATCACTCGGTTTTTCTATTTTTATTTTTTTACTCTTAAGGGTTATAAAAAAGTTGTTGTAAAGAACTGGAGGATGGCCATATATACCACCAAAAACATCAAGTTTTTCACCAACATCCATCATCACGGCATCGACCTCTTTATTTTTAAAGGCCATTGATATTCTTCCCATGGGAAGGTACACGGGAATCAGCTTGTGACCATTATAGGCCAATGCCTCTTTCATTATATCTATTTCTATTCCAGAATTTGTTTCAGGAATAATAAAAGGTGGTAATTTTTCTCCAAAGGCAACTTTAATGTCTTTTGTAAAAACTTGAGACGAAAAAATTAAAAAGAATATAAAAAGCACCTTAATCATTAGACTAATTTATCAGACCTAAACATTTTGGCAACCAATCAAAAGTGATTTGTGTTAATATATCTTGATACTAGCTTTTATCATAAAGTGAAGGACTATTTTCTAGATGAAAAAATTATTAATTTCTTTAGTTTACTTACTCTTTCTTTATTCGTGTTCCCACACAAGTACTAAACATGAATTAAATTTCAAACCTGACACAAACGAATATTGGAATACACTTTCAGATTACATTTCCCAAGATAATGAATATGGTCTTTATAGTTATTTACTAAAATACAATCCAAGTCTTTTAACTCAAATTGAGAAAGATTCACAGGATCCTTACCTCCTCATGTTTTGGGGTAGAAGTTCAAACCTTGATGCCAGCAATAATAAAATTATTGTCGATGAAAAGATTCTCAATCAAATTTATAAGAAATTTAATTTCTATCCTACTGGAAGTAAGGCCCATGCTGGAATTATTCATTCTTATGGCTACCTCTTTAGTAATCTTATGACCCCCTATGGTTATAAAAGAAAACGCTGGATTGACCGCTCACTCAATGAGGCATTTTCATTTCAAGGTGAAAGTCTTTCACCTCAAACCAGTCAAGGAAGCCTGCTGTCGAATCTCACATATTTCGCGGGCATGATTACCTTAAAAAATAAAACCAGTCTTCAGCTTTTAAAAAATGTTTCTCCGGAAGTCATGCGATTTGACTACGACAATTTGAAAATTGCAGTACTCGAAGAAAAAACTGAGCAATTTACCATTAAAACGACTTTTGTAAGCTACCCCAAAGTGCTAGCAGCAGATGATAACCGCCACTTACTTATCTATACGATTGAAGATAACAAGCTTGGAGTGGAGTCATTAATAACGGCTTTTCCAGTTAACGAAAAAACTTTTTTGAATAGTCAAAAAGCTGGTGATCTTGGAAAAAATAAAGCGATCGTTCTTAGGTACAATGCTACTGTAGAAAATTTTCCATCAAACGCTGTGGGACTCAGAGTTTTTCTCAATCACAAATGATTGGGAAGAATTAATAAATCTCACATCGAGCTCTTTTGCCGTCTTTAATATTTCTAAAATGAGTTTATGACGTTCTGTTAATTCAACAGTTCCATTAGTCGTTATAAAATACACATTTAGTAAAATATTAATCGCCTTATCAGTCATGTCAAAAATATACACTTGAGCATTTGTTGGATCTATCACTTGATGAATCTGGCATAAGTAGCGAAGACGTTCACAAAATTCTTCCAACTTTATAACCGGTGTGTCGACTTCTACTTGTAATTGGATACGAAAACGCCTTGATTCTCTCATCCCATAATTATCAATGGCCATATTGGCCAGGACGTTATTGGGGAGACTAACGACAGATTGGTGAGGAGTTCGAATGCGAGTGCTTCTAAAGCCCACCTCTTCAACAGTTCCCTCTAGACCCTTATCTAATAAAACATAATCTCCAATTAAAAATGGTCTATCTATGATCACGGTCACAGACCCAAAAAGATTTGAAATAGTATCTTTAGCAGCAAGAGCAACGGCCACCCCACCTATCCCTAGTCCAGCTAAAATACTGCCGATATCAAAGGTCAAACTGTGAGCAACTAAAATCGCTCCAAAAGAGATGACTAAAACTTTTGATGTTTTTGAAAGCATGGGCACCAGAACATCATCAAATTTATTTGAAGTGTCTTTGGCAATCTTGGTAAAATGCATACTGATTAAATCGACGATCTTTAGAGCTGACCAAACTGACGAGATCGCAATCAAAATATAAAAAACTCTTAATAAAAATTCATAGCTAGTTAGGTCTATTTCAATTAATTGAATTCCTCCCATGCACACTAATGAAAAAGACAGCAGACCAAAAGGCAAAGTTGATTTAAAGTGATCTTTTTCTTTAAAATTCAACGATTCTTTTTTAACGAGGTCGTGAATATAAAGGGTGGACAATAAACGCACTAAACTCATTGAAAGAATCGCGAGAATAAAAATAAAAATAAACCCTATCCATTGAGCTTTCGTAAAAATGAGAAAGTGTTCGGAAGTCCATACCGGAAGGAGTCCTTTAATTTTAGTTCTCCAATTGCTATACTCCACAACTCCTGTGACAACTGGCAAGTGAGCAAGACTCAATGATAGAAGGCCAATTGAACTCACTGTCTCGGAAGAAAATCTCCATGCACCATCAATATTTTTTTCAATAGCGATTTCAGCTGCAATTGAATTATTGTCCCCATCTTTCAAAGTCTGTTTTCTAAAATACCACTTTGGCCCGCTACTCATTGCTGGAACACTATTTAAATCTATTTTTGAAATGCGATCGAGAGAGTTAATTAATTTCTCTGCTGCTTGTCTTCCCACTCTTTGTCTTAATCTTTCGTCCACTTGTGACAAATTAAAAGTTCTTGCGGCTTGATCAAAAAATGGTTGCGCTCTCGAATTTCCTTTTTTAACTTCGTCCATGGCCTCTAAAAAAGTCCGCATGGTTTCGCGAGGATTTTTGAGTTTTTCTAGTTCTTCGTAACGGAGGTATACTTCAGATGAATTGACTTCGTTACTTAGCTCTGAAATATTTTTTGAATTTTGAGTTGAATCTTTTTTTATCACTTCTTTTAAAACTGCACTTGGAATTTGAGCAGATAAATAAAAAGGAATGAATATTAACAAGGCAGATAAGTATTTCATAAATTAAACCCTTAGAAGTTAATAAAAAATACCTCAAACGAAGGGGCCTGGTCAAGAATTCAAGTCCGAGTAATTCACTTCTATCACCATAAGTTTTATCAAACAATTCATATCATCTTCACCTGTGAGCTTGGTATTTTTAAAATCTGCACTAAAATAAAATAAGCCCAATAAATTATTCTCAAGGATGAGATGAATGAAAACACAGAAAGTGATCGCGGCCATATTTTTTTCCTATTTCTTGAGCTGTGCCAGCTATGCTCAAAATGTTAAGGAAGCTTTTATTGTTAAACAAAGCACCAAAGCTCTTTTTGACTTAATTAAATCGAGACCAGAATTCACCATCGATCATGTCAATTCTAATGAGTTTGAACTTTACGGCCCTCTTGGTACAAAACAATTTCTAGAAAAAAATCATATCGAATTTGAAACACAAAAAGCTGTGTCAACTCTCGCAGGACAGACTTATCCGAGCCCAGAAGAAATCGAAAAAGACCTGAAGTCTTTGACTGGCAAGTATCCTCAGATCAGCCGCTTAATTTCCATCGGCCAATCGGTTAAAAAAAGATCTCTTTGGGCCGTCAAAATATCTACAAATGTAAATGTTGACGATAGAAGACCTGAGTTTAAATATATTGCGAATATGCATGGAGATGAAATTGTCGGTCGAGAGATGATGATGAGACTCATTAAAGATTTACTTAATGGCTACGGGAAAGATCCTCAGATCACCAACCTTATTGACCGCGCTCAAATTTACATTATTCCTTCAATGAATCCGGATGGAGCGAGCATGCGATCGAGAGGAAATGCTAATAACATCGATCTCAATCGCAACTTTCCAGATTTTTCAACAAACGATAATAAAGATGTGAGCTTAGGAAGAGAGCCTGAAACCCAGGCCATTATGAACTGGCAATCAAAACATAACTTTAAGCTTTCTGCCAATTTTCATGGTGGGGCTGAAGTTGTGAATTACCCTTGGGATACCGTCGCCTCTGATTTTCCTCAACTTGATTATGTTAAAGAATTAAGTCTCGAGTACGCAGGACTTGCGCCCTATATTTCAACTTCTACGACTTTTCAAAATGGAATCACTAACGGCTATAATTGGTATGAAGTAAATGGTGGAATGCAAGACTGGAGCATTTATTATAAAAAAGATCTTCAACTAACCATTGAGTTATCTAATCAAAAATGGCCTGATTATTCACGCCTAGATTATTACTACCAAGAAAATAAAAATGCTCTTATTCGTTTGATTGAGAGAGTTCTAATTTAAGTTTTAAGAGCCTTATGCGCCCTTCTTTTTTTACTGATTTTGCAGCGATGGAAAGAAGGGTATTCATTCTTTCTAAATTTAACCAGTCACTTTTTTCTGGATCGCCACTTTTAAAATTAAGTGGGCAGTAATCAAGACTATTTTCTGATGATAAATAGAGAGGAAGTCCTTGGGTGCGACAGATCACAGGTCTCGCTTCATAAATGGTGCAAAAATCATTCACCAAGAAAGAACAATGACCTTTTGGGCTTGGTAAATTCCAAAGCTTTTTTAAATTATCTTTGGCATCACGAGACTGTGAATGAAACCATTGCCTAATTCTGTCTGCTTCTATTTCAAAAACACTGATGTCGGTTTGACAACATTTGGAACAACCTTTTTTGCAGTCCATCTGTGTACTATTTTTTGTAAAAACTTTATCAAAAAAGGCACTGGCATTTTCATGTAATGAAATAATTGGATTGGGTGAATCATTCATGCCGAACTCATTCTGGTAAAATTCCAGCACTTGCTTCTAGTTGTCTTTTGCTTAAAATAACCTGAATGCGAGTTTTTTCTAAATCTCTTTTTCGATCTAAATAAAGATTAAGGGCCGTTAAAACATCGAGATTTGTCACTAAACCAAGTCGATAGTCTCTAAGCGTTTCTTCGTAACTTTTTCGAGCTAAATCAAAGGCCTGATCGTAAGGTTTTACCTGTTCGTTATAGCGCTTAAAAGCTTCATACTTCGATGAAAGATCAACCAGCACTTTTCTTTCTAAGTCCGTCAATTGGTACTCTGAAGTGAGCTTTTTTTCAGCATCTATTCTCATTTGACTTTGAGCACTCCCGCCTTCAAATAAAGGGATCGTTAAAGTGAGCCCAACATCCCAATCTGCATTTTTATAAGTAGTACTCCCATCTTTGTAGACAAAATAATTTGAAGCTAAATCGAGCTTGGGCATGAAATGATTTTTTGAAATAGAAAGTGTTCTCTTATATTTTTCAATTTCATATTTTTTATTGACGAGATCCTCTCTTTCAAGAGAAATCCGTTTATAGTCTTCAAAACTTTTAACTTCAG
>JAYSPR010000224.1:0-2339 GCA_043721975.1 Bacteriovoracaceae bacterium
ACAAGATCACCGGATTAATGCCCAAACGAAGAAAGGACAAAGGCCATTTTAAAAGTCTAACTCCAAGTCTCCAAATGGCGATCCAGGAAATTAAGAGAAATTTTCCGGAAATAACCGGCATCTCACTTGTGGCAGAACTTAAACATCAAAGATATTTATCAACCAATGAATCCATTAATCTTAGTGTTCTTTACCGATTTCTAAAAAAAGAAAATTTACAGAGACCAAAGCTGGCCCATGATCGTAGGGCCTTCGAAGCATCATTACCAAATGAATTATGGCAATCAGATGTTCTTCACGGGCCTGTAGTAGAAGTTGATGGGAAAAAAATTAAAAGTTATTTGATCGCGATAATTGACGATCATTCGAGGCTTGCTGTTCAAGCAAAATTTTTCTTATCGGAAGGACTTGATGATTTTAAATTTTGTCTAAAGACGGCGATAGAAAAAAGAGGTCTTCCTCAGAAGCTTTATATTGATAATGGTTCTTGCTACAAGGCCCTTAATCTTGAACAAATTACTGCTTGCCTGGGAATCGGAATTGCTCATACACCACCTTATACGCCTCAAGGACGTGGAAAAATTGAGCGATGGTTTAGATATGTACGCGACAATTTTTTATGCACATGCGCGAAGGATATTTCACTTGATCAGCTCAATGAACTATTCGATGACTGGGTTGAAAATTATAACAATCGAATTCACTCAATGACAGAGCAAACGCCATTAATACGATATCAGGCAAACATGAAATGCGTTCGCCCGGCCCCTAAAGATCTTATGAATTACTTTCGCATGATTGAATTTCGAAAAGTAAAAAAAGATAGAACTATTCGTTTAAATGGAACGACCTTTGAAGTTCCAGTAGCGCTTATCGATTTCAGAGTGGAGTTAAAATTTCACAAGGAGTCACCAGAAGACGTCGAAGTATTTCTAGATGGTAAAAGTTTTGGAAAAGCGGGACTTCTTGATCGTAATGTAAATTTTAAAGTTGGCAGAAATTATAAACTAAATTCGGAGTCACAAGAAAAAGTGGTTAAACCCGGCGAGCTATTTAAGGAGTAATATTTTATGAGTTACACAGAATATTTTGGAATGAAAAAAGAACCTTTTACCAATGAGATACTAACAAAAGACCTTCTGCAACTACCTGGGACATTGGCAGTAAAACAAAGGATGGATTATGTTTTAAAAAGCGGCGGAGTAATGGCCGTTACTGGTGATGTCGGGATTGGTAAGTCCACGTCATTAAGATGGAGTCTAGATCAATATCATAAGTCTGAACTTCAAAGCCTGTATATTACGGCCGCGAGTGGTACTTCCAGCGAACTCTACAAACAAATATGCTGGGAGCTAAAACTAGAGGTGAAATCTGGAAGCAAGGTTTCTCTTATCAAAGAATTAAAAAAAGCAATCGAGGAATATATTAATCAAAAAAAAGGGAAATTGGTTATCGTTGTTGATGAAGCTTCTCTTCTTCGCTCAGACGTATTTTCAGAGCTTCACACGATAACTCAATTTAATTATGATTCGGCAAATATGTTTTCCTTAATTCTTGTCGGTCAAAATATCTTACTCGATAAATTGAGCAACAGGACTGCCGCTCCACTTGCATCCAGAATAATTACAAGGGCACACCTGACTAATTTAGATCGAGAACAAATGAGCGATTATTTAAAGCATCATTTAAAAATTGCAGGAATTAAGGCCAATCTTTTTTCAGATAATGCGATCACGGCTATTCATCAGGGATCAGGTGGCTCACTCAGAAAAGCCAACTCGCTAGCGAGAGGTTCATTGTTGGGTTGCATGATTGATAGCGATAATCAGGTGAGCGACGAGCACGTGCGGAAAGCATCAACGGAGCTAATTTAAAGGGAGAATAAAATGAAGTATTATTCATTAAGCGAGCAGGATTTAGATGATATATTTTTTGATGTGGAACATTTACTTTTAATCTTACGAGAGAAAGTTGAGCTTAAAGAAATAAAATATGAAGAAGAAAGAGAGGAATTACTAGACTATGAGGATGTTGAATTTTAATATCCAAATTTACCATTGGGCCGAAGCAGGATGCAGAGGTTTGGATGTTTAGCAACTAGGATGGCGGTAGTCTGAAAAATTTGAGTCAAAAAAAGAGGGATTTATTCTCTCTTTTTTTTATTTATAAAAGTTGGTCAGAAGAGTGTATGAAAAGTTGGTCAGAATAGAGTAACGAATCACAACAGCGAAAAAGTTTTATTCCAAGCACTTTCATTGCTATTTCATCGTAACGAAAATCTTCTGCATCTTATGCTCAATCCTGATTGTCCAAAGCTAATGGCTCCATCGGAAGTTATA
>JAYSPR010000225.1:0-3451 GCA_043721975.1 Bacteriovoracaceae bacterium
TTTATTTATCATGCCCGAACTAAAAAGTGACGAATTTTTTAACAAATTTGCTGCAATAGGGCTATCAAATCTAAAGTATAGTTTTGTATGATACTGGAATGGAACCCTTTAAAAATCAAATCAATGAAAAGACCGCTTTAATAATTTCAAAAAACATTAAAAGACATTTTTTGGATTTTGATGAAAATTTTTTTAAAAAGAATGTTCAATCTGAACTTGAACCTCTTGAGCTAAAAGACCGCGTACGTTTCTTGGCCAATAAGCTTCATCAATTCCTACCACGTGATTTTAAAAAAACTGCTAAAATTTTAGCCGGAGCAGTAGATAGGGATACCAACTTATCGGGTTTTAATGTTTGGCCTTTAACTGAATATATCTCGATTTACGGCTTAGACCACTTAGATGAGTCGATGTTGGTCTTAAAAGAAATGACCAAGGTTTTTACCAGTGAATTTGCGGTGAGAGCTTTTTTTATTAAGGACCAAGAAAAGGCGCTTAAGTTTTTTAAAAAGTGGATGAATGATGAAGATGAACATGTCAGGCGTTTAGTGAGTGAGGGCTCAAGGCCTCTGCTTCCTTGGGGACAAAAGCTCCCAGGATTTATTACTGCTCCTCAATTGACATTAGAGTTGTTAGAACATTTAAAAAATGATGAAAGTCTCTATGTAAGAAAATCAGTGGCCAATCATCTTAATGATCACTCTAAGAACCATCCGGACTTAGTTGTTAAAACCTTGCAGTCGTGGCAGAAAAAAGCGCCAAAAGATAAAAACATAGATTGGATTATTCGTCACGCTTCAAGAACCTTGGTGAAAAAAGCTCATCCTAAGGCTTTGGCCCTGCACGGAGTGAGTGAAGCGAAAATAAAATTAGTTAAATCTCAATTAAAAAAGAGCACCATTAAGCTTAATGAAAGTTTAGAGTTTGAGATCGTCATACAAAATTTATCTCAGTCAAAGGCCCTCGTTATTATTGATATTGATATTGCTCTTTTGAAATCTAATCAAACTCACAGTGATAAATGCTTTAAAGGAAAAAAAATTAACCTAGAGGCCCGAGAAAAAAAATCATTGAGCTTGAGAATTCCGTTCAAGAAAGTGACGACTAGAACTTATTATAGTGGAGTTCAATATACAATTTAAAAATTAATGGAGTGAAGGGAAAAAAAGAAAAGTTTACACTCTATTGCTAATTTAATTTTGAGGAAACTGTATGCTTAAAATCGTTGCTATCAATTTAACTTTATTCATTTCCTTTTGTGCTCAAGCTAAAACTAAAATTTATACGACAGATGGACAAAAATATATAGTAGAGACACTTTTTGAAGGAAAAGATGTAATATGGGGGTTTGATTTTTTAAATAAAAGTAATAAAATTTTATTTTCCGAAAGAGATGGAAAGCTTAAATTGCTTAATTTAAAAACCAAAAAAGTGATAGAAGTCGCTGGTGCTCCGAAAGTTTATACCGAATCACAAGGTGGGCTCTTAGATGTTATGTTTGATTCAACTCAGGACCATGTTTACCTCACATATTCAGACCCTGATCCCAAAGGTGCAACAACTAGTTTATTTAGAGGAAAACTCTCACCTGATCATCAAAAACTAATCGGAGAGAGATTATTTCAAGCTAAGGCTTATGCGAGTGGAGGAATTCATTTTGGCTCAAGAGTCATTCTCGATAAAAAGGGATTTATTTTTCTTAGTGTTGGTGAAAGAAATGAGCGCGATCGTGCTCAAGATTTAAGTACACATCAAGGAAAAATTTTAAGACTTAATGGAGATGGTTCAATTCCTAAGGACAACCCTTTTATCTCAACGCCAAAAGCCTTGGGGGAAATTTGGAGCTATGGACACCGAAATCCCCAAGGGCTGACCTTAACTTCTAAAGGTGAACTTCTCAATGCTGAATTTGGCCCTAAAGGTGGAGATGAAGTAAATTTAGTCGAGAGAGGTGAAAATTACGGTTGGCCAGTTATTACTTATGGAACTGAATATCATGGGCCTGTCATTGGAACGAAGACTCATGCAGGGATGAGGCAACCTCTATTTTATTGGGTGCCTTCTATTAGTCCATCAGGTCTCATGGAGTATACAGGAAATGTCTTTCCAAGATTTAAAGGTAATCTTTTCTTAGCGACTCTTTCAGGATCACATCTTCATCGAATAGTTATGGGAGATAATCACCAGTTGCTTCAAGAAGAAAAGCTCCTACTTGATTTGAGAGAAAGGTTTAGACAAGTTAAAATAGGTATTGATGGTTTTATTTATTTATCAACTGATAGTGGAAAAATATTGCGTCTAGTTCCGAGTACCTAAGTTTTTGATTGAATCAGTTTCAAGTTCAGTAATAAAAGGTGGAAGTGTAAAATCTTGTAGATCATCGCTTTCGGTATCTTTTTCTTTTTCTTCGGAGTCTGATTGCAAGATTTTTAATAAATTGATCTTTAATGATTCAATTGTTTTTAGGTCAGTTAACTCTTTAACAAATTCTAGAGTTATCGTTTCATTTTCATTTGTTCCTGTATAAATCACACCTATTCCGGGAGATTTGAGCATGGTTCCACGGGCCCAAATAGAAATATTTGTCCAAGCAGTTGGGAAAGTGTAAGAGCGAGGGACTTTTCCCGCACTGATAAGCATAGAGCTGGTAATATTATTTGCATCATTATCTATATCTTTAAAGAATTTTTGTAATGTTTTCGTTGGTGATAAGGCGCAAGTCAAAAGAGTTCCAAAAATAAATTTTCCAGCTTGGTCCATTTTGTGACTTTGAATAATATGTTTTATTTTACCAAGAAATTTTGGGCCCGATATTTCTTCTCTTTTTCCCACCACAAGCACTGTGCTCAGAATGTTTTGAAAAGAGTATCTTATTTTTAAATAGGGTCTTAAGGTCTTAGGTATATAGGCCATGATAGGAGTTGTTAAATCTCGTCTTTCTCGTAGTGTGAGATCATAAGCTAAAAAAGCACAGTGAGCTAAAAATTCAGTACTACTCACTTGATGAAACTTACATAATTCTTTGATAAATTTTTTTTGCTTATTATTTAATTGAAAGTTTAATGATGAGACCGTTCGTCCGGCCAAAGAAGGATGATCGATAAGCCCCGCCATCTTATATTGTCTTTGTTTTGTTAAGGCTTTTTTATTGGCCCACAGTTGTTTGAGGGCCCATTTTAAGCCGAGTTGCTTAATTAAATTTCTGTACCTGAAAGTTTTTATTTCTCTTGCTTCTTTTCGGATGCCTTGGTCATTTACGAGCCTAAAGAATTCTTCGAGCAGTAAAAATTGTCCGGCAGCATCACACAGGGAATGGTGAACATTAAAGATCAACTGGGTTCTATTTTCCTTAAGAGGAGAAATTAAAAAAGTGAAAGTATGGGCATTTCTAATATCGAATTTCATTTTACAGAATTGGTCGATCTCATCTTGCGAGAGGATGTGATCTTTC
>JAYSPR010000226.1:0-22145 GCA_043721975.1 Bacteriovoracaceae bacterium
GCCTAGATATTAATTTTATGAAAAAAACCTTTTTATTTTTATTTATACTTTTTTATGGAGAAATCACCATGGCAAATGCAACGAGAACAGAAGTTTTTGAAGTTGATATTAATAAACTCTATGATGTGATCACAGATTATGCTCGTTATCCAGAATTCGTCGATGGTGTGAGTAGCACAAAAGTCATCACGCAAAATGATACACAAGCAAAAGTTGAATACTCGGTGAATATGATCAAGAGTTTTAAATACATTCTTTCGACGACTCAGGTGCGTCCGACAAAAGTTTCTTGGGTATTAGAATCTGGGGATTTATTTAAAAAGAATGATGGAAGTTGGGCTTTAAAAGATTTAGGTAACGGAAAAACAGAGGTGACTTATTCACTTGAAGTGGATTTTAAAATGTTTGCTCCCAATGCTATTTTAACGGCCCTCACTGAAAAAAATCTTCCAGTCATGATGCAATCATTTTATAAAAGAGCAAAAGCAAAGTAATGATTTTAAAATTTTAAGAGGTGGCCCATGAGCGAAAAAGAAAGCAAATCTTCACCGATTGAAGGAATAATAAAAAAAGTTGTTTCCGTGGGAATTGGAGCTGCTTTTATGACTGAAGAGTCAGTTAAAAAAATCTTGGAAGATTTGCCTCTTCCTAAGGAAATATTAGCAGGGCTTGTTCAAAACGCTAAGGGCGCTAAAGAAGATTTTACTAATGGCATAAGAGAAGAGTTAAGAAATTATCTCTCTAAAGTCGATGCCACTAAAATTGCCACAGATATTTTAGATAAATACGATGTTGAAGTAGAAGCAAAATTTAAGTTTAAAAAGAAAGAACGTGCAAAAGAGTGAACTAGAACAAAGATTAAAAAAACTTAAAACTGAACTTAAAAAAGCCGAACTCATTGCGGTCTCAAAGTACTCTACAGTCGAAGAAGTTGAGATGGCATATGAGTGTGGGCAATTTAATTTCGGTGAAAATCGCGTGGGTGATCTCGCCCCTAAAGCAGAATTTTTTAACCAAAAAAAATTAAAAGATGTCAGATGGCATTTTATTGGTCATTTACAATCTAATAAAGTCAGAGAACTCTTAAAAATTCCTAAGCTTTATGCCATTCATTCAGTTGATTCTCTGAGACTCTTAGAAGAACTCTTAAAAAGAGAAAATGATTTTAAAGGACCTGTCTTAAAAATATTTTTTCAAGTTAACACTAGTCACGAAGAAGAAAAGTCTGGATTTGAGTCCATGGATGAATTAAAAAGTGCCATAAGGCTCCTTTTGTCTCGCAGTGATTCTAAGTTAAAATTTGAAGGTCTAATGACCATGGGAGCGATTCGAACCGACGATGTAAGGCGAGAGGCCCAAAAAAGTTTTAGAGATTTAAGGTCCATTAGAGACCTTCTCACATCTGAATTTAATCAAGCCGACATCAAACTATCTATGGGGATGAGTGGGGACTATAAAGAGGCACTTGTAGAAGGAGCTGATTTTATAAGAGTGGGGTCCTTAATTTTCAAATGATTCTTGTAATTTTTTCAAGCTCATCTCCTAAAACTTCCAGATTTTGATATATCCAATAATTAGATAAGTTAGTTACGGGTTTTCTATGAGAAAAATCTCTGTGTGCAGTGCTATAGTACCTAAAACAATTATGATGAGGAAGTTATGAGTCAAAGAAAAGTGCCTGAATTAAGTTTGCTTAGTTACGTTCACGGAAGTGAATTAGATAAGACCAAATTTGTTGATAACATCTTTACTGGACTCAAGGATTACGGATTTATTATTTTAAAAGATCACACGATTGATCAAAAAAAGATTGATAAAGCTTATGCTCTTGTTAAAGATTTTTTTGATTTATCACTAGAGACAAAAATTAAATATCAAGGAAATAACGGCGGACAAAGAGGCTATACGCCTTTTAAAACGGAACATGCTAAAAATAATAAAAATCCTGACCTCAAAGAATTTTGGCACGTGGGGCGTGAACTCGAAGCTTCGAGTTCATACAAAGGAATTTATCCTGAGAATGTCTGGCCAACGGAAGTGGCCGAACTTAAAAAAACATTTATGGAACTTTATGAGGCCATGGATTTAACCTCAATTCTTCTTTTAGAAACGATTGGAAAAGGTTTAGATGTCCCTCAAGATTATTTTACTAAGATGATTCACGATGGAAATTCAATTATCCGCATGATTCATTACCCACCTACAAAAGGTCAAGACACAAAAAATTCAGTTAGGGCCGCAGCTCACGAAGATATCAATCTCATAACGATGCTTGTTGGTGCGACAGATTCAGGACTTCAGCTTTTAGAGCGCGATGGCTCTTGGCTAGATGTAGAGTCACGCCCAGGAGAAATTGTGGTTGATACAGGCGATATGATGTCGAGAATAACAAATAACTTACTTCCATCGACCACTCACCGAGTGATTAATCCAAGTGATGATGGCAGTGCTCGTTTTTCTATGCCATTTTTTGTTCATCCACATTCAAATGCTATGCTGAAATGCATACCTTCATGTATAAGTCATGCGGGAAGAGCTCCAGAAGCAGATATCAAAGCTGGGGACTTCTTAAATCAAAGATTAAGAGAGATTGGTCTTATAAAATAGCTTGGTAAAATAATTCAAAACTAAAAACGTATCCCAACAGTTCCGCGAACAGCGAGACTGTTGGTGGTTTGTTTGGTTCCATCACTAAAAGTTTCACTGGTGTTAATCGACTCCATTCCCGTTTCAAAAATCATCGCAAATCCACTGGACACAGTCAGGACATAACCTAGTCTTGCTTCAGGAATGATCACTGCCTGGCCTCTCACGTCTACGTTATCAATAGTCGTGACAGATAAACCTAGTCCAGTGGCGAGAGAGATATAGAAATAATTTTTTCGTTTAGCGAAATTAACAAAATGATAAGTTGCGGCTATTGTCACAACTGTTCTTTTGGTTGGAATATCCAGTTGAGGATCATCAATGCGGTAGATTTCATTATCTAATCGTAAACCAAGACTCATTTCAAATTCAGGAGTGAATCGGTAATTGTAGTCAAGTCCGTAATTATTTCCTGATCTACCAGTATTTTTTTCGTCGGCGACCGATGAAGATGATTGAGTGAGGCCCTTTGAAAGACTTGCCTTAAGAGTGAAAGTATTAGAAGGAGTTTTTGCTGCAACTTTTTCTCTGAAGTCGATATCGGGAACAAGTCCTGGGTCTCCTGCGACTTCTAGGGCAACGTTGCCATAGATGGAAGAATTAATACTCACCACATCGCTTTTATTAAAAGGAATATTGAGTTTTTTATCTAATGGTGACCATAGTGAAAAATCGCGACTGACTTCCACTGCCCGGCAGACAATACTGACGTTGTCGTTAGCAAAAATAATTTCTTGTCCCTTAAAGACTCCATCTTTCATGCCTTTAGCAATAACAAGGGAACGTTGATCAGTAGAGATGGCCTGAATAATGGATAATTCTTCTTTTGACCAAGCCGTTGGAAATAGAATTTCAGAAAAATTAATTTTCTCGAGAGTCAAAAATCCTAGAATTAAAAAAAAAAAAAGTCTCTTCATGCTATTTATTATTCTAACATGATAATTGATTTGCTTAAAATAATAATAAACTTAGTCTGATGAAAACAGTTGGGAATTATAATAGTCCGACTTGAAGACTAAGGACTTTATCGCCGGTAGCTGATTCAATTTGCTGAACATATTTGTTTAATAGTTCTTTTAACTCAACTTTAAAATTTAATTGTGAATGAGAATCTATGGAGAAGACACTAGAATAAAAAAGTTTATCTTTTGATTCAAAATGTGTTTTAGCCTCACTAGATTGTCTGTCTAATAAATAAAGATAAAAGTGCTGAAAATAGCTTCCCATCTTGGCATCTCCTAAAAAGGAAAATTGCCTTTCAACTTTATAGGTATTATTTTCAACTTTAATAATTTTTTTAAGTAATAGATAATCCAAATTCTTTTTTACTACAAGCTCATCAAGTCCCGTCATCCTCATTATAGTAAGTAGGGAAGAGCCTTCATTTAATGAACCTAGGGCCGCATAGATGAAAGGTATTTCCATAAATTTAAAGAGTTCGTCACTTGGAGCGATCGTTAAATAATCTTCGAGGGCCATCATTGAAAATTTTTTTAAGTAATCTTTAATTTTAGTTTTAGGTAAAACTGGACTCAAAACAGTGGGATTTTCTAGGGCGACAAGGTAAGTGAAATAATTTGAAAGACTAAAAGGTAGATCGAGCGCTTGGATGATAGGTGATATCGTTTTATGAGTGATTCTTTTTTTGCCATCAAGTATACCCTTAACGAGGGATTTAGATACACCGGACTTTAAAGCAAATTGGGCATAGCTAAAATTTTTTGAGAGATTTTTTGCTTCAAAAAAATAATGGGTGAGAAACTCCTGGTAGCTTTGTGAATCGACCAGGAGTTTTAATAATTCTTTGTCTGTAGTGAGTTTTTCGTTAAATTTTTTCATCAAATAAATTAATCAAAACCTAGTTTGAGCCACCCAGCACTGGAAAAGGATAAACGACACTGTCTTTTTGACACTCAAGAGTTATTTTGTTGTTTCCACGAACTGTTAGCTCTGAGAAGTTGTTTATTCCGATGGCAACGACAAATGGCCCGGCCATACAAACATCTTGATAAATCATGGCGTGCATATCTGCACAAGTTTCAGGTCTAATGAGCAATACTCCAATTTCTTTGAGATAGTCTTCACCGATTTTTGATCCAAGTTTTGCTAATTTTAACTTGGCGGCGTTATTAGTCGGCACGCAAACGTAACCTAAGTTTTCTGTTGAAAAGACGTTGAGTGAAGCCATTGCCAAAATGAGAGACAGTATAAATTTCATTAGTAACTCCTACGTTTCATTATTTCTCTTGGCTCAGATTTAACGTACATCGCTCCCTCTTGGGTAGACAAAAATTGAGGTTGCGTATTCTTTTCGTATACTTTAGTGCACGGTCGGATATGCCTTAATAGAGGGGCTAAGCTGTTGAAGGTCAAAAAAGTGCCCAATTTTAGACTCACTTTTATTTTTAAGCACTCTTTGTATACCAAGCTAACTATTATAAATTGTAGAGTTTTAATTGAATTCGTTAATAAGTAACCGACAATATGTGTAAGAGATAAAATAGTAAAGATCACTCCATCATAGTTCGATAAGATTTTGAGGAGTTTTGACCACATGGGTTTAGTTAAGGCATTTCCACATTCACTATTTGTTGCTGCAATTATTTTTGCAGTTACGGGGTGTGTGCCTAAGGCCACAGAAAAAAAAGCTGCCTGTGGCACCAATCAACTCTTTAATACGGTCACTCGTAACTGTTATACTGTCGATGAATTACGCTATAAACCGGTTGGAACTAAATCAAGTGTTTCAATGAGCGAAGAAGTTCCAGTTAAAGTTGAGCTTAGTTATTCTGATGGAAATAGAAATACGGCGATTTCATGCAACGTAAGTAATGGCAGCTCGAAGCTAGAAATACTTTCACCAGCTCTATTTAACAATAATTTTTTTAGTGAAATTGATTCTTACTATGGAACAGTGGTTTTACTAGCAAGCTATATTCCTTACCCTGATTTTGTTTCAGGTGATGCTTTAAAGCAGGACATGTATGTTGCAAGAAATGCTTTATTAGTCGCGCTCAATCAATCCAATGTTTTAAGTTACACGGACACTCTACTTGCTCGCGCCAATGATATTATAACTCTGGCAGGTTCTCACACGAACTTAGCAAGTGTTGCGAGTATGTTGACTCAATCACAAACGAAGAGAGCGGCTTTTCAAACTTATTACACTCAGTTTAAAAAGAATTGTGAATGTTTATTAGGTGTTTGTTCGACGACTATTATTCCTAAGCAAAACCAATATGGTTCAGCTAATTTTAGCTACACTATAAGTGATCTGGATGGTGAAGGTGACAGTAAGACCGTAAGTGTTTCTATTGCGGCCAGATCGAGAGCAACCACGACTCACTTAAAGCCTGTGGTAAGATCAGGAAGTGCATCAGGAGTTGAAAGTTCAACGATTACTCCTGTGGGATTTTCAGTGGTGGTCCCTGAGGCGGCCGATACAAATTATAACTCTGGAAGCTCTAGTACATTTACTTATAGCTTTGATGGGACCATTGTTGGAAGTGGAGTGTCTTCATATGGACAAACAACTTATGGTAAATTGACAAATTGTCTGGGACTATCAGCTTCGGCAACCAATGATAGAACTTGTATTTACACACCTCTTAATGGCGACGTGAATGACACAACTTTTTTTGCCAAGTCTACTGCAACGATTGGGCTTTTAAATTTCACGGCCATTGCTAATGGAACTGTGGGGCAAACAGTCTCAATTCAATATTTTGATTTAAAAACGGCCAACCCATCAGTTGATGCAGCTAATGCCGATGTTTCTCGAATGCTGCCGTTTGCTCTAGCGAGTTTAACTTATAACGAAAGTTTTATTCGAGTCGAGGGCAGTGCCATTAAAGTTTTTATTCATCCAGGTGTCACTTCTTCAGCTGATATTAGAGATTTAATTAACAATGATCCTCAGGCCAATAGAATTGTTTTAGCTGCTGGAGGAACAATTGCTGATTTTCCAGATCCTATCGTTCAAACACTTCTGCCAGTTTCACTCGCAGGTGGTAGCGATGGTTATGATTCATTTTTATTTAAAGCGAACAATGGTTATGCTAATTCAGTGAACACGGGAAAAATGATTATTAATATTGCGGCCACGAATGATGCTCCAAGAATTCCAGCAGAACTTGGTCAAACAATTCCTCGGGTGACAATACTCGAAGATACTGTCGGACAAGTTGTGACTGTGAGCTTTAGAGATGTGGATAGTTTTAGTTCACCGTTTACAATTAATGCCGTTTTAGATTCTCTGGCCTGTACAACCACGACAGTGGCCCCAGCTTATTTAGGACTTGTGACAAATCCAAGTTTAGCGGCCATGGTTCCTTCTTTTGTGACTCCACTGACTCCAACTGTCCCAGTTTGTGATGGGGTTGGAAATTGTACATTCAGTGTGACACTAAGTAAGGTCGCACCGGCCATTAACAACGACTATGATAAAAATATTTGCCTTTATTATACAGTGACGGATGCCTCTGCCGTTTCATCTACAATGGGTCAAGCAGTTAATGTGGATATTACTCCTATAAACGATGTTCCTACTGTTGTAAAAGTTGCACCAATTGGAGCGACTATTAATGAGGACACTTCTGGTAATACGGCCATAACAGTTGATAGTGGGTCTGTTTACGCCTTTGAATTAGATCAAACGATCAGTGTTGATGTGACGAGTTCTGTACCGACACTGATTCCAAATACTCTGTGTAAGGATTATACTGCAGCGACAAGTAATCCAACGCCAACAGCGATAGGACAATTATATTACAATACAGCGACCTATAAATGTTACGTTTCAATCGGTTTAACAAATAGTGATTGGGCCCTTTATCCATCACTCACGGCCATTCCTGTTTGTGCTTATACTGTTCAGGCCAAAGGACCGCCAACTGGAACACCGTCTGCTGCGAATCTTTATCACTTAGATACAAAAAATAATGTCTGTTACAAATCTACGGCTACGGCATGGAGTAAAGCAGTCGATATAACCACGTTTCAAATTGCTTATGTTCCAAATGCTGAGCAATCGGGAACAGCTACAATTAATATTAAAGTCAAAGACAGTGGTGGGGTCACGAATGGTGGAGTTGACGAAGTCTTAGATTCATTTCCTATTACCGTCGATCCGGTTAATGATGCTCCTTATTTTGTTTCTAAATTTGCTTCAGTGGAAACTAACGAAGGTGGAGCTGTTCAATCAGATGGAGTTGTCTTAGATGAGGATTTTGCCAATACTGGCGATGAAGATTTACAAAATATCCAAATCACTTCAATTATCTCAGATAATTTAAGTGTGCTTCCTTATACGGCCATTAAATTTTTCTATGATGAAAATGATAACAAAGTGCAAGATGCCGGAGAGCCTCTCTTAGGAGCAGACACCTTACCTTCAGCTTCATTGCAATTAACTAATGCTGCTGATTTTAAATTGCATAAAATTTATTTTAAATTAGATCCAGTTGATGGAGTGTCGGGAAATTCTAACGTAAGTGTGACATTTCGAGATACAAACGTTCTTGCACCTATGGTGGCCATGACTTCTAGTTTTACTTTTTCTTTTATTGTTCATCCAATATCGGCACTTCATAATGGTTGGAAAAATATTACCTCAATTGGTATTAAAACCAACAAAGTTGGAAAACCAGTCAAAGCTAAACTTGCTAGCAATAATATCGACGTCGACGTTGATTCAGAAATTAGATGTAATTATGATACTGCGGGATGCACAGGCGGTGAGTCGGGAACTCTATGCCTAAAAAATGTGAGCCCCCACAACGTTGTGACTCCAACGATAGCCAATGCTATTTATTGGGATCGATCAAATAAAACTTGTTACAGAAATACGGCCATCAATGATAAGTATTCTTGGGTAGAATTTAATACGACTTGTCCCGTGAGTCGCGTCTCGGGATTTTGCGGTGGCGTAAATTGTATAGTTTCGGCACCACCAAGCGGAGTTATTACTCCGACAGCAAAAAATCAATATGTTTATGATAAAGTCGCTGATAGTTGCTACGTAAGCACTGGCGTAACAAATACGGATTGGGATGTTTTTAAACCTTCGAAAGTCACGCTCGAGTGGAAGCCATTTTCAATTGTCGGTGCCGGAAGTTTTAATGTTGTGAGTGTGGCCACTCATCGCATTTATCGCCGAGAAGCCGGTAAAGATTATGACTTTTCAAGTACTGGGCATCTGGCCAGTGTTGCAGGTAATGTTTATAAGTACACTGATAATACTGCTCAAGCAGGAAGAATTTATTATTACTTGGTCAGACCAGTGGACTCGATAAAATCTTTTCCTACTTACACTCCTCAAATCTATTCTGAAGTGCGTGTTGTAGCAGCAACTGAAAATTACGTCTTTGTTCATCGATGGATGGTCAATCAAGAAGTGTGTTCAAGTATGAACATGACTGAAACAACGACTCCAAATTTTATCGATCCTGTGAGAAATTATAGATGTCAATATCGTGGACCTGGAGAATCAGCTGGCTTTTATGACATAGGGACAGATTTAATTGTTGATTTACAAGAGTCTGGTTGTGCCTATGCAGCTGCACCTAAATGTACTTCAAATGGCTGTGTGGGCATGGGAGATCCGACCACATTGGCAGTTAGTAGTACAGGACTCGCTAACAACGATCTTTTCTATGATCGCTCAGCCGGTAAATGTTACGTTTTTAATACTGCGGGATCAACTTGGAATGAATTTGAAAACGGAGCTGTCGCTTTAGTTTCAGGTTTAACTGATAAATTAATAACGGCCCTTAATGCTCCATTAGTTAATATCACTCAAGCGCGTGCAGCTAATATTTGTGCAAGCCGAACTAAGCCGGTCATAAATGGGATAGCAGCAGGAAGTTTATTGAGTTTAAAACTACCAAATAAAAAAGATTTTAATGCTTATGCGGCGACAAGACATGATATTACTGACTCACAAATCACCATTCTTGAAGAAGGCTTTTCACTTAACGCTTATTCTCGATGTAACAGTAGTGCTGCCAGTGGTTTAGAATCTGCTTTTGTTAACGCTCATATTCCGACGACTTCTTATATTTTTACACTGCCTGGAACTTTTTCTTCTGGCATACGATCGCTGGTGACAGGATCCATTCCTTCAACGATTAATTTTTCAACGGAATCATGTACCTCACGTTATGGAATTCAAGATGTCTACGGTAACGTAGCGGAATGGACCACTGATAAAATGCAATGTACGGCCGCTGACAAAACTTGTACCTCTCAAGCTCTCGGATCAAGTTATTCAACCTACGATTTTGGAACAAATGTTTTTTACGGATTTGATCTCGTCACTGGTCCTTTTAATGATAGTGATGCCATCACTCCCGGGCCAAATGCACTGGATAGTTACCTGACAAACTGGATTTTTGCTGATGAATTATATGAAGCCGGAAAGTTTTCATTTCCACTTGGTTTACCAATGAATGTTGATATTGATAATGCAGTGACTGTCACTAATACGACTGCGCTTGATTATCTTTTAGATATTGGTCCTTCTTCGGGTATTTTATCAACGAAACTTCACGAAGATGTTATTACCGTCAACGGGCAAGCAACTAACGCTGCTAGTGGAGTGGGGGCTTGGGCCGTTGGAGGAAGTTATCTTTCAGGAAGTGGGGCAGGACGCTTTAGTATGGAGCTTATCGAGACGGCCAAGTCTAGGTCTGATGTTGGGATGCGCTGCTTGATGCCAGTGAGATTGGGAGATTACCCGGCCGATACGACTTCGCAGTATAACTATTCTTATTAGTCTCTTAACAATTTTAAAATTCATCCTATTCATTTGTCTCCTGATATTTTTTCAGGTTAAAATGTCCTTAATTAGAATCCAAGGATGTTTTTTAATGTTTCAAAGCTTAGGTCTTTTGGCCATTTCCAACATATTTATGACCTTTGCTTGGTGATGATCATTTTCTTATTTTTTAAAATAAAGTTTTATAAATTTGAGGTATGTGATGGGAAAAGTTATTAGTTTTATCAATCAAAAAGGTGGTGTTGGCAAAACAACGATGGCCTTTAATACGGCTTTTGCTCTCGCTAAAAAAGGTAAAAAAGTTCTGGCCATTGATCTTGATCCTCAGGCCAATTTAACTTTGTTATTTGAAGCTCCCAATAAATACAATCTCCATCATTTATTAATTAATTCGATTAAAGAATTAAAAATGATTCATATTCCTCTTATCCTTTCTGAAATTCTTCATTTTAGTGCCGGAGAAACAGTTGTCGATTTAATTCCAGGAGGACAAGAGCTTTCAGGATTTGATTTAACCGTGGCCTCTATTAATGCTCCCAGGCAATTAGTGCTTAAAAAGTTTTTAGAAATTAATGAATTGGCCCGACGTTATGATTACATTATTATCGATTGTCCACCGACACTGGGACTCTTGGTGGTGAATGCACTTTGTGCTAGTGATGGAGTGATTATTCCTTTTAAGGCCGATGATTTTTCACTCAAGGGACTAGAACATTTTTATCGGGTATTGGCAGATATTGGCGATATGGGGATTGTGGCAGCACCTGAAATCGTTTTACACGTTCCAAACTTAGTTGATTTACGTAGAAAACAAGAGCAAGACGATTTAGAAAAAATAATAAAATCTGTCGAATTAGAATTGGGAGAAGGGAAGGTATTTTCTCCTTTTTTAAATAAGGCAGGTCTAGTAAAATCATTATCAGGTAGAAAATCAGTTTTTGATTTCAAAGGGCAAGATTTTAGCGAGCTTCGTGAAAGGTTCACTGGAATTGCCGAAAAAATAGAGGAGTGGTCAAATGTCCGTCAATAATAAAAGTGCAAATCCTCTTTATGTCGTAAGAAACAACGGAGTTGATGTGGAAGAGGCCAGTAGTTTGATTGATTTAATTTTGAAAAAAATGGGACTTGATCAAGTGGTCACAGTTTTAGAAAATCTACTTTCAGTTTTATTATCTCAAGTGAATTCTTATCCGATGTTTATGGAAGTGAAAAAAGTTTTCGATCAATTGTTTGAGAAATTAATCGAGCTTATGTTTCAGGCCCAACAAATGATGTCTAAGTCTAAAATTTAAGACTTATCTAGAGCGAACTCTTCTCGTTTTTACCTTCGGTAAATCCGAAGTGTCTTTGCTACTAATATTTTCATCATTCATTTTTTGAAGACCTGATAGGCCAGACTTAACTTCGTCAGTGACATACTCATTAGTCACTACATCATCTAAATTGGCATCTGAAGCGGCTGCTTCATCAGTCAGTTTACTGATGGCCTCTACATTGATCATTTGGCTTTTTTCTATTGAGAGTAGCTCGTCTTCAAGCCCAGAAAGGTCCACATCTTGGGCCATTGCTCTAGTTTGGGTGCTCATTAAGTAAGCCGCGATAAAAGTAAACTTTGAAAGTGATTTAATTATTTTTTTCATGATGAGATTTTTCCATAAATTGACTAGATTTAAAAGGGCCATTGTAAAAGAAGCATGCTAAAAAGAGGGGATGACAAAAAATGTAATGACTGAGGCTTCAATCGACCTAAAATTGAGCTCTTATTCCTATGATTTACCACCTGAGCTCATTGCCCAAAGACCGATTCATGGAGATGGCCATAAGCGCGATTTATCAAGGCTTTTTGTCTACGATGCCAAAAAGGACCTTATCACCCACGACTTTTTCTATAATCTTGACCTCTATCTTCCAGAAGATGCCTTAATTGTCTTTAACCAGTCTAAGGTTTTTCCTTCGAGGCTTTTTGGAGAAAAAAAAACTGGTGGAAGGGTCGAGCTTTTTTTACTCTCCATTGAGGCCAATCAAAATAAATTATTCCCCTGCCTCATTAAATCCCGTGGTAAGAAAAAAATTGGAGATGAGCTTTTTTTCAAAGACAATTTTAAGGCCCTCGTTACAAAAGTTGTGAGTGATGGAACTTTTGAAGTCGAATTAACTCTTCCAGATAGATACCAAACTCTCATAGATTATTTAGAATCTCACGCCCTTATTCCTATTCCACCCTACATAAGAAAAGGAGAGAGCGATGAAGAAGATAAAAAATCTTATCAAACCCTCTATTCAAAAAATTTAGGTTCTGTGGCCGCACCGACAGCGGGCCTACATTTTACAGAGAATGTTTTTTCAAAGTTAAGCAAGAAAAATATTGAACCTGCCTTTGTGACTTTGCATGTAGGACTAGGCACATTTAAACCGGTGACGACTTCTTCACTTAAAGATCATGTCATGCATTCGGAAGATTATTTTATTGATGAAGAAAACAGTAAAAAAATTAGAGAAGCTAAAAAAAGGTTTGCAGTGGGAACAACTTCACTAAGAGTTTTAGAATCTAGTTTTAATAAAGAGATTGAACCTAATAAAATTTATCAAACCCAAATCTTTCTACACCCCGGTGTTGAAGTTAAAAGTATTGACGGTCTCATTACAAATTTTCACTTGCCAGAGTCGACTTTACTCATGCTGGTATCATCCCTTATAGGCCGAGAAAAAACTTTAGAGCTCTATAAAATTGCCGTCGAAGAAAAATACCGATTTTTTTCTTATGGTGATGCCATGTTAATTTTAAGATAAGGATAAAAAGATATGTCTAAAATGATTTACAAAAAAATTGCTCAATCAAAAAAGGCCAGGGCCGGTGTGATCACTACGGAACACGGTCTAATAGAAACGCCTATTTTTATGCCGGTCGGTACGAGAGCTTCTGTTAAAACAATGTGGCAAGAAGAATTAGAAGAAATAAATGCTCAAATCATTCTGGGAAATACTTATCATCTTTATTTAAGACCAGGGCATGAACTCATTGAGCGTGTTGGTGGCGGACTTCATGGTTTTATGAAATGGGACAAGGCCATTTTAACTGACAGCGGTGGCTATCAAGTTTTTTCACTTTCAAGTATGAATAAAGTAACAGAAGAAGGTGTGACTTTTTCTTCTCATCTCGATGGTTCAAAACACCTTATTAGTCCTGAAAAATCGATGGAAATTCAAAAGGCCCTAGGGTCGGATATCGTCATGAACTTTGATGAATGCCCGGCACTACCAGCGACTAAAGAGCGCTTGAGAGAAAGTATGGAGCTCACTTTAAGATGGGCCCAAAGGTGCAGAAATTATTCTTTGAAGCCTCATCAAAATCTTTTTGGAATTATTCAAGGTGGTTTGCATTTAGATCTGCGCACTGAATGTATGGAGAGATTAAAATCCATGGATTTTGAAGGTTTTGCTCTCGGTGGATTATCGGTGGGAGAAAAAAATGAAGAGATGGTGAGTTTTTTAGATAACTTTGTTTACACAATGCCAGAAGATAAACCGCGCTATCTCATGGGTGTTGGAAAGCCATTAGATATTTTAAATGGGATACGCGAAGGTATCGACATGTTTGATTGTGTACTACCGACAAGAAATGCGAGAAACGGACAATTTTTAACTAAAGGCGGACCTCTCAATATTAAAAAAGAAAGATTCAAAGAAGACATTCTTCCCCCTGATCCAACATGTGATTGCAAGGTCTGCCTTAAGTATAGCCGTTCGTATATTCGTCATTTGTTTACTGTCGGTGAGTATTTAGCAGGGAACATGATTACCTATCACAATCTTTATTTTTATTTGCAAATGACTCGAGATGCAAGGGAAGCAATAAAACTCGATAAGTTTGACGAGTATTACACGACGTTTTATAACTCTTATCAATCAAATATGTGGAACTAACTTTTTTTCAAGGAATAAACATGTTAAAAGCTCTCGCTCTTTCTTTACTTATTTTATCAACAGACTCTTTTGCTCAAGCAGCACCAACAGCTGCACAAAATCCATTAATGCAATTTCTTCCACTAGTAGTTGTCTTTATTATTTTTTATTTTTTAATGATTCGCCCTCAGAAGAAAAAATACGATGAAGAACAAGTACTTTTAGAAAAATTGGCAAAGGGGGATGAAATTTATACCAAATCTGGCCTTATTGGGACAGTTCACGGAATTACTGATACAGTAATTACAGTAGAAGTTTCTGAAGGTGTGCGCTTCAAGGTTTTAAAGAACCAGGTCGGCGGACTTTATAAAACTCTCACAGAAGCCGCGAAAAAATAGTTAAAAGAATCATATGTTCAAGGAGAGACTGTATGTTTGGATTAGGTGCTGGTGAATTACTACTTATTTTTGTCATTGCCATTTTATTCTTAGGGCCAAAGAAAATTCCTGAACTTGCTAAAGGATTAGGACAGGCCATGAGAGAATTTCAAAAGGCCCGTGACGACATGATGACAGAGATCAATAAACCGCATACACCTCCCGAGACAACGAAAAAAGCGGATATTGAAACTGTTGCTCAGACTCTTGAAACTGGTCACGCTGATACAAAGATTCACGATCCAATTGATCCAACTAAGAATTCTTAATAAATTTTCAGAAATTTAGAAAAACCTTTCTTTCTTGCATTTTCATAAAAATATCAACTATACTTTCTGGTGAATCCAGAAAGTATAGTGATTTTGCCATCAAAAAAAAGGGAGTTTTTTAATGAAGACCAGCTGGTGGGTGCGCTTTAGTGTGCTACTCGTTTTTATTGCCATTTCGGTAATTGTCCTACTACCAACAGTTTTAAAGTTTGATGAAAACGGGTCTTATCCTGTGAAGTCAAAGATCAATTTAGGTCTAGACCTCCAAGGTGGTCTATACATGATTTTGGGAATCGACTTTAAGAAGGTTTATCGCGATGAAGTTCAAACTTATTCACGAAAAATTGAGTCTTACTTAAAAGACAAAGAAATTGTGGTGACCATTGGTGCCATGGATGCTTCAGATGTGAATGATCCCAAGCAAACTTTGACTTTTGCAAAAGCGACTGACAAAGAAAATGGTAAAGCAGAGATCAAAAAAACTTTTGGCAACTCAGTTCGTTTCACTTCAGATGAGGGAGATAAGCTCCAAATCGCTCTAGCGAGCTCAATTAAAACTAATATAGAAGAACAGTCCGTTGGTAAATCAATTGAAGTTATCAGAAACAGAATTGATGAATTCGGTGTGACTGAACCAGAAATTATCGCTCAAGGTGAAGATAGAATTGTCGTTCAACTTCCAGGTGTTCGCGACATTGAAAGAGCTAAAGAACTTATTGGAAAAACGGCAAAGTTAGAATTTAAAATTGTCGATGACTCTGTCACTCCAGCAACTCTTCAATCTTGGCTTGAAAAAGCTAAAGCCGCAGGAATTGTTTATAAGAAAGGTGAAAGATTTTCTGATTACATCAAGAAAATGAATGAGCTTTTAGTTTCTGATATTCCTGTCGGTCATGAAATCGCTTTCGAAAAAAGTAATGCACCTAATGCAGATGAATCAATGAACATTCCTTTCGTTATTGAATCGACTCCAAGAATTACAGGTGATGACCTGGCCGATGCGAGAGTTCAAATTGATCCTCAAAAAAATCAACCTTACGTTTCAATGGAATTCAAAACGGCCGGTGCTAAACGCTTCGAGGAAACTACTGGGGCCAATATCGGTAAAAGAATGGCCGTTGTTCTCGATGGAAATGTTTATTCTGCTCCACAGATACAAGCAAAAATCGCCGGAGGGAATGCTCAAATTACTCTAGGTGGCGGTGGTGCTAATTTTAATAAAACGATGCGTGAAGCTCGCGATCTTGCTCTCGTATTAAGAGCGGGAGCCCTTCCAGTTCAATTAGACTTCTTAGAACAAAGAACAGTTGGTCCTAACTTAGGTAACGATTCAATTCATAAAGCAAAAATCGCTTCAATTATTGGTTGCGCTCTCGTTTTTATTTTTGCTCTTCTTTACTATCGATTCTCAGGCGTCATTGCTATCGTGACTTTGATGCTTAACGTTTTATTTACGGTGGCCATCTTAGTCGCCATAGATGCTACATTAACACTGCCAGGTATAGCTGGGATTGCTCTGACCGTTGGTATGGCCGTGGATACCAACATTATTATTTTTGAAAAAATCAGAGATGAAATTAGAAAAGGTATCAGCAACATGAAGTCTTTTGAGATGGGTTATGACTCCGCTCTTTGGACTATTCTCGATGCCCACATTACTCAGGCCGCTGCTGGGTTTTGTTTATTAAATTTTGGCACAGGACCTATAAGAGGATTTGCTATCACTCTTTTAATTGGTATCGCCGTCACTGTTTATACAGCTTATTATGTTTCAAAAATTCTTTTTGAACTTTATATGGAAAAAACAGACGGTAAAGAATTGAGCATTTAATTTTATTTTTAGTTTGGAGTTTTAGATATGATTGAATTAATTAAACATGGTACGACCATCGATTTCATGGGAAAAAGAAAAGTAGTCATGACTTTGTCATTACTTATCACCCTTGTTTCTTTTTATGGAATCTTTTACAAAATGAATTACGGCGTCGACTTTAGAGGTGGTGCTGAAATACAAACAAAATTTGAAAAAGAAGTTCACCTTGATGATCTTCGTGATTCACTTAATAAGGGTGGCTTTCACGGAACGAGTGTTCAGACGATTGGGGAGCCAGAAGAAAATGAAGTTCTGATCAAAGTTCAAGCTGATGAAGGTTCACTAAACCTCATTACTGAAAATTTAACCAAGGCGCTTCATACTTCTTTTACCGACAACAAAGTGGAAATTAGAAAAGTCGATATCGTTGGACCTAAAGCGGGAAGTGAACTTCGAACTTCAGCTGTTAAGGCCATGTTTTGGGCGATTTTATCTATTATGGTTTATATGGCCATTCGTTTTGACTTTCGTTACGCCCCAGGAGTTATGGTTTCGCTGACTCACGATATTGTTATCGTAGCAGGTATCTTGGCCTTTGTTGGTTCAGAATTTTCACTTCAAACGGTAGCGGCACTTCTAGCGATTATCGGTTATTCAGTTAACGATACGGTAATTGTTTACGACAGAATTCGTGAACACGAAGAAAAAGGCGACCATTCAAAAGATTTAAAAGCTCATATCAATGATGCTGTTAACGACACTCTTTCAAGAACGATCTTAACATCAGCTGCAACATTGTTAGTGTCGGCTTCAATGTATTTCTTTGGTGGAGCCGCCATTAAGGATTTCTTCCTTGCAATGTCTATTGGTATCATCTTTGGGACTTACTCTTCGGTTTACGTTGCTGCATCAACGACTTTATTCATTGATGAAATGTCAAAGAAGTCAAAAAATACGAATGCCCAAAAAATTACGGCATAATTTAGTCAATCTTTTTTTCATATTCAGTCTTCTCCTCGTTTGGGGAGGAGACTTTTTATACTCCCAAGAAACTGGTAGTGCCAATCCCAACGCTAATACTATTCAAGAAGACCACGACACAAAAGACCTAGAAGATCTTCTGAAAAAGTATAATACCGATCAACAAAAAGTCATTGAAGACAATTCAAAACTCCATAATATTGATTCAGAAAAAAATGAGAATGAATATACTCAAATGGAATCGGAAATCGAAGCGCTGGCCAATACCAAACGTTTAGATTTGGCCAAACTTAAAAAGAAAGATGCGATTGTCTCTTCTGTTGATGACAAGCTTTCTGAGTCTGTTAAAATAGCTCTTGAACCACTGCAAATGCTTTCTGACAAAGAATTAGAAAAACGTTTTGTCGATGCCTCTAAGCAAACAAAATTTTACCCTTATTTAGAACGATTTCCAAAGGCCATGGTCTTTGGGGTTTCAATGATAAAAGACCGTGAGGCCATTCCAAGTCTCATTAAGACGGTAGAGAATAAAAAAAGGCTTGTGACCTTTGGTGGCATCATGCTGATGACCATTATTTTAGGGCTGATCTTAAAGAAACTATTCTATAAGGCCGATCGCTCTTTTTTGGGAGTTGTTTTCTTTTTTCTTTTAAGAGTTTATACGATGCTTTTTGTTCGGCTAGGAATAATCTATTACTTTTTTGATAAAGAGTTGGCCCCTTCCATCTCAGTGTTTAAAAAAGTTTTCTTGTAGTTTTTTTGGTTGTTAAATTTTTGGAATACAACCAATACGCTTATCACTCGTGCGTTCAGTTGTCGGTGCTGTCGTTTGAGTCTGCCCATTAAGTGTATCAAAGGTTCTGATTGTGAAGAGTTTTCTATTTCCTTGTGTGAGGGCATCTGCAGTAGTGCTTAAAGGCCAGTAGAAATAAATTGTTTTTGTGTTGAGAGAATTAGCATCTGCTCTAATTTTAAGACCATTTTGGACATAGAAGCCGTAGTTTAAAAGTGTACTTTCTCTCGTAAGCATCATCCCGTAGACTGGCACATAGGTCCCATTTTTTAAAACCATCTCGCCTTCTTTTTCGGCGAGAAACAATCCTTCTGTCTCACTCATATATTCACCTAGAAGATTTAAGAGTGGTTGATTGCCATTAAAGTGAGTTGAGGTCGGACAATAGGCACGACCTGTGTCTGCATTGGTAAAAGGAATCATGATGTAACCCAGTAGTGATGTTTGTGCAGTCACTCCATCTGAAGCTGGTCTATTGGGAAAATTGAGTGGATAAAAAAGACTTATACCTGAACCAGTCGTTGAAATTTGGTATTCGCTGAGAAGCCTCTCTTCAAGGATCTTATTAATGGTGAGTTTCCCGGCATTTTCAGCTTTTGCAGTAAAACGTATGTCCGATTTATCAAAGAAGGCCATGGCACCTGGAATGAGCTCTAGACGGTCATATTCAACAGAGTCTTTTCCTGGATGAAGTTGTTCATCATGACAGACAACTAAGGATTGTGAATTTCCACCAGGTGGAAGTATTGGGGCCGGCATTTCATTGGCCGCATAATAATAAAGAAGTCTAGTGTAATTGGCACGAATGACATTTCCACTCGGATCTACTGTTCCACCGTAAGTGACACATGTGTACTGATTGATAGGAGTGACTTTGAGGGGACCAATAAGACTTTGATCAGTAGGTTGATCTTTTCTTCTTATTTGAAATTCTCTCGATTGAGCATTTGAGCCCGTTTTATATTCGTTAATTTTAATGATCCAAGTTCTATTTTTTGCTAAAGAAGTCACGTTAACATTAAAAGAGTTTGAACCAGCAGAAAGATTGGGTGGGAGAGTGATCGTTGTGTTGCCATCGGTAGCCGTGACAATACATTGCGGAGTCGTATCATCACTTGATAACTGTACCGTGCACCAGTTGTAGAGATTTCCAAGTTTTGTATTGAGTGCGATTTCTGGGCCGACTGTAGTGTTAACATATAAAAACGGCTCAGCAGTGACTGGCTTAAGTGAACAAGTTGTATCACAGTCACTTAAAATATCAGCTTTACCGTTAATGCATGAACAAAAATCATTTTTAATTGAAATGGCATTGGTTGGCCTGACGTCTTTAATGACATCAGCAACACAAATATTAGCTGAACCATTAACTCTCGTTAAAAGCGTATTGGCAGCAATATTATTAACGATTGATGTACCAGCAGCGACGAGATCTTGCTTAATTTTAGAGAGTTCTTCAAGAGTTGATATATGCGTGCCTGTTTGGCAAGTGGCCGTGCAATTTTCGTAAGGAACAGCATAGATAAGAAAGGTCTCACCACAGCCTGTTTCTGATCCTGCATCTTTGGAGAAATCTTTAACGAAGCCTTTTCTTTTGGCGAGGGATTGATCGCCAACACAAGACGAAGTTAGAAATGCCGCAACCAAAACCATAAAGATGGACTGTGTGATGAAAAATTTTTTTAAAACGCTATTTTTTTTCATTTTTTTTGGTCGCTTATTAGCAAGTCTTATAAAATCAGTAATTCAAATCCTAGCTTTACTATCGACTTTTAAAATTCCAACTTTAGTGATTTATCGGCAAAAATTGCTCCCTTTAGTCATGGCCTCAACCTGCAAGCCAACTTGCTGTTACTTCTTATATTTTACTCCTCTTGGATCTTGAACATGAGTAAAAGCGACTCAGTTTAAAAACACCTGTAATTCTAGTATGTTGTAATACTGTGACAAGAATATCGCTTAGAAGATCTGCCTCGATTTTATGGCAAGCTAAAGCTTTTAATAGTTCTAACCGATAGATATTTCAAAGATTAAATGAAAGTTAAGTAACACCTCTAGGAGAGAGTATATGACTAAGGCAGATTTGATTGCAGCTCTTGAAAAACAAGCTAACCTCACTCACAAGCAAGCTGAAACAATCATCAATATTACTTTTGATAGTATGATTAAGGCCCTCTACGAAGACGAGAGAATCGAAATTAGAGGTTTTGGTTCATTCGCTAACAGAAACTACAAGGCCTACGAAGGACGCAATCCTAAGACCGGTAAAATCGTTAAAGTCCCACCTAAGAAAGTTCCATTTTTTAAAGTTGGTAAAGAACTTAAAGAAATGGTGGACGAAGGAAAAGACAAGTACGTGATCCGCGAAGCTTAATTATCCAATTTTACATTGACATAATAAGGGGATTTTTGCAAAATTCCCTTATTGTATTTTTCATTGGAGACGTGCCAGAGCAGTCCAATGGAACGGTTTGCAAAACCGTAAAGCCGGCGGTGCGAATCCGCCCGTCTCCTCCATCTGAAACTTGCAAATCTTGGTGTATCGACTGCTCTACTTCAAAAACTCTCTCTAATTAAACGTTTAGGTTTCGATGACTTAAGCAAATCCAAAAAGTTCATTCTGTCTCTAGCTGTCTCACACTTTCTCTGATGGGCTTAATTGTGCTTACTTTTGTGCTTACTGAATTTTGCGTCACGTTTGGTAAGCACATTGTGTGGTTTGGCCTGTTTTATACCACTCACACACGTGTAGCCCTAGGTTTTTCTACGGCTACACGCTGTGTGGATTTTAACAACGTCTAAGCACTAAAAGAGGAGAGTCTTATGAGTTTAAATGATGAGAAGAGAAACAGAAAAATAGAACTTAGTAGAGAAGCGGAGGTACTGAAGAAAATGCGAGAATTGCGATCCTTGTCGGTTCGAAATGTGGGGGACATGCTTAATGTTTCCTTTACGACAGTCAGTCATATGGAAAATGGCCGGGCCACAATTCATGATGAGTATCTTAATAAATTTTTTGAGGCGCTTGAATTTTCCAGAGCTGATTTTAAAGAATTTATGGGAGGAAGATTAAAAGATGAAGCATTGAGGCTGAAATGTTTTCAGCTTATGGAGAAAATGGAGTCCTCGAAGCTTGAAAAAGTTTTTGCGGTGTTGAGTGTTTTGTCAGTAGTCTTTACGATATTGATTGAATATCAGGTATGATAATCTCTCTCATTATTGTTTAAATAAAAAATACCTGTTATGATTTTTATACACAACAACGTTCAAATAGTGAAAAGCCATGGCTGTATTAAATGCCCTGGCCTTTTTCATTTTAGAATTAATTATGGATAAAATTATAGTCCAAACTCAGCCCAAAGAGCGAAAAATTGGCTATTGTTGCGCTTGATTCCAAATAAATGTTATCGGACATATAGCTTTAAAGATATGCTTTGGCCCCCAAATCACTAGACACCTAGTTTAATTTGCTTTTTTATACTCTATCGGGCTCATCATTCCAAGTCCCGAGTGTGGTGCTTCTTCA
>JAYSPR010000227.1:0-8397 GCA_043721975.1 Bacteriovoracaceae bacterium
TCAGGTGTCCGCTTAGGAACTCCTGCTATTACAACTCGTGGGCTCACAGAAAAGCATATGGTGACCTTGGCCAACTGGATTAATAGTGCTTTAAGAAATTCAACTGATGAAGCTCAACTTTTAAAAATTAAAACTCAGGTTCTTGACCTGTGTAAAACTTTTCCCGTTTATAAGGCTTAATAAAAAATATGCATTGCCCTAGTTGTAACGCCCAAGACACCAGAGTTATCGATTCGAGAATGCTTCTTGAAGAAAACTCTGTACGCCGTCGCAGAAAGTGCGATGCTTGTGAAACTCGTTTTACAACTTACGAAAATATTCAAATTCAAATGCCTTTAATCGCCAAGAAAGATGGAAGACGCGAAAATTATAACCCTCAAAAAATCATGAAAGGCTTGAATAAGGCCTGCCAAAAAAGAAATATTTCCACTGACCAGCTTAATAAACTCTTAAATGCAACTGAAAGATCACTACTTGAAATTTCTCGCACAGAAGTTCAAGCTCGCGACCTGGGTGAAATTATCATGAACCTATTAAAGGAACTCGATCGAGTAGCCTACGTTCGTTATGCTTCTTTTTACTGGGACTTTAAAGATATCGAAGAATTCGTCTACGGACTAAAAAATAATCTCCACTCAGTCAAATCCATTAGCGATCAAGGTGAAAAACGTGACATCCAATAACAGTAAGCCCAATACTTCAAAACGCGCTCTAGGAAGAGAGTACGCTTTTAAATTTATCTACAAGCATTTGCTTTCGGATTTCTCAGATGAAAAACATAATATTTTAAATGATTCAAAGGCCCTTGAAGCTGCTTTAAATTTATTTGACCAGACATTTCATGAAGAAGATATTGAACATACTGATAATAAAATAGACATGAATGCTAAAGTTTTTGGCAAAGAACTTATTTTAGGATCGCTACAGGCAGAATTAAAAAACTCAAAAATCATTGAGCCCTATTTATCAAATCAAAACCTTGAGAAAGTGGACCGTATGAATCTCGCAGTTTTACTTCTTGGTGTTTATGAAATCTTAAGTGATAAAAATACGAGTGCCGGTATTTTTATTAATGAGTACGTAAATATTGCCAAAAAATATTGTCCTAATGATGCTCAGGGATTTATCAACAGTATCCTCGATAAAGTGGCCAAGGATCATCGCTAGTTTATGCATAATAAAGTAGGATTAGATCTATCAATACTCGATCAATTCACCCCTGACATTTTGGGGATTTTTTGGATTACTGATACAAAACTTGACCGCAACCAAGATGGTTTTAACGATTTTAATTACCTCTTTGACGGACTCATTTCACAATATATCTACAGTCAAGAAAGCAAGTCTGATCAACACGCGCATATCTTTTTCACTAATAACTATGAACAAAAAATTTTCTTAGCTCATTTGGCAACAAAGGACCTCGCTAAATCAAAAATTGCTGGTGATATAGACGAGCAAGTCTCGCTTGTACAAAATCTATTGCCTGCGAGAAAGACTATTTTAATTCTTGATCAGACTAATGATCACTGGATAACTGATCTTCAAAAAAGATATGCTCATTTAGATTTTAAACTCTTAAAATAAGAATTATTCACAAGGGGCCCCCATGTCTATTAGTAAAAAAGGCATTATTTTTTTCACTGCACTTTTTTTAAGTATTTTTGTTTCTTTAAATATTTGGATTATTAATCATAGCGGACTAGTGAGAGTCTTCTCACTTTTATCTATTAAGTACTTTAACTATTGGTCTGGAACACTTTCTTATGGGATGCCGATTGTTTTAGGTCTCTTTTTTTTTATTAGTATTTTTGGAATTTTTTATATCAAGAATATCTTTTTCATTCATCATTCAAGTCAAGAACTTGATGGTGTTACAAAATTTCACAACCTAAAAGAGATTTTCCAAAATGCAGGACACCTTTTAAATACGAGAAGATTTCCTATCATACTTCTTGTTATCGGTTTAGAAATGGCCGTCATGAACTCGGTAGACTATTTGACTTTGTCGGGACTCACAAAAAAAGCCAACTGCAATGCTGAACAAATTACTTTTAATCAATGCGATTCTGGATGGGTGACTCTAGCTGGCCCCCTTAAAAATACACAGCCACTTATTTCTATCGAAAAATCTAGAAATGTCACTCACTACCTTTCAGTTAAAGATAATCTTCCCTTACTCATTAAATGGGAAGAATTCGTTTCACCCTCGGTGATTCATGAATTTCCAACGGAAGTCACTGGTGTCATCGAGACAATTAATCCTTCGCATTTTGTTTTTTTCAACAAGAGTGTTTTTCCTTATGAAGCCGAACAAATAAAAATTCTCAACATCGATCGTTCTCCAGAAAAGAAATCGATTTTTGGAATCGTTATAAGCCTTATAATGGCGGTGATTGGGTTGTTTTTACTCTTAAGGAAGCGCGCAAATGTAAGTCACCCATGACTCACAATTTTCGGACTTATTTGCAATTTTAAATTTACCGTTACCAGTGCCGTCTTTATCCACACCTTCCCAATAAATATTAGTTTTTGAAAAACCAGCATCAGTTAAGATGTCTCTTAATTCTTGAGCATCCCACATGCGCCAATCGTACTGAAAAACTTTCTCGTGCTTAATTCCATCACTGTGAGTTTTAAAGTGGATGTAGTACATACACTCACTCGTGAGTGGATTATAGCGAGAACAGTCCCAGTAGTAAGTATGATTTTTGTGCTTGACTGACTCTTCTAATTCTTGACGTGTTTCAGTCCCACCAAACATATCGATCAAGAACACTGAATCCTTCTTCATATGTTTTCTGACTGAAGTAAAATATTTTAAAAGATCAGATCTTTTTTTAAAAAGATAATAAGAAAAGTTAAAAGCCACAACAACGTCGGTTTTGAAATCGTAATTCGACATAACATTGCCGTTAATATATTTCACACGTTTTTGTTCTTCTTCGCTGAGTTCGCTTAAGTGATTAACCACACCGTATGATAAAGGTTCCATATCAAGGTCAATCCCGTAAGAGGTGCGAGTTGAATCTTGTTGAACCCATTCACAAGCGAGAAGTCCAGTGCCACAAAAATCTTCACGAAGAGATTTCGGCGTCTTTCCAAAGAGTGCTTTATATTCTCTATTAATGAATTGAATATCAGCTTCTGGATTTTGAACTGAGGCCAAATAAAGGCGATACTTTTCATCTTTTGAAAGCTTCACATTTTTATGTGGAATAGCTTTCTTTGTCGTTTTCTTTGTAAGCCTTGTGTTAGTTTTTTTAATGGCCATGATCCTCTATTCCTTAATAATCCTGATAAGACTTCACTTCTACTAAGCCAGACTTATAACTTGTATTGATAATATTTTTTCTTTTAAATCGTTCATCGTTTGTAATGTAAACCGCTCGGGCTAAATCGATAAAGTGTTGATCAAACTGTTTAAGCTTTTCACAATCTCTTATATCATCCTCGATTTTCCACAATTTTAAATTGACCTCAATCATTTGCTCTAGGTGATGATCAATTCCACTTAAATTGAGGACCTCCAGTGTTTTATTGAGACTTAGAGTTTCTTTGTTTATATGAGATAATTTTTCGAGATCTGTTATTTTTTGGGCTTTAATTTTCAAGATTGAAAGCTTATCAACTAACTCTCCTAGTGAGATCTCACAATTAATTGTCATCATTAACTTCTATACTCTGGTAGATGAGGTTTATAACTTCAAAAGTCTTCATGCCTGTCGGAATTCTGAGATCAATTGTATCACCAACTTCTTTACCAATCAAAGAACTTCCTAAGGGAGACCTCCAACTTATTTGATTTTTTTTAGTCTCTATCTCATCCACTCCTACAATAGTGATAGTCCGCTCAATAAATTCTTGACCACTTTTCGTATCAACACTTTCTAAAATAGTGACAGTGGCCCCAAATTGAATTTTTGAACTCACTATTTTTTCTGGATCAACCACGACGGCGAGCTCGAGTCTCGCTGCCAAAAAGCGCGAGCGTTTATCAATTTCTCTTAGCCTTTTTTTGCCATAAATATAATCGGCATTTTCTGAACGATCTCCGTTAGAAGCGGCCCAGGCGACCGTCTTTGTGACCTCTGGTCTTTCCACACGAGTCAATTGGTGAAGCTCTGATTGTAAGCGTCTATAACCCTGAGGCGTAATATAGTTTTTTTCTTTATCTTTCATGCAATTACTTCCAACAAGCTTACTCTATTCTTAAAATTATGCTAAGAATTTAATGCTTTTATAAATCCAAAGGGAGATTGCATGCCGGCCAGAAAAGTCATTCGTATGGGACATCCGACACTAAGGAAAATTGCCTCAAAAGTAGAGCTAGATTTTCTTAAAACCCAAGAGTTTAAAGATCTCCTCATTGATTTGTATGACACCATGAAAGTCGAAGGTGGCATTGGTATCGCCGCTCCTCAAGTTGATGTTTCTCTCCAAATTACTTTAATTGAATTACCAGAAAATAGTGAACGTTATGGTGAGTTATCTGGAACTCCTCTCATGATTATTATTAATCCAGAAATTTCTTATCTAACTGACGAGCATCAAGGTTTTTGGGAAGGATGTCTTTCAGTTCCTGGTCTTCGAGGCTTCGTCGAAAGACCTAAAAAAATTAAAGTTGATTATATCAATGAATTGGGTGAAGAAAAAAGTTTAGTGGTTGAAGATTTTTTAGCGACAGTCTTCCAACATGAACTCGATCATCTTTTTGGAAAACTTTATATTGATCGCATTACAGACACGACAAAAATTAGTTACAGCGAAGAGTTCAGCCAATTCGTGAATGCGAAAGCTGATGATACCCTAGATGAGTAACAGCAATGAATAACAGTCATGAATAGCATCGGCATCATCCACTCCCCTTACAAAGAAAAATTCTCTATCCCAAGACAACCAGGTCTCACAAGCCTTGAGTCCATTATTGAGTTAACTACGCCATATAATCGCCTCGAAGCTCTAATGGGTCTCGAAAATTTTTCTCACCTCTGGGTCATTTTCCTTTTTCATGAAACTGAAGCCACCAGTGAAACTTCCCTCACCGTTCGCCCACCAAGACTAGGTGGAAATACTAAACAAGGAGTCTTCGCCACTCGCTCACCATATAGACCCAATAATATTGGATTATCACTGGTTAAAATAAAAAATATCGATGGTGTAAAAATCACGATTCTTGGCGGTGACTTTTTAAATGGCACACCAATATTAGATCTAAAACCCTACTTGCCAACTATTGAGAGTATTCCGAGCGCATCTGGTAGTTGGACTGATTCACTAGAAGCTAAAAAACTTGAAGTCATTTTTGAAAAAGAATGTGAAGAATTTTTAACTGATGAATTAAAACAGGGAATCAAAGAAATACTAAGTCTAGATCCAAGGCCACAATTTCATGAAGATGAGTACAAAACTTATGGCTCAAAACTTTTTGACTTTGACGTACACTGGATTGTAAAAAATAATCAAGTGCACGTCACAGAGATTATAGAAATTATAGAGATTAAAACTATCTAAAGTGAACAACCCGTATCTTTAGCCCCTTGCAAACTCAAACCCTTTCCAGCTTCAGCTCGAGCTTTCTTTTCCGCTTCAATCTTTTTTAGAAATTCATCTTTAGGCTTATCACAATCTGCTTCTTTCTTTGCTGCTGTTGCCACGGTTTCTTTTTTAGCAGTCTTTTTCTTAGTGTGCTTTTTCGCCCCTTCACTTGCCACAGAAGCTAAACTCACGAGCATCATTAAAGTTACAAATAATTTCATATTAATCCTCACTGTAATTAAAAAATTTCAAAGTCATAATTAATCTATAAAGACTTCTCGGCATTTTATCTAAAATCGTCACAACAATTTTCATTCTAAACGGGAAGATATAAAGCACTTTCTTTTTTTCTATCGCTCTTTTAATTAGCCTCGCTGCTTTTTCCGCACTCATGAGAAATGGCATCTTGTGATTATTTTTTTTCGTAAGAGGCGTATCAATAAATCCCGGAGCTATCGCCGTCACGTTAATATTATGACGTTTTAAATCCAACGAATACGACTCACACAATTTTAAAACCGCTGCCTTCGAAGCACTATAAGCCGCTGCTCCCGGAAGCCCCATAAATCCTGCCACTGACGCTGTCGCAATTAAATGCCCTTTTTTTCTCGGAAGCATTATCCCGAGAGCGATTTCAAAAGTATTCAAAACACCCTTAACGTTAATATCTATGACTTCATTTGCGATAGAAAATTCCGGTGTTTTTGATTTCGCACCAACCGATCTTCCCGCGTTGGCAAAAACCATATCTAAATCATTAGGCGCAAAAGCATGAATGGCCTTATATAAATCTTCTCTTTTCGTCACATCGACTTCGTAGCACTCAAGAAGCTTATACTTATTGCGAATTTCGCTCGGAAAGCGACTTAAATTTCTCGCACAAATCCCCACGCGATGCCCTTCTTCCAAATAAACTTTCGCCAGGGCCAGACCGATTCCCGTTGTTCCACCAGTAATAAAAATATTCACAATGCTCCCAGCGCTTCTAAGCCATTACTATTAGACCTATAGTCTAGGACTAAACACTAAATGGGACAATCTTTTAGCAATGCAAAAAAGACATTTTTTTTCGCCCTACCCTTTCTTTGTCCTTGACGAAAAGTCATGAGATCCTTATATTTTAGCTTCTTTAAGATTGTTGGGGGCGTAGTTAAGTTGGTTATAACGTCTGCCTGTCACGCAGAAGGCCGAGGGTTCGAGTCCCTTCGCTCCCGCCATTTTAAAGTATCAAATTTCATTCTTAAAACACTCAAAAACAGAACTAATTACAAAAACAATCTACCACAATTCTTCATTATCATAGTTTGCACCTAAGCAGCTTTTTTAACTCAGTCTAAAATCCCTCCTCATCACTTACCTTCACTATATTGTGACGATCGAGTGCCGATTTTCTGCCGACCGTGTTTTTTAATCACTACGATAAGACTTCCTTTGAATTCATCCTTAACCACACCCGCACAAACCCACTTAATTACCTTGTGCGCTAATTTTACAAACCATAAGGGAAAATCCTTATTAGATAATGCAATAAGGACGAAGCAGAGCCTATGAAGCTAGAACTACATAAAAGTCTAAAGAATCTTTTAGAAAAAAGAGACATGACTGCTTCTCAACTATCACGAGACACCAAGGTTCCAAATTCAACCATTCATAACTGGCTCACTGGTCTTGAGCCAAGAAACGTACTACAGCTAAAAAAGTCACTGACTATTTCGACGTGACAGTTGGTCTACTTCTGTATGGAAATAAGAAAGATAAAGACCGAGATCGTTCTGCAATTTCAGAATATGCTGACGAAATCAATACAGGAACATTTGAAGTTGTTTTACCGAGGGTAAAATAATGAAAATATTAATGATCTTAATGATCACTGTTAATCTATGGTCTTGTAGACAAACGAAGATGTGCAGCTCTACATCATCAGCCAACTCTCTTCAGAGTTATACCTGTGCCCAGCTACCCGAATGTACAAAAACTTGCTACCCCCCCCCACCACCTCGGACAGACGGTTGGTCCTCTGATCCTAGGACGAACGGTTCCATTTACGATAGCCCAAAAGATCCCTGCATGACTAAATCCGTTAAAATAATTATCCATATTTTTATAAAAAACAGTTATAGATAATAAGTTCAAAACAAATAATGAAAAAATTTAAATAGCAATTTATTAACACACCTCAATGGTTAATAAATCATAATAAGCAGATTACAAAAAAAGTATAATTTTAACTAAATATATAATTAAACTTAAGAACAACAACAAATACAATCCTTTCGGTTTTATTAATATTTTTTTTCGAAGAGATTGTGTTTGTTATAAAATATTCCTGTTAGTTGCATATTCATGAACTAGTTTATGGAGATCATTATTCTCAGGTACATTTTCTTTTATTATTTTGATTGCTGATTTTTCCGTAAACCAATTCAACTCAAGATTAACTTTAATTTTTTCATTAAGTTTTGATCCTAATTGTATGTAATTAAATAAAAATAAATCCTTAGACTCTTTTTTGACTATTGCCAAATCTTCCCACGTTATTTTTAGATCTTTTTTCGCATCAATAATAATGCCATCTTGAAGGAAGTAAATTCCTCTTTTTGAGATCTCGTGTAGTTTCAAAATTAGCAGAAAAAAAATGATTATTAGAAACTCTTTTAAAGCTATCTTAATTATAGCATTAAACGGTGAAGGCCAGATAAGTTGAAATATAATGTTATGAATTATTACAATACTGATAGAATAAATTAATGTTCTTTTATAATCTGCTTTGGCCCCCAAATCACTAGACACCTAGTTTAATTTGCTTTTTTATACTCTATCGGGCTCATCATTCCAAGTCCCGAGTGTGGTGCTTCTTCA
>JAYSPR010000228.1:0-10580 GCA_043721975.1 Bacteriovoracaceae bacterium
TGAAAAATGGTGTATTTCTCTCAATGCTAAAACACAGAATCGACCTGTCATTCACGTGAAAGCTTACAATGGAGATTACGACACAGACAATACTTTAAATCCACTTCGAGATTGGAAATATGCATCAGTTGTTATCGATTTTAAACCGATCGAAAAACAACGTGGAACAAAAGTCACCACACCAGGTAATCCTTACTATTATTTAACAAAATTAGGACGCCTAGAACTTTTAGGGATTCCACAAATTACTTACGACCCAATTTATTGTAACAACGATCACGATAAATTAGTGCCGGGAATATTCTCGACTTCAGTGGCCTTGCCACTTAATACGAGACCACAATTTGAAACTTCAACTTATGTTGGAACATATGATGTCTTAAAACTTATTAACTATGACGATGAAGGTGGTAGTTTCAGTGATTCGACCGCAGGCTATGGAAACGAAGCCCGCAAATTCACTTTCCAAAATAAAATCGCTCATTCTTCGATCTTTTCATCTAAAGATTTTACTTGCTGTACTCCATTAGGAAAAGAAACGACAACTCCAATAAAATGTTGTTCTGGATCGGCCGGTACGACTAACGGTAAACAGTATTGTAAACTTCCACGAGGTGTTGACCTCAATGTTTATTTTAACAAATTTGTTTCGAGTGAAGGGGTCGGAGTTAATGAGCCATCTGGTGGCCTCATTGTTACACCAACAGCTGATGCCGATAGCGATTTTAATGACTATACAGGTGAGCCAAAACTCAGAACAGCGACTTACCAAAAATTAGAGGCCTTAGGAAAAAAATACTGTGTCTCTGGTGTTGTCGGTAACGGCGGATCTTTTGGATTTTTTCCACCAGAACCATACTCTGGTTATATCACCGTCAACGGTAAAGAAATCGTCAACCCACTTAGTATCGTCGACTCTATCAATGATGCTGATGGAGAACTGGCCGGAAAAATTCCTTTTGAAAGTGGCTACAGATGGGATCACCATATCTACTGTAAGTAATTCGTTTCCAATAAGAAATTAATTTGCTATGAAGAAAGCTATGAATAGACAGCTATTTTCTTATCTTTTTATCATTGTTTTCAGCTACTTACTAAGTGGTCTTTCAAGTAGTTACGCAGAAAGTAAGAGTAGTATCGGATGCGTTCATCCAGAACTGTGTCAATTGGCCTTAAAAAGTCTAAACCTAAAAGCTAGTGAGATAAAAAATCTCGTGACAATTGTCGGTGACCCTCATGAATTTGAGCCCAATCCTACTGAAGTAAAAAATCTCATTTCAATCCCCGTCTTAATTACCGGCCCCTCAGAACTAAACCCTTGGGCAAGAAAAATAAATTATCAAAGGGCGAAAGGTCAATTTCAAAAAACGCTCATCTTAAACTTAGAGAATGCTGATTATAATCTTTATCAAGGAAATAATCGCGAGGCACTTTCCCATTTTTGGCTCTATCCTAAACTTTATTGTGTGCTCTTTGAAAAAATCAAAGTGAGTGTTAAAACAAACGAACTCAAATTGATGTCAGCAGCTCAAAATAACTGCAGTGCTGAAGCAGATAAAATTGAATCAGAATTAAAAAGTACTCTAAAAAATTTCAAACTACCTATTATACTCACTCATGATGCTCTCTTGCCTCTCTTAAAAACACTTGGTGGAAATTCTCTTCAGGTTGTGGCCATAAAGGGATCTGGACATCACCAAGAGGCCAACGTTCAAACCGTAAAAGAAATGTATGATGCCCTAAAAAATCCTAAAGCTCTATGGATTCAAGAAAAGAATATCAAAGTTCCTGAAAATGTTCTGAATAAAAAAAGACCTAATGACTTAACGTTATTAATAGATACAAACGAAAGCCATGCAGAAGAAATGTTTTCTATTTTAAAAGAACTCAATTCCAAACTTAAGGCAAGCCTCCATGAATAATTATAGTGATATTATTTTACGAGCTGAAAAGATTAGTTTCTCATACGAGCAAGAAATTTATGGTGACGAAAGTGCTCCTGCTTTGAAAGACATTTCTTTTACTTTAAAAAGAGGAGAAAGCTTGGGAGTCTTGGGCCCCAATGGTGGAGGAAAATCCACCCTGATGAAAATTATTGCTGGGCTTTTAAAACCGACATCAGGAAAGATTTATTTTAACGACAAACTAGTCCAAGATTTTAATCATTATCCTTTTCAACATTTTTCTTATGTTCCCCAAAATAGCGAACTCAATACAACTCTTCCTGTTAAAGTTCATGAGTTTTTGGGTTTTTCAATGTCTCACTATAAAATTAAAAATGACCATCTAGTAGATGAGCTTTTAAAATTAGTTGGCGTCCTTCATAAAAAGTCCACTCTAATCTCTAAACTGTCCGGTGGAGAAAAACAGAGAGTTTTAATTGCTCGGGCCATGATTAATTCACCAGAGCTACTACTATTAGATGAACCAACCAAAGGTCTAGATAGTAAAGGACAAGATCAACTCTTAAATCTTATCGAGATGATTAAGACTAAAGATAAAACAGCGGTGATGATCGTTGATCATAACATCAATCAGATCATTAAGAGTTGCCACAATATCTTATGTCTTAACAAAGAACACCATTGGCATGACCATAGGGACTTTCTCACAAAAAATATTTTAGAAGATATTTATCATTGTGAATTTGAACATTTACTTATTCATGAAAAAGATCTTGAATTAAATCATAATGGACACTCTCACCACGACCAAGACCATAAGTTTTGTGACCATGATCATGAAAGTCAAAATGACAAGGCACCCGCTTCTCATCCTTTTATTAGGAGAAAATCATAATGCCAAACATAGCCTGGATCAGTGATTTTTTTCACTATGATTTTCTCATGTATGCATTCTTAGGGACTCTTTTTCTCTCACTGACTTGTGGGATTATCTCTCCACTCATTATAGCGAGAAAAAATGCTTTTATGGGAGCAGCGATTTCTCATTCAACTCTTTTAGGTCTGGCCATTTCTTTGAGTCTTTTTGAAGCAGCCGCCAGTCTTCCCATTTTTCTTTCAACTTTAATCATCACTATTTTTCTGACTCTCTTTCTTGCCTACTCGACCTTCAGACAAAAAATTCCCAGTGATTCAATGATAGGGATTTTTTATACCTCTACCATGGCCTTAGGAATTATTATTCACACTCTATTTGCTAAAGATAAAGGGGATCTCTTAAGTTTTCTTTTTGGCAATATTTTGCTACTCACAAAAGAAGATCTTTATTTATCATTGGCCGTTTTACTCGTGACAATTCTCGGTATTTTATGGCCACTCAAAAAATGGTTATTTATAACTTATGATGAAGAAGGGGCCCTCACTTCGGGAATTAAAGTTTCCAGGTATCATTATTTATTTTTTATTCTTCTTTCTTTTTTAATTGTCACGAGCATCAAGCTTGCTGGAACAATTTTAGTGGAAACATTACTCCTCGTTCCTGGCTTTTTTGCTCTAAAATTTGCTCAAAATAGTCGCCAAACATTTTTGTTTAGTATCATTTTCTCAACTTTTTTTGCTTCTCTAGGCATTGTCTTAGCTAACGCTTTTGGTCTTCCTAGTGGAGCTACCCTTGCCGTTGTGCTTTTTACAGGCTTGGTGGTATCTCTTTTTTTAAAAAAAGTTTATACTCTACTGAGATAATAATTCTTAAAAGAAAACAAAGGCTTCATAATGAATGCTTCCTTAGCACCAAAAAAAGTGAGTGAGAGTGCAGTTGAAATGCGTTTTCTCGTTATGCCTAATGATACAAATCCACAAAATTCAATTTTTGGAGGAGTTGTCATGTCTTGGATAGATATGGCCGCGGCCATGGTCGCTGAAAGACATTCCAATCGCCACGTCGTGACGGTCCACGTAGATGATATGAGCTTTAAAGCACCAATTAAAATTGGAGATCACGTCTTAATCTCGGCCTCTATTAATTACACCGGCAGAACTTCAATGCTTGTTGGTGTAAAAGTTATTGCTGAAAATCCTTTTACGGGAATTACCAGACATACAACGACGGCCTATCTAACCTTTGTGGCCTTAGACGATATTGGAAGGCCTATCCAAATTCGAAGTGTCATTCCTGAAACTAGTGATGAAAAAAGACGCTTTGATGAAGGACAAAAGCGTATTGAAGCCATGAAAAAAATTAACGAAAAAAAATAAATTATGAATGATGAATTTAAATCTTCTAAACTCTCGCGTTTTCTCACTTTAGGAACAAGCTTAACTAAAGCCTCAGCTCAATTGGCCTTAGATGCTGCTAAAAATAAGGCCCAAACTTTGATGGATAAAAATCCAGAAATTAAAGATTTGAGTTTGAAAATAAAAGCCTCAAAAGAAATTATTCAAACCATGGGTGAATTAAAAGGCGCCATGATGAAACTCGGTCAAATGATTTCTATCTCTGATGACATCATTCTCCCCAAAGAAATTAGTGAACTCTTTCGCGATCTTCAAAAAAACTCTCCCCCAATGCCAGATAGCGAAGTCAGGCGAATGATTTTTGAAATTTTTAATAAGTATCCAGAGGAATTATTTTTAGAATTTAATCCTACTCCCGTTGCAGCGGCCAGTATTGGCCAAGTTCATTGGGCAAAACTTCATACTGGCGAAGAAGTGGCCGTAAAAATTCAATATCCTAAAATTGTAGATGCTATCAAATACGATTTTCAAAACCTGCACAAGATTGATGGTCTTATCCACTTGCTTTATCCTAATAAACCTAACATCGATAATTTAATTTCAGAACTTAAAACATCTCTTTTGGAAGAATGTGATTACCTTTATGAAATGAAGCAGCTTCAATTTTTCAAAGAAAGCTACAAAGATAAATTTCCCATGATTAAAATTCCTGAAGCCTATCCTGAATACACGAGTGCGCAAATACTTACAATGGAATGGGTTCAGGGTGATACTTTTGAAAAGACACTGGGCTATAGTCAAGGAGAACGCGATTTTTTAGGGAACTCACTCTATGAATGTTTCTTGTTTTCGCTCTGGGAACTAGGACAAATGCACACCGATCCTCAAAACGGTAATTATCTTTTTAAGCCAGATAAAATTATCATGCTCGATTTTGGCTCGACTAGATCTTTCTCTAAAGACTTTCGTCTGGATTATTGCCAACTGTTTTTAGCACTAGAAAATAATGATCTTTTAGAATACGAAAGAATAACAAAAAAGCTCGATGTTTTAAAAGCTGATGAAAAAGATGAGCTTGTGAAAAAGCATTTTGAAATTTTTAAAAATCTTTACGCTCCCTACAACCAAGAAGGCCTTCGCCCCATCACTGAATCCAATCCTCTCGATATGATCCGTGAATTACTCAAAGACATAGAATTCAAAGGGCGGAAATCACCACGACCTGAGTTTCTCCTCCTCGATCGGTCAACTTTTGGTCTTTATACAAAATTAAAGGCCTGGAAAAGCAAAATTAATTGGGTTTACGGTCGAAATAAATTTAGAAATTCTATAGTAAATGAGGTTAAAATTAATTATCAGCTCTAAGAAAATTTTTGAAGATTAGATTTGGAAGATTAAATGTTGAGACTGGCTTTTTTATTTATATTTATATCAAGTAATGCACACGCAGCACTGCTCTATTCAAAAATCGAATATCCCGGGTGTCCTGAAAATTCATTTTGCCAAAAAAATACTGGAGAAGTGAGACAAAAGTGGATAGATAATCTCGATTTATTTAGCCGTGGCAAAATTTCTGAATCTGCTCTCAATTCAACTCTTCAAAATAATCAAGGTATGCCTATAGGATCTTGGGCCTTTGAAGAGGCCAGCGTTCTCCCAAATATTATGATGTGGGATTCTCCTTGCCCTCAACATCGAAAAGAAGCTTCTAAATTTTACATCAGTGATATTTTTAGAAAAAATTTAAAAACTTCTGAACTCAAAGACATCCAAAGTCTCTATTTCTCTAAAGCCTACGGAATAACAAATGATAAAAAAATCTTTTCGGTTGTTTTTCCTCGAGGAGAAACACCACTTTTTAGTGAAAATGGTAAGTATTATTTTCTTCAAGAAGAAGAAGGAAAATATTATGGACTCCTTGTAAGTCCAGACGGAGACCTAAGAATTACTTCTGTCCAATCGACTAAGGATTTCGTCAGAGATGCTGTGTGCGTGAAGGAACAGGTCGATCTTTTTTTAAGAGAAGCACCATCTCCAACATTTTATAAAGGTTATGTCTGCAAAGAAGTTTGGGATAAAACTCAAAAAACTTATCGCCCCATGCTTTTTGGTTGGAGTTGCCACTGATAGTCTCAGAAGCTTTAGCTTTAAAATTTTGCTTATATAATGTCGAAAATCTTTTTCTCGTCAATCCAGGCATCGGTGATAGCTTCAAAAAACCTCTCGATAAAGTCGAATGGGTCGCCAGAACTATTAAAGAAATTGATGCTGATATAAATATGTTAGTTGAAGTGGGTGGTCTTTTAAGTCTTGATTTATTTAATGCTCGTTATTTGAATAATGAATACTACACCGCTCTACTACCAGGTAATTCCGACCGAGGAATTGAAATGGGTTACCTTATTCATAAGAGAGTTAAGCTCACTCATCAAATTTTAAGTCATAAGAATAAAATTTTAGATTTTAGGTACCCTCACGAGTTGTTATTAGACAAAAAAACTGTGCGTCTCCATAAATTCTCTCGTGATATTGCAGAACTGAGACTTTTTAATAACAATAAACTTTCTTTTATCGTTATGCTGGTTCACTTGAAATCTAAACTCGACAAAGAAGGAATAGATTTTAACGGGCAGTTAAGAAGAAAAGCCGAATGTGAATGTTTAATGAAAACTTACAACGAACGTCGAATTGAATTTCCCAATATTCCAATTATCGTGGCCGGCGACTTAAATGGCCGTGCTCAAAAGCACGATCTCGAGCCAGAATTTGTGAGTATTTACAAAGAAACTGACCTCGATGACATTCTAGAAATCATTCAAGAGCCCAGTGAGCGCCGCTCAACCTATTTTCACTTTAACCGCGATTTTATCCGCGAAGCCTCACAGCTAGATTACATTCTCCTCCCTCCAGAACTAAAAAGCTTCATACAAAAAGAAGAATCAGGCATTTATCAATACCGTGATCAGCACGGAGTGGTCCTTCCTCCTCCCCAAGATTCATTTCAGCGTTACGCGCTCCCTTCTGACCACTATCCTCTGGTCGTTTCCCTCAAGTTTTAGGCTATTTTCATTTGTGAATGAGCTTTAAATAAGCTACATTTTGGCTAAATTTATTCATTCGTTTTTGAGGGTCATTTTAAAATGGAAAACGACGTAACAAAGAAACCTGTACCTTGGACTAAAGAAGAAGCTGACGATGTTTATCACATCAGTCGATGGGGTGATGGTTATTTCGACATCAACGATCAAGGCCACCTTTGCGTCCTTCCTCACCGTGAAGAAAACGGTCCGCGCATTGATATCGCTGAAGTTTTAGAAGAAATGAAGGCGCAAAATATTCCATTGCCTATCGTGGTTCGCTTTCACGATATTTTAAGATCTCACGTAAAAGTTATTAATGAAACTTTTCGCGAAGTCATCAGAGAAGCTGGCTATCAAGGCCAGTACAAAGGTGTCTACCCCATAAAAGTGAACCAAATGAGAGAAGTTGTCGAAGAAATCGTCGATGCCGGAGCTCCTTATGATTTCGGATTAGAGGCCGGCAGTAAGCCTGAACTTCTTTCTGTTTTAGCCTACAACGATAATTTAAATGCACTCACTGTTTTAAACGGATACAAAGACGAAGACTACTTACGCCTTGCCCTTTTAGGAAACAAACTCGGAAGAAAGGCCATTGTCGTTATCGAAAAATTTTCTGAACTTCATAAAATATTAAAACTTTCTCGTGAGATGAACGTTGAACCGATGATTGGTCTTCGTGCGAAGATGGCCATTAAAGGCTCAGGAAAATGGTCTGATTCAGGTGGAGAAAAAGCTAAGTTTGGTCTTACTATTGCCGAAATGCTTACTTGCGTTCAAATCATGAAAGATGAGGGATTCATCAATTCTCTCAAACTTTTCCACTTTCATATTGGTTCTCAGGTCACAGACATTCGCACCGTCAAAGAAGTTATTAGAGAAGGTGGACGCATCTATGCGAAGCTTTTCCAACTTGGTGCACCTCTTGAATATTTTGATGTTGGTGGAGGTTTAGGAGTCGATTACGATGGCTCTCAATCAACCAACGATTCATCGATGAACTATAAACTTGCTGATTATGCTTCAGACATTGTTTATATTTTAAAAGAAATTTGTGACGCTGAAAAAGTCGCTCACCCCAATATCGTTTCAGAATCAGGCCGAGCAATAACTGCAAGACATTCTTGTGTCATAACGAATGTCATTGATAAAATTGAAACATCATTCACTGATTATAAAACAGATAAAGTCGAAGGCGATCACAGTTTAGTCGCTAATATGCGCGACCTTCTTGAAACCATCAATGAGGAAAATGCTCAAGAAATTTACAATGATGCTCTCGATATCAAGCGCGAATGTTTAAATGCTTTTAGGCTGGGAATACTTAAACTAGAAGAGCGCGCACGTATTGAAACCCTCTTTTGGAAAATTACTAAAAAGATTTCAGCTCTTCTTCCGGGAATGGAATTTATTCCTGAAAATCTTTACGATATCGATCAAGGGATAGCTCCACAATATCTTTGTAACTTTTCTATTTTCCAATCAGCTCCTGACTTGTGGGCCATTGGACAACTTCTTCCCATTGTTCCCATTACAAGACTCAATGAAAAACCAGAAGTTCTAGGAACCCTCGTTGATATTACTTGTGATTCAGACGGGAAAATTAATAAATTTATCGATATCAATGAAACAAGAAGCCTTCTGCCACTTCATGAATTGCGTCCTGACGAAGAATATAACATTGGCTTATTTCTCACTGGCGCCTACCAAGATGTTATGGGAGACCTTCACAATCTTTTTGGAAGACTCAATGAAGTTCACGTTTTTTGTGACGATGAAGATCCAACTGATTTTTACATTGAAGAAGTTATTCGCGGTTCTTCGTCTGAAAGTGTTCTCTCAGCTATGCAATATAACCCCGAGGCCATGGCCTACACCATGAAGAAAAACATTGATCGCCAAATCTCTAGTGGAAAAATTAATCCTCGAGAAGGTGTGAAGCTTGTTGATTTTTATGAGAGTTGCCTAAAGTCTTATACATATTTAAAGCAGTAAAAAATAAATTGAGGTTTTTATGAAACGTGGTCCTATTTCAGAATTTATGTTAACAAATTACAAGCATTTTAACTCAGCTTCTTTAGTCGATGCAGCCAAAGGATGGGAAAGCCATCTTCAAAATGATGGAAAAATGTTTCTCACTATGGCCGGAGCGATGTCCACAGCGGAAATTGGAAAATCTCTCGCGGAAATGATCAGACAAAATAAAGTCCATGCTATTTGTTGTACAGGGGCCAATCTAGAAGAAGACATTTATAATCTTGTAGCCCACGATCACTATCACCGCATTCCAGATTGGAGGGCCTTGACTGCTGATGATGAAATGGCCCTTTTAGAAAAAGGCTTAAATCGCGTGACAGATACTTGTATCCCTGAAGATGAGGCCATGAGAAAAATCGAGGCCCTCATCAATAGAGAATGGGCGAAGGCCGATAAAGCTGGCGAGAGCCATCCTCCTCACTATTATTTTTGGGAAGTGCTTCGTTCAGGTGCTCTTAAAAATGAATACCAAATTGACCCTAAAGATTCTTGGATGATTGCGGCCATGGAAAAAAATATTCCAATTTACACTCCTGGCTGGGAAGATTCTACGAACGGAAATATGTATGCAGCGGCTTGTATGGATGGACGAATTAAAAACGTTCACACCATGAATTCTGGCATCCAAACCATGATGAGACTCGCTGATTGGTACACTGAAATTTCAAGTAATCACTCAATTGGTTTTTTCCAAATCGGTGGCGGTATTGCTGGTGACTTCCCTATTTGTGTTGTTCCGATGTTAGAACAAGATCTAGAGAGATCAACTCCACTTTGGGGTTATTTCTGTCAAATTTCTGATTCAACAACAAGTTATGGTTCTTACTCAGGAGCTGTTCCAAATGAAAAAATCACCTGGGGAAAACTTGACAAATCTACTCCGAAATTTATCATCGAATCTGATGCTACGATTGTAGCCCCATTAGTTTTCGCCTACGTACTTAATCAATAAATTAAAATCAATTATCACTTCTCAATACCTTAGGCCTTAAGAATTAAATTTTCTTAAGGCCACCATTACACCCTTATTTTTTAACTCAATTCTCCGATAAAGTTTCATTCCTAAAGTATTAGGGATCACGGAGAGATCAAAATGAAAAAATCTTTAATGTTATCAAGCCTTAGTTTAGTCACATTATTTTCGTGTGCTGGCACCGAAACTTTTGAGACTAAAATGATGAGATACACTCCGAAGACTCTCGGTCAAAATCAAGTACCGGAACTCAGCACTGAAGGCTTTCACCTAGAGGGACCGTCAAAAGACTCTAAGACGGGAAGAATGCCTGCGAGTGTAAAACCAATTCCAACTGAAAGCATGACGGAAGAAACA
>JAYSPR010000229.1:0-6322 GCA_043721975.1 Bacteriovoracaceae bacterium
GTCATTAGAGTTTTTTATTGAGAGATTTACAATTTCTAGAGTTCAGAAGCCATTTGCCGACAGACGAAAAACAGTATCCCCAAAAATCCAATGTCAGAAAATGACAATTTTATTTTAATTTACATGAAACAGTTTTTCCTGATACATATTCTCATTATGAAAATTTCAATGACTTTTTCACATTCATTCTTCCTTTCAATACCTCGCTGGCATAGGTAAATCTTTTACTTACGCTAATTAAAAAAAATTACAAAAATTATATTTAAGTACAATTCAACACGTTGAATTGTCAGGAGCTTTTATGAAAAATATTATCTATTTTCTCTCTCTACTATTGCTATCGAGCCCCAGCATGGCAGAAACACTTGATCTCTCTCAACAATTTTCGAGCTTTGATTTAGGCCAGGGTATCCAAACTTCAACAAGAACAATCACACCTTTTTCTTGCATCGAGATTAGTTCATCTAATACGCAAGCAAGCACTCAATTTATCGTTAAATCCGATTATCAAGAAATCGAAACGATTGAAGAATTAAAGAAGATTACAAAGGGGGGCTTAATATTAAATGACCTCTTTGAAGCGAAATTACAAAAAAATCTTTCGTCCTCTAGTAAGAATAAAATTATCAAAATTACTCTTTCGTTTCTACAAAAGCAGTTGGGAAAGACGACATACTCGTTGAATAAAAATTATGAGACTCTTATTAGAAATGGGCAATTCATAGAATTTGCCAACAATTGCGGGACTGAATATATAACATCGATCGCGAAGGGACACAAACTTCACATCTTTATGATCTTAAGTTCTTCCGAAGAGCAAATGACGAAAGAATTAGAAGCAACTATTAAGTTAAACATCACTCAATTGCTTTCAAAATTATCCGGCGCAGAAACCATCGAGCAACTTTTAGGTAAATTGGAATTAACGGCAAGCCTGATGCAAAAGCTTGAGCAACTATCAAAAAGCGTTCAACTTGAGTACACCATCTCGATGACCGGTGCAGGAAATATTTCTAAGGATGATAAGCTTGTATCCATGGGGCAAGCTCCTATCCAAACTGGGATTAATGACCAATTCAGTGAAACGGGAAACAGCATTACCCAGTTACTTTTACTGATGACTAAAAATTTTCCTAAATACGCCATTAATGAATTGAATACTAACGCTCAAAGCCTTCCTCAAGTGGAGGCGAGTGGTGAATCTTATAGTGTTCTTTTAGGAAATAGTTATTTTGGTAAAAAGTTGGGAGAGTTGAATGTTGTTGAACTACTTACTTTTCAAAAGACATTACAAGAATTTAATTTTTTCAAATTGGCTTTTAAAAAGATAGAAACACGATATTCTCAATTGGATATACTTTTATCAAAAGCTTTAAAAATACAAAAAGAGGATGATCTACACTTTTTAAGATTAAAAGCTTTCAAAGCTATTATCAAATATCTTCAAATTAATAAGCAATCGATGGAAAATATAATTGAATATTGCCAGTCGAGTTCTTTAGTTTATAGTGACTGTAAGGCACTTGCCCTTGGAAGTTTAGTAAAAGACAACCAAGTTAAATCCGCTTTTTTGCAAACTGGAAATAATTTTACGTGTATGGAGTCTAATGATTTTAACGCAATTGAGATGTGCCTTAATCAAGCAATGGAGCCAGCCAGTTGTAAAAGAATTGCTTTTTCGGAATATAATCTTGCGAAAGAGACTTGTGAAAAAAGTAGCATCAATTACTTAGAGACTTTTATACTGCCGGTTCAACCAGAGACTATGTAGAACATTGAATTAAAATAAGGGGAGGCATTACTGCCACCCTTTATTTATTAAATTAAAATCACTGCAAAGACATCTCAACTTGTACTTCTTCGTCTTCTTCGATTGATCCCTGCATTTCAATTAGGTGGCCAACACTTTTTATCTCTTTAAGATTTTCATCTTTTTCCTTTTCTAGACTTGAGAGGTCAATCACATATCTGTATCGGGCTTTTTTATTGAAGACATTTTCGAATGCTTCATTAATATCTTTTACATCTACTTTTTGGATTTTTGGAAAAACTTTATGCGTGTTACAAAATTCCAGGACCTCTTTAGTTTCAGCAATGCTTCCGATTAAACTTCCGGCAAGAGATCTTCTGTGCATGATGATTTTTGTTGGATCCCATGCAGGTTGAGGGACAAGTACTCCCACAAATACTAATACGCCATCGCGTTTTAGTAAATCAACGTAAGGTGTAATGTCATGCTCGTAGGGGATAGTGCTGAGTAGGAATTGAAGACTGTTTTCAGCTTCTTTCATTTGTTCTTTATCAGTTGAAAATATGACGTTTTTTGCACCCATTGAGAAAGCATCTATTTTTTTTTCAGGACTGGTGGTAATGACCGTAACATCTGCACCCATGGCATTTGCGATCTGGGTGCCCATGTGACCAAGCCCTCCGAAGCCCACGATTCCAATTTTCATTCCTGGGCCTATACCCCAGTGCTTGAGCGGCGAATAAGTCGTCACACCTGCACAGAGAATGGGGCCTGCAACTTCTGCAGGCATTCCTGCAGGTACTTTAAAAGAAAGTGTTCTTTTACGACCAGCTTGTTTGAATAGCCACCGTAGGAGTTTTGATCATTAGGATTCATAGTTCCATTATAGGTGCCAAGAAAACCTGTTGGTGATTCACAATATTGTTCAGCTCCGTTTCTGCAACTAAAGCAAGACCCGCATGAATCAATCATGCAACCGACAGCTGCAATATCTCCAATTTTAAAATTTAATACATCTACTCCAATCTTTGAAACTTGGCCGACTACTTCATGCCCTGGTACACAGGGAAATACAGTATTTTTCCAGTCATTTTTTGCTTGATGTAAATCAGAGTGACAAATTCCACAGAAAAGTAATTGCAGCTCAACATCTTGTGGACCTGAGTCAAGCCTTTTAAATTTTACGGCACTCATATTTTCTTTTGCTTTGATTGCTGCGTATCCTATTGTATCAATCACACCTGGCTCCTTTGTTTTGAGAAGTAACATGGCCACTTTCAGTTTTTTAAAGGCAGTACGTGCTTTTGAACACGAGAAATAAAATTTCCAGAAATTCTCTGCCCAAGTTTTTTTAAACCAGTCACTTCTTTTTGTAGTTTGGGATAAAGACGTAAGTCCTTTTCACTAAAATTTCTAAGCTTCATGAATTGAAAGCCCATTTCATTCAAAATAGTTTTATCCAGGTCTTTTTTCATCTTGGGAAACATTTTATCTTCTTCTTCTTTAATATGATGTTCAAGCAGCTCTGCAAGCACTTTCATTTCTATTTCCAGTTCTTCACCAAGTGTTCTCAGACCAGTTAATTTGACTGAGAGCATTTTTACTTTTGAATCAATAATTCCATGTTCAATTTCACCTTCAATAATGTCACGTCTAAGGTCCTTCACTTTAAGAAGAGGAGCATACACCGATCTTTTTTCAGCATCTGAATGTTTATGAAGGGTATCTAAAAAACTTTTTGCGGTTTTGATTTTAATTTTTTTATTTTCTTCATCATCTTTGTCATCATCTTTTAAAATCTTGATACATTCTTTTAAATATTTATGATCAAGCAATAAAATATCCACAATGTTGAATTTGTTATTACTTGTTACTTCTTCCATATTCACCGGCATAATTGGCCTCCCGTCAAAAACCTATTTATTCTCTATACAGAGCAATTGAGAGGCCAAGAAGATTGTGCATGTAAGTATATGAAAATGATCGTTCTATTTCTCAATTACGGTCAACTTTCCCCAGCTTTCACCTGCTGAATTCGTCGGTAGTGAGGGTGTAAAAATAGAAAGCCTTCTAGGCTTAAAAAAAGAGTAAAAGCTGAGTAGTAGGCCCAGATTAAAAAAACCAAAAGAGTGCCTGTGGCACCATAAACTGAATTGATCGCCACATTTTTAAAATAAAGCCCTATGATTATTTTACCGAACACAAACGCTACCGATGTAAAAACGGCCGGTTTTAGTGCCGACATAAGATTAGGAGTCCTGCTAGGAGCAAAGTAATAGAGAGCTGTAAAAATCATGAGATTAATTATAAAACTTATTAGATTGGAGAGAATTAATCCCATTGTACTTGTGGCCATCTCTTCGCCTATAAAGAAATGTAAGATATTGGCGATGAATAATGAGATGAAAAAAAGCACTGCTGTTCCAATGACAATTCCCATAGAAAAGATGCGTTCTTTTAAAACTTCTGTAATGCTTATTGAAGTCTCAGGATTATGATCACCATAAATTACATCGAGGGAAAATCGTAACTGTAAAAATACAATTGAAGCCGTAAATAGTAGAATAACAATTCCGACAATTCCTGATATTGAGGCAAGGTTGTTTTCTTCATTGGCATTTTTAAATATCATTTCAGAAATTTTTCCAACTTCAGGCCCCAGCACATAATAAGTTTGGCTTATAAGCTCCGACTGCAGAGTGGATCCTAAAAAAGCACCAACTTGAAGTAAAATCAGTAAAAAAGGAGCAATTGCCATAGCCGCATAATATGAAATTGCAGATGCATGAAAAAAAATATTATGCTTTAAAATAAGAAAAGCAAATTCTTTGATGCCATGGTAAAAGCGATGAATATGAGTCGACATTGCTTGAGCTGTAATAAGACTCCTTTTTTTTAATAATAGGTATAAGCAGTTTGCATGCCAAAATTTAATATGATTTCTTATAAAAAATATAAAGATAAGTACCACATATCCCAGACAGTGATACCAATTGCCCCAGCAAAAAATTCTAAATTAACTTTAAGTGCCTAAATTTATAAATGCACAAGTATTGGTATAAAATTTGAAAATAAATAGATCGAGTAACGTTCTTAAATTTTTTTCAAGGAGAGAGCTATGACCACTGCATCAGAATTAAGCGGTAAGTACGACGCTAAAAAAATTCAACATAATGCTTCTAACATGATCGAAGATAATATTATAGATCCAGCTGCTGAGTATCTTCAAAAAGCTCGTGAAATCGGATCACAAGTGGTAGACAGAACTACTGGCCTAGTAAAAGAAAATCCAACATACGTAATTCTAGGTGCAGCGACTGTAGGATTCCTTGCTGGGGCTTATTTTTTCCGCAGCCGTAGAAAATAAATTTTAAATTTCTAATAAAGGGCCTAATTACATAGGCCTTTCTTGTATGTGGAGGTCTTTCATGAAGTGGTTTTTTATTCTCTTCTCAATTTTTAAACCATTTTTTTCTGCAGGGGGGGCGCATGAAATGCCAAGCCCGATTGAAGATTTAAAAGACCTTGTTAAAAAAAATGCCGTTAAAGTAATGATAGCTTTTGGATTTATGTCAGCAATGGCCAGTATCTTTGCAGCCGGTCTTATTTTGGTAGCAGTAAATATCAGCGCTCAATATGATCAAAATGCAGTTGTTGCTTTTTCTAGTATGATTCTTTCAGGAATCATACTTATGCTTATTCCGATTATTGCCGGAATTGTCATGGTTAAAATGTACGATAACAATGATGATGAGGTTGAAGTTAGAAAAACATCACAAAAAATCGGGAATGTTCATCCACTTCAAGATGCTCTTGCTCTCTTGGTTCACGACTTTGTGAAAGAAAGAGAAATGAAAAGAGCTCATGAAGAAGCAACTTTTCATGAATTTTCACAATCAGAGAGACGTCACACAACAAGAAATTCTACTGATTCTAAAGTTCCGACTGAAGATGATTTTAGGCATTGATTTACTTTTTAATGAATCTTGTTTTTTTAAATTAACTTTTATAGGAATTTTGATCTATGCCATTTTTTTTTAAGCAAAAAAAAATTTATATACCGGGCATTGTCATTGGATTTCTCATAATTTTTAGAATAGCCCTTCCCCAGATACTCCTTCATCAGGCAAATAAGTTCCTGAGTGAATTTTCACCAATATACTATATGCACATGGACGATCTAGACATAAGCATTCTTCGTGGTGCCTATAGCTTCGAAAAAATTTCAGGAAACCTAAAAGAAGACGACAAAAGGTTTTTATCCATTGATGAAGTAGATGTCTCTATTGCTTGGAGAGAAATTTTCAGAGGAAAAATTGTCACAGATATCGTAACAAAAAATGTAGATTTTTTATTCTTGAAAGATATGACCAAACTAAATCCACCCAAAAAAGAAGTAGTTGAGGTCAAAGATACTTTATTTCCCGTCAAAGTTGAAACCGTAGACCTGAGAAATGCTCGCATCGTTTTTGAAGAACTCCCTTCACTCGCCGATGAATCCCGTCTGAAAATTGAAAAAATAAACGGAATAATAACGAATCTGACTCCTGACGAATTTGATAAATTCTCCAA
>JAYSPR010000230.1:0-11959 GCA_043721975.1 Bacteriovoracaceae bacterium
AGGCTTACTAATGACCTCAATCTTGAGATTGGAGAATTTATGAATAAAACTGAAGCAGAAGATTTACAACAATATCGAGAAAACACAGATAATAGTTTAAAATTCGAGAGAAAAAAAACGGATAACTTTTTAGATAATGAAACCAAGAGTGTTGAAGCAGAGTCAGATGAAATCGTGACTCAAGATAGACAAAAAGCAGATCGAGAACTCACAGAGATCAGGGCCCGTGAAGATATCAAAAAATATGGGTCAACCACTTCATCGCCAATAATAAATAATGAAAGAAAACATTCTGACGCCGCTAAAATAATTGAAAGAAAAAACGAAGACAAAATACGAAATGAAGAGCGAAATCAAAAAAAGCAAATTGCCGAAGAGCTTCTTGAGTCAGAAAGAACTGATACAGATAATAAATTACTAAATGAAAGAGAAGGCAACGATGAAGCGAGCATAAATAGTGCGGCATTAGTAAACTCTGCTAAGGAAGCCTTAGCAATCAGGGATACCTATTTGTGTATATTAAGTCATGATTTAAAAAATCCACTATCTGCCATTTCTCTCAGCTCAGGTGCAATAAAAAGAGCATTTGAAAAAAATAATATAGATAAAATAGTCTTGAGTAAATATTTTGATGCCATCGAAAAAAATGTGACATCTATGGATAAAATGATCGATGACTTGTTAGATGTTGAGCAGATGGTAAATGGAGATTTAAAATTAAATTTAAAAAATTATGACTTAAATCTAATCATTGACGAATGTAAGGAACTTTTTGAGCCTATTGCTCAAAGTAAATTATTTAATATAGTAATAGAGCCACTTCAAACTTCGACAATTGCAATTATTGATCATGACAGAATTTTACAAGTGTTATCTAATTTAGTTGGCAATGCCGTCAAGTTTACCAAAGAAAATGGAGTGATAACTATTTCGATCTCTGAAGATAAAAAGAAAAAAATATTTTTAGTTTCCGTAAGTGACAATGGTCCAGGAATACCGCAAGAAAAATTAAAAATGATTTTTGAAAGATTTACCCAATTAAATAGCACTGATAAAAGAGGTGTGGGGCTGGGCCTGTTTATCTCTAAGTGGATCGTCGAATCTCACAAAGGTAAAATATTTGTTAAGTCTACATTTGGTAAAGGAAGTGTCTTTAGCTTTAGTTTGCCTTATTCTTAGTTAAATTTTAAAAACTACAATAGATTCTGATTTAAAATTAGACTTATTTAAGGTGTTGCCGATAAGATTTCTTATGAGCACTATTTTTATGTTCACATTAATGAGCTTACTGTGCATTTTCAACTCAGGATGTAGTTTTGCCAGTCGTAGTCATCTACCTGAAGGAATTTTAATGAAGCAAAAAAAAGAGCGAAATTTAGTAAAAATTAAAAAATTATTAATAGAGGATATTCAACAATTTTGTGTTCAAAAAGAACTGGTTCATGCTCTTTTAAATAATGGAACAGGTGAATCTCTCAATGCTTTAAAAACCATCGTTTCTCATCCAGTTTCAGTGCAGGGCGAATTAGTCCTTTATTCAGCTGTGATACTTGCTATTTTTAATGATTCTTCCGGTCTTCCTATTTTACGTGATCACAAAAAATATTTTTTGACTAATTCAGAAATAGAAAGTCTTCATGTCGCTGCCGCACGTGTTCTTTTAAATGATGACTCTGAAGAAATGACAAAGGTTAATTGGAGAGCGATGTCTCCTAAGTTGACTGATGAAATTATTTAATTAAAAAATGGTAGGCGGAATAGGGATCGAACCTACGACCACTTGGATGTCGACCAAGCGCTCTACCACTGAGCTATCCGCCTATATTAGAAAATCAATATTAAAAGTTCGAGGGGGTACTGTCAATTATTCTCTTAATTTTTCTTGGCCTATGGGTGGCGAAATCTTTATATTTAACTCATGGAAAAAAATCGCATGAAACTAGACTTTGGGGGGCTTCTTTGGGAGCAGCTTAAAGAATTTAAAATCTATTACTTTTTTGGGGCCCTTGCTCTGTACCTGACACACAGGATTCAAAGTGAGCTGCCTTTTATGGCCAAAGAATTAGCTGACCTCGTGGCCAATAACTCCAATGAATTAAAACCAAGTTTGTTCTTTTTTTGTGCCCTAGGGATTTTAGTTTTTAGAACCACTTCTCGTATACTTTTTTTCTATCCAGCGAGGCTTCTTCAAAAATTTCTTCGTTCTGAATTACTCATGAAGTTGGAATCAAATACACCAAAAAGATTTCGGCATTTAAACGCTGGACAGCTTTTTCAGTATCTCTCCAGTGACATTGAGCAAATCAGGGCCCTCATTGGCTTCGTTGGTCTTCAAGGGGCAAACTTTCTCATTGCGTTTTTTGTCCTTATTCCAAAAATGATTCATTTCAATTCTCATCTTTTGGTTGCTCTAACACCGATGTTATGTGCCTTTCTTATTTTTACTTTTGTCGTCACGAAAAATAGAAAATATTTTAAACTCACTCAAGATCTCCAAGGTGAAGTGCAAAATTTAATCATAGAAAGTTATGTAGGAAAAAAGACGATTAAAAATTTTCATGCGGAAGATTCTTTTAATAAACTTTTTTCTGAACTATCCCTTAGGGAACTTTATTATTTTTACCGTTCGAGTTTAGGAATCTCTATTTCATTACCCATGGTCGGGCTGGGAGTAGGTTTTTCTTTATTGTGGGGTGCACTCATCATTAAAGAACAGAATCTCGGCGCAACTACACTTATTTTGTTTTCAGGTTTTATTTTTCTATTTATGGAGCCTATGAGTTATTTGTCTTGGATCGGGGTCGTGGTCTCTAGGTCTCACGCGTCATGGGGACGGCTCAAAGAGTTGAACCATACTCTCATTACACCAGTGGATTCAGAGCAAGTTTTAATCGACATGAATTCAGTCTCTGTCCCTTTTCATTATAAATTTCCCTACTGGCATCAAAATCTTGAACTTTCTTTTAAAGAAAAAGCTTGGAATGTGCTTATTGCTAAGACGGGTCATGGTAAAAGTGAATTACTTTTAAAAATTGCCGAGATCTCAAAACAGCGTGGTGAAAATATTAGTTTTGTCGCCCAAGATCCCTATATTTTTAATGATTCAATTGAGCGAAATATTTTTCTGGGAAAAAATGAAACAGCACAAGAAAAACTATTGGCCCAAGACGTTTTAAAAATTTTAGGTTTAGATTATTTAGAATCAGACCTCTCAGCACTTTTAAAATTAGAAGTCGGAGAAAATGGCAAAAGGCTTTCTGGTGGGCAGGCCAAGAGACTTTGTTTAGTGAGAAGCCTCATGAGCGAAGCGAAGTTACTCATTTGGGACGATCCTTTCTCATCAGTGGATCTTCTTTTAGAAAAAGAGATTATCAGCAAATTAAAAAAATCAGATGTCTTAAAAGATAAAACTATTATTCTTACGAGCCACCGACTCTCAACGGTGAGGAATTCAGACAAGCTAGTTTTTCTAGATAAAGATTCAGGTATTATTGAAGAAGGTCCAGTAGAACAATTTTTAAAAGAGCAAAGTAAAACATATGAGTACTTCCAAAAACAAATGGTATAAGTTATTTTTTTTCGACGGGTCTAAACTTACTTTAGGTTTAGTTGTCATCTGTTTAATGACATCGTCTTATTTGGGGATTTTAACTCCCAATCTTATCAGCAACCTCTCCAGAACTTATGCAGATGAAGGCCAATTTAAGTCTGCTTTATTTGCCTTGTTTATCAATTTCTCTGCAGTTTATATTAACCGAGTGATTTATCAACTCTCAGTGAATAAGTATGTGCGCTTGCTCATTCAATATGCCCGAACTCAAACTTACGGCAGGTGGCTATCTAGTAACGAACACGACAGTGAAAAGTATCCTCAAGGAGAAATTCTCTCTCGTATCATGTCTGATACGGAGGCCATTCGAGATCTCATCACCTCAGGATCTTTTGGAATTTTCATTGATCTTTGTTTTGTTGTTTCTTGCTTAGTAGGATTTATTTCGCTTCATAAATTTAGTGGATTTTTTATTAGTGGCTCTGAGCTTTTTGCAACGATACTTCTCATCTGGGGTAGCAGGCTCATGAGAGATATTTTCATGCGTTTAAGAAATTCACAGGCCAAAGTTAACCGTGTGACAGCAAACGTTTTAGGTGGCTTTCACCAAATGTATTACACTCGCCATGACCAATATTCTTCTTCAAAATCTAATGCTGCCTTTGAGGATTTTTTAGAAAAACAAAATCAGGCCAACAACATGGATGCGGCTTATTACGCTCTCGCAGAATCCCTTTATCCCATTTTATTAGCACTGGTCATTTTTGTTTTTCCATACTCGGGTCTCACCGAAGCGGCTTTAATATTTGCCATCGTGGATTTAATTCAACGATCAATCAATCCCATTAAAGAAATTTCAGGAAAAATTGCAAATATTCAAAGGGCCTTTACTGGGATTGATAGAATTCAGAATTTTTTAAATGACATGCCATTTAAGATTTCTCAAATGAATTTTAAGCAACCAACCACAAAGCTCATTGAAATGCAGGTGAGTATCCCTCACTTTTCTTACCCCAGCTCGGGAAGTGAAACGAGAGACGTTTTTCATCTAGAAGACATTCAGTTTAAAGGCAGCCCTGGTGAACTAATCGGCATTGTCGGTTTATCGGGGTGTGGAAAATCGACCCTCTTAAATATACTAGCTGGAAATGTCATTGCGCCAAAGGCCCAAGTGACCTTAGATCTTCACGGGACCAGTGGACTATTCAAACTTAAATTGCAAGACCTCGATTTATACAGGCAGGAAGTTAGTATTGTTTCTCAAGAGTCTCACATTTTTAGTGAGAGCTTGTTTTTTAATATAAGTCTTAAAAGTGATCCGACACCTCTAGACTTTAAGGAATTTGAGACGAGTTGGAAAAATTTAGAAGAGAGTATTCCCTATCTAAAAACAATGGGTCTAAGCCCTTTAGAAAAAATTCATCCGAGTAACCTTTCTCTAGGTCAAAAACAGTTGTTGGCCGGAGTGCGTGCTTGTTATCTTAAAAAGAATGTGGTCTTTTTTGATGAAATTTCATCAGCTTTAGACTCAGAGTTAGAGCTGGCCCTAAGAAAGTGCATTCTCATTATTCAAGAATTTTCACTCACGATTATTGTTGCCCATAGAGTGGAGACGATTATTGCAGCTGATAAAATTTTAGTTATGGAAAAAGGCCGAGTCATTCAGTCGGGAAATCATAAAGAGCTTTTGAGCACATCACAAGTCTATCAAGATTTTATTTTAGAGTTATCGCATTCCTGATTTTTTAGAGCTATTATTATTTTGCTTTTATTACATTACTTTTTTTATTGAGGAGAAAAGATGAGAAAAATCTTTAAAGCAGCGATACCTGCAGTATTTTTACTAGGTCTAGGAACAATCATTATTGGCTGTCAAAAAGACGCAATCTCTAAGCCAAATTTTATTTTTAAACCGGCTCCGTCTAAAGAAGTTGTAGCTTTAGTAAACGGTGAACAAATTTTAGAAAAAGATTTCATTAAAGGCATCGAAAGTGACCTTTATGAAGCAGAAAGAAAAGTTTATGAAATTAAGTTAGCGAAGCTTCAAAGTATGCTTCTTGAGCGTTTTATGAACGCAGACCCTAATAAAAAAGGGCTAACGAACGATCAATTTCTTGATCAATACATCGCAAAGTCTGTGAAAATTACGGACGCAGAAATCGAAAAGTTTATTAAAGATCGTCAAATTCCGAAGGAACAAGTCAACCCAGAAATTAAAAGCAGAATTACAGAATTTTTAACAGTAGAAGGTAAAAAAGTTGCTGTTGAAAATTGGATTGCAGAAAAAACGAAAAAAAGTCCTGTGGAAATCTACTTATCTAAACCATCGTTACCAGTTTTTGATGTCGTGGCAGGTGAGGCTCCATTTAAAGGCGGATCTGATGCAAAAGTAACTATTGTAGAGTACTCAGATTTTCAATGTCCATTTTGTTCTAAAGGCGCTCAAGTTGTAACAGCCCTAGAAAAAAAGTATGGCGATAAAGTGAAAATAGCTTTCAAGCATTTCCCACTACCATTCCACGCTCAGGCGAGAGTTGCAGCTGAAGCAAGCATGTGTGCTAATGCTCAAAATAGTAAATACTTTTGGAAAATGCACGACACTATGTTTGGAGATCAATCTAAATTAGACCGAGATAATCTCATTGCAGCAGCTAAAAAAGCTGGTGCCAATGAAGCAGAATTTAAATCATGTCTCGATGCTGGAAAGTTTAAAGGACGTGTTGATGCTGATGTAGCTGAAGGAACAAATATTGGTGTAAAATCAACGCCGACATTTTTCGTTAACGGTAAACTTATTGCCGGTGCTCAGCCTATCGAAGTCTTTTCAGAAGTTATCGACGAAGAATTAGCTAAGTAGGCAACTATAGAGTCTTTAAAGTCCGACATAAAAAGAAGGGTAAAGGATAACTTTGCCCTCCTTTAAAAATACCCCCCCTCTCCTATATAATTATTTAATGCTGGACCCAATTTATAAACCAATTGGGCCTTTGCACATAAGGGTTATATGGATGTAAATGACGCATCAATGAAGGTAGATCAAGCTCGCAATCGTTATCGTGAGGCTCAAGAAGAGCTGAAAGAAAACTATGATAAAGATCTAAAAAATGTAAAAGAAAATTTCGATGCGAAAGTGGTCAAGCAATCTAAAACGTATGGTAATCAAAGATTAGAACTTGAAGATCAAAATAAAATCAATAACGAGCACTACACAGAAAAAACCAGAAGTGCGATAAGTCAAAATCAAGAAGAATTTAAAACAAAATTAAAAGATAATGTTTCTAAATTTGAACAAGATGCGACCCAAACAAAAAACGAACTGACAGATAAACTTTCTTCTATCAGTGATTCTTACAAAAAAAGTTTTGCTGAAAATGAGCGTTTTCAAAACCAAGTTAAAAAAACGATGGGTGAGCGTTACACAAACGCGAATAAGCAGTACCAATCAGATTTTAATACACAAGTCGCAGACATTGATAGTCGCTCTAAAAAACAGAATATAGATAATCGTGCCTTTGATCGCAAAGAAAGACTTGAAACTAGTAAAAAGCATTTCGACGAAATAGAAAACTTAAGAAGCTCAACTGGTGAGCAAAAATTTAAAGAAATAAGTCGCCTGAGAGATGACTCTGAAAATCTTCGAACGACTCTAGAAAGAGAAAATTCGCTACTAAAAGATCGTCAAGAAGAGCGCGTTGGTGATTTATTAAAACTTAAAAAAGAAGAAAGTGAAACAACTCAAAAAAATTATGCAAGTCTTCAAGATAGTGTAAAAAAGAAAAATAATGAATTGCAAGTGAAACAAAACCTTGATCATAAGCTTGAATCTAAGGAATTAGAAAAGAAATTCAATGACGATATTAGAAATATACAAAGTATCGCTAATCAAAAAGTAAATGGTGGAACTCAGGTTGATACCTTAAATGATGAACTTAAAAATACGAAAGATTCTTATGAGAGTCGTTTGGGTCTAATGAAAGATGAGTTAGGTCGATCTCAGGTGATGGGACGAGACAAAGAAGAGGCAATAGACCAGACTTATCGCGATCAAATCAAGCAGATGAAGTCATCAAATCGAGAGAATCTGGCAAAAACTGAAAATGAATCAAAAAAATCATTGCAAGAATATATGGTTCAGAGCCGTGAGAAAAATAATATTCTAGAAGATCATTTTAAAGCTGATAATATGCAGCTAAAAACTGAGGGAGAACAAAAAATCACTCGGGCCACTAATCAAAGTGAATCCAAAGTTAAAGATCAGAGAGTTGAGTTTGGTCGGGTTGTTAACACCATTAATGATAAAAATATGGAAACGATTAATGCTCTTAAAGATGAGTATTCAAAAGATAAAACTCAGTATATTGAAAAAACGAAAAAAGATGTCAATGATGAAAAAGTAGCGATTAAGTCTCAACTCATCAAGCATAATGCTCTCAAGGAAACGTTATACGAGCAAAAGTTAAATGAGATGGAAAAACAAACTGGTAAAATTATTGAAAACTATGAAAATAAAATTGCTCAGATTGTGAGAAAAGCTGAAGTAGAAGTTGATTCAATCAAAACCCGTGAAGCAGAAAGAAAATTTAAAGAAGAAAAATTGAATAAAACAACTATGGAAAACGTTCAGCGCCAGCAAGAAGCCGAAATGTTTCAAACTCGTGATAAGTATGAAAGAATGATTGCAAAAGACCGGGTCATTACCGACTATAAAACAAACACTCTCGTTCAAAAATACGAGGACCAATTGACGAAAGAGCGAGTAGAGCACCAAAAAGAATTATCAATGCGCTTAACAGAAGCACAAACTCAATTTGACAGACTTTACCAGAGTTCAGAAGCCGACAGAGAAAACCTACGAATTCAGTATGAACAGCGAATGGAAAACGTAAAACTAGCTGCTCTCGCACAAGAAAATTCAAAAAAAGCATAGTTAGTGCTATCCTAATCTAGAGAAATATCAAACATGGGATAACAATGAGACGTGCTAAAATCGTGGCCACTATAGGGCCAGCTACTAATTCAAAAGAAATGCTCGCAAAACTTATTGAAACAGGTGTTAACGTTTGCCGTATTAATATGAGCCACGGAACTTATGAAGCTCACCAGGCCGTTATAAAAAATATTCGGGAAGCCTCTAAAGAATCAGGCTATGAGGTTGGCATCCTCGCAGACCTTCAAGGTCCCAAAATTAGAGTTGATAAACTTCTTGAGCCATTAAAGCTTGAATCTGGTAGTGAGTGGGTTATTGGAGCATCAAAAATAAAAGATCAATATCCTGAGTATGCCAATAATTATATTCCGACCATTTATGAAAACTTAGTAGCTGATTGTCATGATGGCGCAAGGATTCTTTTTGATGATGGTCTTATGGTTGCAGAGGCCATGACAAAAGATAGAGATGTTTATAAAATTAAAATTAAAGTTGGTGGGACTCTTAAATCTAATAAAGGAATAAATCTTCCTGACTGTGATGTATCTGCACCGGCTTTTACTGAAAAAGATAAAGAAGATTTGATGTTTGCACTGAAAGAAGGAGTTGATTATTTGGCCCTTTCTTTTGTGAGAAAAAAAGAAGACATCATGACTGTTAAAGCTCTACTTCATTCTCTCAAAGTTAATATTCCTATCATTTCTAAAATTGAAAAACCTCAAGCGATAGATAATCTAGATGAAATACTTTCGGTCACTGATATGATCATGGTGGCCCGTGGTGACATGGGTGTAGAAGTTGGAAATCACCTAGTACCGGCCATTCAAAAAAAGATTATTACAGCTTGTAATAATTTAGGCATCCCAGTTATTACTGCAACTCAAATGCTTGAGAGCATGACAGAAAATCCTACACCGACGAGGGCCGAAGCTTCAGATGTGGCCAATGCCATTTGGGATGGAACGGACGCTGTTATGCTTTCGGGTGAGACAGCTTCTGGAAAATACCCCTTAGAGACAGTGAGAATGATGGATAACATTGTTCGTGAAGCTGAACGCACACCAAAAGAGCGCCCACTTCTACGTCATCAGGATTTATCTAGTGTCACGGCTTCAATTATGGTGGCAGCTTCCATGATTGCTGAAAAACTTGGTGCTAAAAGAATTCTCTCTATTACGGAGTCGGGCGCATCATGTTTACGAATTACCCAATTTAGACCAAGTATTCCTGTTTTAGGTATAACCAACTCACTTAAAGTTGCACGAAGAATGTGTCTATATTGGGGAGTAAGTCCTTTCATTGTCACTGACCAAGAAAAAGAAAATTCTGAGTTCATGAAAAATGTTTTAAAAGAAGTAAAAGAGCGCTTAAAACTTAAAAATGGTGACAAATTAGTTGTCACAAAAGGTGAAGGGCAATTTTTCTCTCAAGGAAGCTCTAATTCGGTTAAGGTTGAACTTATTAAAGACACTCCGAGAGTCAAGGGTGGATCGGAAGGTCTAGAAGAGGCCAGTGACGAAAAAAAAAAGATCTTACTAGATACTAATAACTGTGCGTCTTGCCAAGCCTGTGTTCATATCTGCCCTCATGAAATATGGGCAGTGACAAAAGATCAAAACAAAAAAACTTTTATCGAAGCAAAGAATATTTCAAAATGCACTATGGACTTAGCATGTGTTGATGTCTGTCCAACAGGGGCCATTGAAATTATTCCTCTAGATTTCTAATGGAATGGTTAAAAGATTTTGGAGTGACAGCTTACGGTTATGTAGAGGAGTCCATTCCACTATCAAGAGATCATTTTAAAAATTGGGTGAGTTTAAATAATCATTTACCACTCACTTATTTAGAAGGTGAGCGCTTAGATAAAAGACTTGATTTAAAAAACTACTGGAATGAATTTGAATCCTCATTAGTTTTTTTATTTTCCTATCACAAGTCCCACCATGATCTTCGAAATTTTTACCGTGAAAATCCAAATTGGAATGGATTAAAAATTGCTTCATACACTCTGGGCTTTGACGGGCTTGATTACCACGATGTTTTACGGACACGGTTAACTGAAATTGGTGAAAAACTCAAAATTGATCACAATCTCAATTATAAAATAACTTTAGACACTCATCCCGTTTTAGAAAGAGACTTGGCCCATAGAGCAGGGCTGGGCTGGTTTGGAAAAAACTCCATGCTTATTCATCGAAGTGAAGGAAGTTTTGTGATGATAGGCTCATTGCTTTTAGATAAAAAACTTAATCTACCAAGTTCTCCCTTAGAAACTGATCATTGTGGGCAATGTACATTGTGTGTAGATCTTTGTCCGACTTCAGCGATTGACCCACTTACTCGAACTGTCGTGGCCCAAGACTGCATAAGTACTTTTACTATAGAGCAGTTTAAGCTCGAGACAGTCCCTTCCGAAAAAATGGATTTAACTTCAGGATTTATTTTTGGTTGTGATATTTGCCAGGATGTTTGTCCGTGGAACAAAAGAATCGATAGAATAAATGAAAGACTAACGAGTCCAGAATTGAAGTCAGAAAAAATCAATGAACTCTTATCCTTTTTTTTATTAAAACCGGCTCGTGAAGTTCACGACCATTTATTAAAAATGAGTCAGGGGGAAGTTAGAAAATTTTTTGCAGGCACTTCTTTCGAACGTTCTGGAAAAAGAGGACTTCTAAAAAATTTAGTTTTGTATTTAAAGCAAAAATTAAACTGATTGATTGAGTTTTCTTATATCTGCAACCACCCACAATAAATCACCTGGCTTTAATATCATTCCTGAATCAGGATTTAGGTAGCGCTTATGATCGCGCTCGACTCCAACAATAAGACCTTCGATTTTTTCTCTAAGTCCACATTCTCGGATTGATTTGTTAATATAGGGAGAACTTTCAGATAAGGTCAGGTTATCTAAACCAAAGTGAGAAATTTCATCAATTTGTTGTGAATGTTGTTCTGCTTCTATAGCAGACTTTGCTTGATCAAGCTCACTGTCTGTTCCGATAAGATAAAGATGATCATGGGGCATTAAAAGAGCATCTCTACCTGGAGCAATAATTTTTTTATGACCACGCTCGATAAGAGCTACTGTGACTCCAAAGTTTTCTTTAAGCGCCGACTCTTGTAGTGTTTTTCCTGTGACTATTGAGTTGGGCGAAACAACAAATTCACTCATGACAGCGTCCCAAGGAGCAAGCTTTGGTTTTATTTTCATGAGATTTAATTCTTCTCTTTCTTTAGAGTCAAGATTGTACAAAAAACGATTTTCAATAGAATGATAAAAAGGCTCGATTGATTTTCTAAAAACAAGAACAACCAATAAAATGATTAATAAAGCGATAATAAATGATCCTTTAAAGGTTGAGAAGTGACTGATGATTCCCAGAACCAGAAAAATTCCCACCAGAAATCGACCAATCGTCACCCCCATGAGCAGTGAATTTAATTTAGAGGCTTCGACTGTGTTTTGGATTGATGTT
>JAYSPR010000231.1:0-6313 GCA_043721975.1 Bacteriovoracaceae bacterium
ATAAAACAGTTGAGTGACAGCAATCAGTTATGCTTTCAATTTGATAGCACATCATTTGAATTTGATATTTCTCAAGGCCTCTATTTTGATTCAACTATACCGCAAGGTTATGGAGTCGGAAGCTCAGGAGCTCTAGTCGCAGCTATTTTTGATCGTTACGAACAAGAGAATCATTCGACTTTAGATATTGCAAAATTAAAAAGAATATTCTCTCAAATGGAATCTCATTTTCATGGGGCAAGCTCTGGAATTGATCCACTCATTAGTTATTTGAATTCTCCCATTTTAATTAAAGGTAAAAATGATTTAGGCTCAGTGACTATTCCTCATTTTCCTAAAGGGAGTGGTGGAATTTTTCTTTTAAATACTAAAAGATCAAGAAAGACCGAACCTCTGGTGAATTTATTTTTAGAGAAATCGACGAATCAGCATTTTAGTGATTTGTGCGAAAATGCTTTAGTTCCAATAACCAATGATTGTATTACAAATTTTCTAGCAGCTGATACTAAATCGCTCTTAGAGAATTTTAAACTCTTATCAGAATTTCAATTCGAGTATCTTTCACCGATGATTCCTAAGCTCTACAGAGATCTCTGGATAGAAGGCATCAAGTCTAATGATTACTCGCTTAAGTTATGTGGAGCGGGTGGAGGAGGATTCTTAATGGGAATCACAAGTGATTTCCAAAAAGTAAAACAAGTCCTGTCCGCTCATGAAATTCGTTTGCTTTTAAGTTTCTAATTCATTTATTTAAGATAAATCTGTCGTGACAACTTTTTCTTTAAATTCACTGTGTCCCATAAATGGGCCAGCTCCTTTATAGTCCCCAGTTTTAAGTGCAGCATTAAAAAGTTGTTTTTCAATTTCTATTTTTGGATTTAAATCATGAGTAAAGTTTTCTCCTAAAAGTCCTCTTTTGGCCTGCATACGGGCCACTGGAGATTGAGAAAATATACTTTTAATAATTTCACCGGCCGATTGGTTAGTGAAAGAAAAACCACCTAAGAGATTCATGGTATCTAAGTTAAATTCTGATCCACTTAAAACGAGGCTTCTCAAAATATTTTGATTTAAAAAAGGTGCTAAGTAAGAAAATGCTCCACTACAAGGAGTCACTCCTAGAGAAAGCTGATTAAAAGTAAACTTAGCTTCAAGTGAGGCAACTCTTATATCAGCACATAGAGCGAGTTCGACTCCAAGTCCTTTTGTTCCTTGTTTAATATCCATCACAATCGTCTGCGGTAGACAAAACATCGACTGGCAAATCGTGGATAATTTTTGGTGGAATTTTCTTAGTTTTTCTTCATCGCTATTTTTATATTCTTCTGGATCAATTCCTTGAATGAAGTGTTCCCCGTAAGCTGTAATCATGAGAGATTGAATTTCAGGATGAGAGGCGCACCAGGCGAGAATAGATTCAAATTCAAAGAGTGATTCGAGACTAAGATACTTTTTTCTGAATTTAATCTCGAGAGATTTGGTGTCAGTTAAAAGTGTCGTCGCAATCGTGTTGTAACTAAAAATCGGAATTCTGGTGAGTGCTTTCATGTACCTTCCTTGGTAATTTACACTTGTAAAAAAAGAGACTCATTCTCTTTTTCTCTCAATTCATTGTTTCAAACTTTAAAAATGTATGTCAAAGGGGTCTTTCAAAAAAATGCTTTGAATATCTGTCTTTTGGGGTTTTTAAGTAAAAAATACCCGATTAAATAAATAAGATCGGGTAATCCGTTATTATTTTTTGTTATTTATGAGATTTTTTATCGTGCTCACTTTCAATAAATCGCTCTGCTCTAATGGCCGCTTGGCAACCAGAACCTGCGGCCGAGATGGCCTGACGATAATAAGGATCTTGAACATCACCGCAAGCAAAAACACCTGGAACAGATGTATCAGGGTGTCCATCCATAGTTTTAATATAACCGTGGTCATCGAGAGTGAGTTGGCCATTTAGAAATTTTGTGTTGGGTTCATGACCAATACCTAGAAAAAAGCCATCAGTTACTCTTTCATTTATTTCATTTGTTTTGTTGTTTAGAACTTTAAGTCCAGTCACACCAGTATCATTAAAAAGGATTTCTTTAACCTCAGTATTCCATACGACTTCAATTTTTGGATTGTTAAAGGTTCTGTCTTGCATAGGTTTACTTGCTCTGAAAGAATCTTTTCTGTGGACGAGGAAAACCTTAGAAGCAAAACGTGTAAGGAAGTTAGCTTCTTCCAGGGCCGTATCACCACCACCAACAACGTGGACAACACGGTTTCTATAAAAAAATCCATCACATGTTGCACAGGCAGATACGCCTTTACCAATGAGTTCCATTTCGTTTTTTAAGCCTAAGTATTTTGCTGAAGCTCCAGTTGAAATAATCACTGTCTCGGCGAGAAATTCTTGTCCGTTATCACACTTCAAATGAAAGGGTCTTGTTTTTAAATTAATGCTTGTCACTTTAGCCGCTAAAAACTCAGTACCAAAACGGAGAGTTTGCTTTTTCATATTGGCCATCAGATCGGGCCCTAAAACTCCTTCTGGGAATCCTGGAAAATTCTCAACATCAGTGGTTGTTGTTAATTGTCCGCCAGGCTCATGGCCTTCTATAACAAGGGGAGCGAGTCCTGCTCTTGAACTGTAAAGTGCTGCTGTATAACCGGCCGGGCCTGATCCTATGATAACGACTTGTCTACTTGCTATATTGTTTGACATGGTTAAATCCTGTGAATGTAGTTTTAAGTTTTTTACGCTAGATTTAATCGGAATAATTCCGAGTAAATTATTCTGTCATTAAAGCAGCTTTTAATTCAGCTGCTGTCTCTTCTTCATTTTTGATTTTTAGCTTAATATCCACTGGCCTATCGTCAAGCTCAGGATTCATTTGATAAAAGGCACTGATTGTAGATAAATCACCTGGCGAAGGAGCTTCGGCCGTGGTTTTAAAAATTTCCCCAGTTACGTTGCACTCATATTTGTAGATCTTTTTGATTTTTTTCTTGCTCATTGTCATGGACCTTCTTTTAATTTTTTAACCTCTATTGTTATAGTGAAAATTTCCAAAGGAAGCAAGGATTTCCCTCTTATGTGCATAGCGTTTTGTTTAAGCTAAACTATTCATATCTATGAAAAAATACCTAAAAATGCTCGGATTGACTCCTTCTTCAACTAAAGTGCTCTTTCTTCTCCTGTTTTGTACACCAATTATTGGTTTTGGAATGACTTTAAATGAAGTCAAATTAGTCGAGGTTTCCTCCTCAGAAAAAAGTATCGTCATTGATGTTGGCCACCTAGAAAATTATGAAGAAGGCCTTATAGCTTCATTTTATCTTCAAAAAGGGCCTAAAGAAATGCCTCGAGTTTTCTTAGTAGGTCAGGGAGAGCTAGTTAAAAGTTTTCCAACAAAATCTTATTGGCACTTGAAAAAAGTTTTAATCCCTCATTCGTTAAAAAAAGATTCGAAAATATATATTCATACTATTGGCCAAGTGACGGCCGGTCGACCACTCAAAATCAAAAATCATCATGTGGTTGCTTCAGATTCAGAATATAAAGACCTTGAAGAGTACATGGAAAAAAATTCTGAAAATGTTCCCAAGCGATTTGTTAAAGAGGGAGATAAATTTGAGGCCACGCCTGATTTATTTGAAGCAGCAGAATTAAAAGAAGTGACTCCTGAATCAGATATTGTTGTGACAACTTTTGAGAATTTTAAAGAGTCTTCAGGTAAAGAAAAATTTAGTGAAGAGTACGGGGATTATAGTTCTGAAAAAATGTTTATTGGAAACCAGGAAGTGAGCCTTGGAGATATCAAACGAGCAGAGGACCGCTTACTTTTTGAATCGATGAGTGAAGGATATGTTAAAAAAGTGAACAGCATGAAATATGGCCTTAAAACTTTTTATCGAGAGCAAGAAAAAGTTGAAGGAATGACAGAGCTTTCTAATAAAGGTCTCATTCCTAATTTGTATGATGAAGTTCGTCAAAAAGAAAGAAACGAACAAGAAATAAGTGCACGGGCCTATGCTAAAGTGAAGCGCGATGGAGACATGTGGTCTGCGGATATGAATGATAAAGACTTGCGCAGATATTTTGTCATTACAGGTATTGAAAAAGAAAAACGCAGAAGAGAGCTGGTGATGAACGAACTTGAAGGCCATGAAATTATTTTACATTATTCAGGCTCAGTTTATTCCCATGGAAACCAAACAGATCCAAACTATCAAGGAAAAGGCTTTACACTTGGAATTGGTTACGACTTACACTTATCGCGAACCTCTCAAGATTTAAAAAATTGGTCATTACAATTTCTTTTTGAATCAGGAACCACCGATTACGACCTAGGAATCTATAATGCGAGATCGAGAGAATATAGCTATGGTGTTTATTTAAATTATTATTTCTATAATAATCCTCTTACACTTAATTCATTCATCTATTTATTGGGTGTCGGCTTAAAAAATGGATCAGGAAGTATCACATCGTCAGATATCTCAAGAGAGTATTCCTATCAAGTTCTCACTTTGCCGGCCATTCAGTTAATGACGAAATATCGATTTCGAGCTGGGGACCTGCGTGAAGAAACAGCTAACGTTGGTGCAAGTTTGAATTTTGCCTTAGCTTGGGATCTTAAAAATTTATCAGTAATCGAACGTTTAGAAGACGATATTAATAGTAAATTTTCAGTCCCCGACTTAAAATATACAGTAGGAATGAGTGTTTATTTTTAGGAGATTATTTCAGGCATGAAAAAATCAATTATGACTCTATTGCCATTATGGGTGTTTTTAAATGTATCTTCAGCAAATGCTTTAGATATTGATGAGAAACTGACTTTGAGATTTTTAAGAGTCTCTGCCACTAAAAAAACAGTTCTTGTTAATCGTGGCGGTGAAGACGGTCTAGTTGTTGGAGACCATGCTAAATTTTTTATTACTGCCGGTGTTGTTGCTCGTGGAGCAGTAGAAAAAGTTTCACCTACACGTTCCGTTTGGTCACTTTACCGTATTGTAGACCCCTCAGAAATAGTTGAAGACAAAGTTCTTAATTTAAAAATTGCTACACCAGCGAAAATCACAGATGACCCTAGTCGAAGTTTGAAAGATGAGCCTATTCCTGGTGGAACAGAAAGTATCAATGTTGGTGATGAAGTGGGAACTTCAAGAACCGATGAAGGATTAAGTGCAGCGAAAGATATGGCCGTCACCGATGCTGATGAGGCAGAATTAAGAGATGTCAGCGGTGAATCAGATGGATCGAGCACTAAAAAAAGTAAAATTAAGAATTCAAAAAAAGTAAAAAAAGCATCTGAAGACTTAGATATCAATGATGATGACGAAATGTCGAATAATGCTGCTGAAGAAGAATACAAAGAAGTTCGTAGAGACGCACGAAGAGAAGCTCAAAGTGAGGCTCAAAGAGAAAAGGACGCAAGAAAAGAATCTCACTATGAAAATTCCCTCCCATTATTTAGATCAAATATTAGAAATAAAACTTGGGAAGTCGTGGGTGCTTTAAATATTAACTCGCTTTGGTATGAAACGAGCAATACTTCAACTGCAGCTTCACTAACAGGTCTTGATCTTAGCTTGTTTATAGAAAAATATTTTTATAACAATAATAATTTTTTTAGAGATTTTTCTCTCTATGGACTTCTTCATAGATCGTCACTAAATGCTGGTACTTCAGTTGATACAAACCAATATTTTGAATACGGCTTAGGTCTCAATTATCATTTTTATAATAAGGGCTATCACACTAATCGATTCATAGGCTTTGGAAATTTTGCTATTGGAGCTGGAAGTGTTAGCACTGAAACGGTTTCAACCACAAACTCGGCCGTCTCGACTGACAGTGGAAGTAATTCATTCTTTTCTTTTGGGACGGGGGTGAAGTATTTTACATCGAATGGTGTGGGGGTTAGGGCGATGATTGATTATTATCATTCAAGTGAATCGAGGGAGTTGGCGGATTTAACAACTTCTGATGTGACTTTGTCGGGGTTACGTTTTCAGCTTGGTATGTCTTATCGCTTTTAAACTGCCTGACTGTATTGGTGTTCATTTTTAAATTTCAGTTGTCATTACTTGATTTAAGTTAATTTTTTACTTAAATTATTTTAGTTACTTATATTTTATGAGTGTTTATATGTTTTGCATATAAATAAACATGATTGACTCTTGTCCAAATAATTTATGTTCTTCGTTTGGTTTAAACACTACTGTGATTCGTGATGGGTCTTACTATCGACAAGATGATTCTAGAAAAATTCATCGCTTCAAGTGCAAAGCTTGCTTTAGGCGCTTTTCTTCTTCAACTAAAACA
>JAYSPR010000232.1:0-2683 GCA_043721975.1 Bacteriovoracaceae bacterium
AGCTGCATCTAGTTGACATTGATAGCTTACAATTCCAGTTCCAGAAAAAGTAAAACTAGCATTAACTAAATTAGAATTAGCGTTTGGTGATTGAGAAAATGACACTGTTGGAACACTTAAGTCTATGGACCAAGAATAAGAATAAATTGAACTAATATTACCGGCTTTATCGGCCGCTCTAATTTTATAATTATGATTTCCAGCTGCCAGGTTCGCAATATTAAATGGTGAAGTACAAACGGCATAAACCCCATTATCTAGAGAGCACTCTATCTTAGTTAATCCAGATAAAGATTCTGTCACTGAAAAAACAAAAGAAGAAGCAGTCTGATTAGTCACTGCAGATGGTTGACTAGAAACTGTAACAACTGGAGCCGTTCCGTCTTTAATAATCAATTTTGTCATCTCAAACTTTTTACCTGTTTTGGTTTGAGCGACAATCTTCACTGAATAATTCCCATCCGCAACCAAATTAAATTGAGCACTTTTGTTGGAACAATCTACAGGTTGGGCTGCATTTAATTGGCAAGTAATAGTTAGTGGATTACTTGCGAGCACACCTTTAACATCGAAATCCAATTTCAATGAACTAGTGGTCACAAAGTCAGCAGATTTTGCTAAAACAATTTGGGGTTGAGAAGAGCTAGTTGAACTCGTCGTATTTTTTTCATCGGCCATTTTACAACTTTGAAATAAAGTTGTGATTAAACTCAACTGAATAATTAATCTCACAAGCTGATTAATTTTTATGAATTTTTTCATAACGAGCTCCATATAAATACCTAAAATTATATACTTGTCTAATCTTAACACCTTCCTTCTCGGTGACTTAATGACTTATGTTTAGGGCATAAAGAATAGTGATAATTTATATGAAATCAGCTGATTAATTGAAATTAAGATCATATTAAAATGAAATTTGTGCGCCAGCTATTGTTGGCATCTAATAACAACAACTTCTACTCCCATTCTATAGTTCCTGGGGGCTTAGAAGTAATGTCGTAAACGACTCTGGTAATACCAGCAACCTCATTGGTGATTCTTCTTGAAACGGCCTCTAGAAATTCATGTGGAAAATGAGACCAATTGGCCGTCATGCCATCGCTAGAATTCACCATTCGAAGACAAATAACATTTTCATAAGCTCTCCCATCACCTTTTACTCCTACCGTTTTGACTGGTAAAAAAACAGTAAAGGCCTGCCAAGTTGAATGATAAAGTTTTGCTTCTAATAATTCTTCATAAAGAATTTGATCTGACTCTTGTACTGCTTTGATAGCGTGTGGAGTGATGTCACCTAAAATACGCACTCCTAAACCTGGCCCAGGAAAAGGATGACGAAAAACCCATTCACGTTTTAAATTTAATGTTAGCCCCATCTCGCGCACTTCATCTTTAAATAAATGGCGAAGTGGTTCTAGTAATTTCAATTTCATTCTTTCAGGTAATCCCCCAACATTGTGGTGAGATTTTATTGTGACTGACTTCCCTCCGTTTATGTGGGGAGAAATGGATTCAATCACGTCAGGATAAAGTGTTCCTTGAAGTAAATATTCAAAGTGTATATTGTGATTTTTTTGGTATTCGTTAACCTTTGCTTCAAAGATTTCTATGAATTTCTTGCCGATAATTTTTCTTTTTTCTTCTGGTTCACTGATACCACGTAGGCTCGATAAAAAATCTTCTTTGGCATCAATCACTTCAATTTTTAGTTTTGTCTCTCGTTTTAAAATTTCAATATGTTTGTAATCTTGAATTCTAAGAAGTCCATTATCCACAAAGAAACAATGAAGCTTATCTCCTAAAATTCTATGAGATAAAGTCGCTGCGACTAATGAATCAACTCCACCAGAGAAAGCACAAAGCACTTCTTTACCCTTAACTTTTAAGACTAAGTCCTCTGCTTCTTCTAACATTTGTGAACTATTCCAATCTGGCTTTAACAGTCCCACTTTTTGATAGAAGTAATCTAATAACGATTTACCATGCTTTGAGTGTTCCACTTCTGGATGAAATTGCAATCCCATGATGGGAAATGTCTTATGCTTAATTCCCGCTACAAGCTGATGAGAGCTTTCCATAATGACATCAAAATCTTTGGGAACAATTTTCACATGGTCAGAGTGGCTCATCCACACACTCATACTACTTGGTGTTTGCGGAACTTGAAAATTATTTTTAAAAACTATGTCGGCATGTCCGTACTCTCCAACAATTCCTCTTTCAACGACACCACCAAAATATTTCCCTAAAAGTTGCATCCCATAACAGATTCCAAGAATGGGCAATTTAGGATTTTTAAAAAAGATTTCATAGTTAAAATGATCTTCAAAAACAGACTGAGGCCCGCCTGATAAAACCAAACAACTCGGTAAGTGATTTTCACTAAATCTTTTATGACACTCATCTAAGGTGAGTATCTCACTTGAAAACCCAAGCTCTCTAGATTTTCTCGTAATTAATTGAGTGTACTGAGATCCAAAATCAATGATCCAAATCTTTTTTTCAAATTTATCTGTCATAAATTAACTCAATCTATAGTTAGGCGCTTCTTTAGTGACAAAGACATCATGTGGATGACTTTCTTTTAAAGAGGCATTTGATATTGTAATAAATTCTGCTTTTTCGAAAAGTTCCAACAAGTTTTTCGCTCCCACATAACCCATTCCCGAGCGAAGTCCCC
>JAYSPR010000233.1:0-10745 GCA_043721975.1 Bacteriovoracaceae bacterium
GCCTCTTTCGAGGCCTCTTTTATAAACTCACTAGTATTTTGAAACTCTAGTTGATTTCATTGCTGTTTTCTTTCTGCGTTTGTCCGCAGCCTCAGTCTTTTCCTTATGCTTTACAGAAGGTTTTTTGTACTCTTGGCGTTTTCTGTACTCACGTACGACACCAAATGATTCACACATTCTTTTGAATTTCTTCAAAGAACGTTCTACACCAGATCTTTCGTCAATTTGAACAGTAATTGCTGATTGTGGGTCTTGAGCCATTTTAAGTCACCTCCTCTTGCTTGGCATTGGGACTACAAAAATTGTAGGTTTAAAGTTCGCTAAGTCTAAGGGAAGTGACTTTTATCGTCAATGAATATATGCTTTTAGGAACCCATTTAAACTGATGAAAGATAATAAACTTGCAATTTGTATTGCAGCATTTTTATTCCTTGTAGGATTTGCTGGCTCCATTGGCGCCTGGATCGTCTATAATAAGGATTCGCAAATCTTTGCTTCAGGTCAACGGGCGAAGGCCACAATAATAAAGAAATACAGCCTATTGGCCGCAGACGGTGATTCCGACTTCAACATTGAATATGTCTTCACGAGCGATAAAGGTGAAAGTATTCGAACTATTCGTGGTCTTTCAAAATCTTCTTGGAGTGAACTTAAGAAAAATCAAGTTATTGAAATTGCTTATTCTTCTGAGCATCCTGAAAGAAATTTTCCAACTCTCTCCGGTAGCCCCTCTTTAGGCTTAACCATTTTTATTTTTCTTATTGCAGTTGGGCTTGGGTCCATGGGAGCAGTTATTCTCTATTCTTATTTTAAAACGCCCCGAGAAGTGCCCTAAGACTCTATCTATAATAAACTCCATTTTCAAAGCTCTTTATTTATGGCACTGGTATAAAATGGAAAGTTCTCAAAGTTCTCTTTTTGATCCTGAGCAAAGCCTGCTTCGTGCTCCTCTTGCTCACAAGCTTAGACCAACAGAGTTTAGTGACTTTGTTGGCCACGATCTTCTTTTTAAGAAATATGCATTCTTAAAAAATGAAAATTTTCCTAGTCTCATCCTCTTTGGACCTTCGGGAACTGGAAAAACCACTCTCGCCAGGCTCCTTGCCCGGGCATCCAAAAAAGAATTTTTCACCTTCAATGCAGTTTTAGGTGGAGTTGCTGATCTAAAAAAAATTATTGCCGAAGCCCTAGATAAGAAAAATTTCACGAAACGAGATTCAATTATCTTTATAGATGAAATTCATCGTTTTAATAAAGCCCAACAAGATGCCCTCCTGCCCTATATCGAGGAAGGCGCTTTTACACTTATTGGTGCTACAACTGAAAATCCGCGAGTCTCAGTTAATAAAGCTCTCCTATCTCGTATGCACATTATAGAGCTTCAACTTTTAAGTGCAGAATCTATTGAAGTGATTTTACAAAATGCTGTAAATAAAATTGAGACTAAATTTAATGCAGATTTTATAAAGATCATCGCTCAATTTGCCGGTGGAGATGCGAGAGTAGCCTTAAACGCATTTGAGGCTTCTCTTAAATTAATTAATCCAAATGAATCTGACATAAAAAATCTCATTATAGAAAATGCACGCGCTTATGATCGCGGTGGCAATCGCCATTATGACGTAATTTCTGCCTTCATTAAGAGTATGCGCGGAAGTGATCCTCAAGCAGCGATTTTATGGTTGGCCGTCATGCTCGATGGCGGTGAAGATCCCGTCTTTATCGCTCGAAGATTAGTCATTTTTGCCAGTGAAGATGTAGGTAATGCTGATCCAACCGGGCTTGGTCTTGCGATGAACGCACTCAGTGCTGTTTCACAAATTGGAATGCCTGAAGCAAGAATCATTCTCGCTCAAGCTACAACGTATTTAGCTTCAACATTTAAAAGCAATGCTAGTTATTTGGCCATTAATGAAGCTCTCGCTTATGTGACAAGTAACGACACGATTAATGTTCCGAATCATTTAAAAAATTTTCCTTTGCCTGATTCAAAAAAATATCTTTATCCTCACGACTATGAAAATCACTTCATCAAACAAGAGTATTCTCCGATGAAAACTCCTATTTTTTACAGGCCAACTCAACAAGGAAAAGAGGACGGTATCAAAAAGCGTCTGGATTCTCTGAAATAAAAAAATTTACTTACATTAAAAATAATTAACGAAATCCTAATAAAAAATATTAGACAATCTAATAGCATTCCACCAAACTTTCTGTGTGTCCAAACACTCAAAGGAATGTAAATGAAGAAAAACTTTTTAATGGTTCTCGCCCTTCTTAGTCTTTTGTCTCTTAATGTTCATGCTTTTGCTCCTGGTAAAGCCCAAGACGATGCTCTTAAAGCCGATCTTTATAAGATCGCTTCTAAAAATCAACATGCCATTGGATACAACGCTGCTAAGAAAGTTCTCTTCGGACAACTACACTTGCAAAAAGGACCTGAAGGTTACTTTGTAAAAGATCTTTACTGTGAAACTAATTTCACTAAAGGTGTAGGGCCTGGAAATCTTCCAGACCAAAATCAAGTGAACACTGAACATACATGGCCTCAAAGTAAATTCACTGGTGCTTTCCCAACAGAAACGCAAAAATCTGATCTTCACCACTTATTTCCAACAGATTCAAAAGCTAATTCAACACGAGGAAATTTTGAATTTGCTGATGTGACTGAAAACGAAAATCTTTCAAACTGCGCTGCCAGCCGATCTGGTCCATCAGTAACTTCTGGAGGACATACATTTTTTGAACCTCCTACTACTCACAAAGGAAATGTAGCTAGAGCGATCTTCTACTTTTCAATTCGCTACAAAATGGCCGTAAGCCCAGCTCAAGAAGAATTCTTAAAAAGATGGAACCATTTAGATCCAGTTGATGACGCAGAGAGAGCAAGAAACAATGAAATTGAAAAACTTCAAGGTAATCGCAATCCATTCATTGATAACTCTGATCTAATTGATCAAATCTCTGACTTCTAATTGACCTGTGAATGAATTTTAACTCTCATGGCCAAGTAAGAATCTTAAGAAATCTGTAAGATTTTTATTAGAAAAACTAATAGATTCTATTGGCCAAACCTAATCCTCTATTTTACATTCCCTTTGCTAAAACGACTTTTACAAAGGGAATTATTTTGAAAACGACGATTGTTTTTTTTCTCCTTGCTCTAGCCTCAACTGCATTCGCTGCTGGCGAATCTACTTACTACCCTCTAGATTTCGTAAGCAAGCTTTCAAGCTCAGTCTTAAAAGATGAAGCTCTTAAAGTTGAACTTAATAAAGTCCTCGTCACTAATCACCTTAGAGATTCTAAAGGCGGTAAAGATGTTTTAGGATGTGAAACTGCTGGTGTTGCCAACTGCTATACTCAAAGAGTTCTAGGATATGACGGAGCTAGAAAAGTTCTTTTTGGAAAACTTCATCTCGAAACAAACAACGGTCAATATTTTATTAAAGATGTTTACTGTCACAAGATCTTTGCTGGTGGAGCTAATGTAAAGCCAGGTGCAATTCCAAATAACAACCAAATCAACTGTGAACACACTTGGCCTCAAAGCAAGTTCTCTGGTTCATACCCAAAAGAAATGCAAAAATCTGACCTTCACCATTTATTCCCAACTGATTCTAAAGCGAACTCAGTAAGAGGAAACTTTGACTTTGCTGACATCACTCATGAAAATGGAATGCTTGATAACTGTGAATCTTCAAAATCAGGTTCATCAAATGAAGGTGGCGGAAGCGACACACTTTTCGAACCACCAAGTGAACACAAAGGTAACGTTGCTCGTGCTCTTTTCTACTTCTCAGTAAGATACAAAATTACAATCCCCAAAAATGAAGAGCCTGTTTTAAGACGTTGGAATGAACTTGATCCAGTCGATGATGCCGAAAGAGAAAGAAATGAGCAAATCTATTATGCTCAAGGAAATAGAAATCCATTTATCGACTTTCCAAACCTTGCTAACTACATCAATAAATTCTAAACTTAAAGGCTCCCCAGGGAGCCTTTTTTATGCACAAAAAAATTCTTATCGATTTTGAAAAAATGAAAGATCCCTATTCGGGTCTAGGACAAGTCTGTGCCCATTTAAAACTTCACTTCGATAAAAGAACTGATCAAAACTTATTAGACATTCGTTATTTTATTCCAGACAAACTTGGAAAGCTGGCACGCACCTTTTCTTTTTTACTTCCTAAAAGTGATCTGTTTCATGCTATCCATCAAGACTCTCCTTATATACCTTGGAGTAAAAAAACAAAATATCTCCTTACCATCCATGACCTCAATGCCTTAAGTGAAAGCACTAAGTATGCCTCTGGCGAGCTTTATATAAAAAAACTACAAGCGAAGATTGACCGGGCTTATATGGTGACTTTTATTTCTGAATTCACCAAAGAAGAGGTCATGAAAGTTTTTAAAATTGATCCACTTAAAACTAAAGTTATCTACAATGGAATTTCTCTCACAAAAATGGCAAGTGTCCCCGCTTACAAACCAGAACGTCCTTTTTTCTTTTCAGTTGGAACAGTTTTACCCAAAAAGAATTTTCACGTTTTAATTGATCTACTTAAAATTATGCCCGACTACGAACTTGTTATTGCAGGTACAACTTTTCACGCTTATGCCAGTGATATGAAAGCGAGAATCAAAGAACTGGACCTTGAAAAAAGAATTCATCTGGTGGGCACGATTAATGAAGGAGAAAAACTGTGGTATTACCAAAATGCCAAAGCATTTTTATTTCCTTCACTTTTGGAGGGTTTTGGACTTCCAGTGGCAGAGGCCATGAGTTTAGGTTTACCTTTATTTCTTTCAGATAAAACCTCACTTCCAGAAATCGGTGGAGATCTCTCTTATTACTTTAAAAATTTTGAAGCCACATCAATGAAGCAAATTATTGAAGGAGGTCTTCTTAATCACACTCCCGAGAAAAGCAGTCAGTTAATAAGTAGATCAAAAAAATTTGATTGGGAGAAAGCTGCTCAGGAATTTCTATCTATTTACACTCTCTAAGCTCTCATTCATTTTAAATTAATGACATAAAATAAATTACTGCTAAAATTTAAATCATTGTGAGTAATAAAGTTAGTATTTTAATTGTTGATGATGAAATTGATGTTGCAGACATTATTAATTTTCTATTACTAGATTTTATTCAAATAGATCTCACCACAGCAATTTCACTCTCTGGCAATGAGGCCATCAAGGCCCTTTCAGAAAATACATTTGACTACTGTATTTGTGATCACAATATGCCCAATGGCACTGGGAACAAGGTCCTAAAGTTTATTACTGAAAAAAACTTAAAAACGAAATTCATCCTTTGCTCAACTGTTACACCTAGGTCTCATCCAGAAGAGTATCCAGCAAGTCAGGTTTTTTTCAATATTGAAAAGCCTGATGTTATTAGTGGCTTAGAGAAATTAAAAGACATAGTGATGAAGAACTATACAATGGAAGAAAACACCGTTCCTCCCGAAGAATATCACCCTATCCCTTCGCATTATCTCGATCTTTTTAAAAGCATTCCATTAGATATTTATATCAAACTAGGTGCCGATCATTTTGTAAAACTCTACAGTGAAGGTGATGTATTCACTATCGATGAGAAAAATAAAATACGCGAAAAAACAATCAATTCACTTTTTATAAAAACTGACGATAGCAATAGATCAGTTAATGAGATTATTCATGAAACTGTTTTAAGTATATTCAACAGAACACATCTCACCCTTCAAGAAAAAATGACTAAAAACTTTCAAGAACTTGTCGACCTGGTCAAGTTCACTGGCATTACACCTGAACTTGCTGAGACGATAAAAGCCTCTGTTTTAGAGACTGCAAAATTGATTGATAATCAACCTGACCTTCAGAATGCATGGAAAAAATTAAATCTTGCAGGTGAATTTCCAGCCAAACTTTATTGCGTGCAATCTCTTATTTGTGGGACTATTTTAAAGAAACATTCTTGGAATTCAGAACAAACACTTTTTAAATTAACTCTCGCTTCTTTTTTTCAAGACTTGGCCCTAAACGAAATCTCTCTTATGGAGCTTTATGATTATGCTGAATTCTTAGAAAAAGAGGATCAATTCTCACGCCAAAATCGCAGCTCTTATTTAGCTCATCCTTTGAAAGCCAGAGAATTAGTTGAAAAAATTTCTAGCATACCACCAGATATCGAAAAAGTGGTGGCCGAACAACACGAAGCTCCTGAAGGACTTGGCTTTCCGAGAAAAACAAATGCCTGTCAACTTCATCCGCTTAGCTGTCTTTTTATTATTTCAGGAATGGTGGCAAGATACTATCTTCGCAACAAAGACAATTTTTCACAGGCGAATCTAGTTAATGAATTAGAAAGAAAAGGCTATAAGAACGGAAACTTTAAAGATTCCTTTATGGCCATCACTCAATTTCCTAATTAATATTTTTATAAACAACAAAGGTCGTTCCTTTCACATGATGTAAGGGTGTTTTTTGACTTAAGTCGTTTAAGTACTTATAGACATCTTTATTGTTGCGATAAACTCCATCATAGTCATGCCAGAGAATAAGTCCACCCGGCTTGAGCATTTTCATGGCCTTTTTTGTATCACTTTCAATATAAGAAAGAGCGTGTGAGCCATCGATAAAAATTAGGTCGCATTTATTATGCAAATGTGATTCATCAAATATTTTGCTGTCTGAAAAAATTTGAGTCACTTTGTGGGCCACATCCGTGTCAGTATAAAGAAATTTAGAAAAAGCTGATTCTGATAAAGCATTTTTTGTTGCGATAGAGTCATCAGTGCTCACACTATTGTATTTTTGTGATTCTTCTGGTGGTAAAGTTAAAGTATGAACTTGAGCATCACTCGGTGAGTTTTTTGCCCATAAGTAAGTCGTTTTACCTGTGCAAGTTCCAAACTCAAACATGACCTTCGCTTCTTTCGCTAAAACTGCCAAGATCCAGGCTTCACTATCGTTTGTTCCCCCAGGAACAACTAAATCTCCTCTACCAATAAAGGACACTTCTGATTTAATCGTAGGTCCAAAGGTGTTCACTTCGAATATGGGAGACAAAAAAGAAGCAGAGACTTGAGGAAGGAAATAGGTATTTTTATGAAGTTTTTTATACTTTGTATATTTAGAATAAAAAATAGCGAGTCCGATTAAAGATAAAAATAGAAGTGTTATTAAAACCCATTCAAAACTTTGCATTAAGAAATCCTTTTATAATTTTTAAATTCGCCCAGTCTGTAACCTGTAAGATTTTCGATTAAGTCAGAAAAAATAAGACCACATAAATTCCAAGCAAGAGTTAAAGGCAGCTCAGTTAAGTTGACTGGATTTTTATTTAAATCAATCCAAGACTTCATGACTCGTGGATGAGTCTTGGTGAATTTTTTAATTCCCCAGCTTCTTTCATATTTAAATTCTACGCTGCCTTCTTTCACCACACCTTCATGATAAAAAGTATCAAAGACTACTACTTTCTTTTTCATGACTTGTTCTGCTCTCGCCCATCCGTAATGAAAAATTCTGGCAGGTATGAGATAGGCCTTCATTTTACTTCCATCACTAAAGCGAAAACCTTGAGCATCTAACCAAGAAACTAGTCCCTGGTGGTTTCTAATAAGCCTTACTTCGCGCCTATAAAGTGTGCGCGTATATTTATAAGTGTCAACGTTTCCATAAAAATGCATATAGTTAAAAATAAGGCCGTTAACCTTTTTATTTTTCTCCATGAGACTCACACCTTCTAAAATAAATTTGAGGTCGTCTTCATGAATGCATTCGTCTCCTTGAATGTACTGGCAATAATCTCCAGTGCATTTAGACAAAGCAATATTCGTTTGCTGAGAAAGAATCAAGCCACTTTTTTGGATAGTAGGATCCCACCAGCTCTTTAAAAATTTATACTTGGGATCCGTTAAACGAGATGTGAGATAAGCATAAGTTCCATCATCTTGTGTGCAGGCTTCATCATTAAAACCAACATTGATGATCACTTCAAAACAAATAGATTCAATTGAAAGCACACTCTCGAGTATAGGATACCCGAGAGTGAGACCATTTTTTATAAATGTAAAACCTGAAATTTTAGTCATGAGCTCAGATTAAAAAAGAGCTGACGGATCCATCGTCTGAAGCGTGTTAATTACGTGCCTTAGGAATTTTGATCCCACTTCACCATCAATTACACGGTGATCATAAGTGTGAGTTGCATACATCATCTGGCGAATCGCAATGGCATCATCTTTTGTGACGATTGGACGTTTTGCAATTGTTCCTACACAGAAGATCCCGACTTGAGGCTGTAGGATAACTGGAGTGGCAGCTAGTATTCCAAATGAACCATTGTTAGTGAAAGTATAAGTTCCACCAGTTAAATCATCCATCGTTAATTTTTTAGTTTTTGCTTTTGTCACCAAGATATCTAGAGCGCGAGCAATTCCTCTTAGGTTTAAATTGTCAGCACCTTTAATTACTGGAACCACTAATCCATTTCCTGGAACGGCCACAGCACATCCAAGATTAATATCTTTTTTATAAACAATGTTGTCCCCATCGATTGATGAATTCACGATTGGGAATTCTTTAAGGGCCTGAACTAGAGCATAAAGAATGAAGTGAGTATAAGTGAGAGAAAATCCCTCTTCTTTTTCAAATTGCTTCTTAAACGACTCTCTAAACTTCACGAGGTTAGTCATATCAACTTCATCAATTGAATTCACGTGTGGTGAAGTCAGTTTCGAGAGCTGCATATTTTTAGCAATCGCCTTTCTCATGTTGTCCATAGGAACGATTTCAACGCGCTCACCTTTAGCGTAAGCTGGAACAAGTGGAGCTGGAGCGCTTGGCATATTTGATTTGGCAGTGACTTGGGCACTTCCAACATTTTTTCTTCCACCAGCAATATAAGCTTCGAAGTCGGCGCGGTTAACTCTTCCAGCTGCTCCAGTACCTTTTAGGCTTGCTAGTTCAGCGAGAGGAACTCCAGCTTCTTTTGCCATGGCCTTTACAAGCGGAGTATAAAATCTATCATCTGTCGTCTCTACTGTGGGCTGTGTTGTGACAGCAGGTGCTGCAGTTTGAACTGAAGCGGCCACTGGTGCAACTGCCGTTGCTGCTGCTGCAGATGTTGCTTTATTAGGTGCTGCTGCTTTTGGAGCTCCAGTAGAAGCCGGATCATCTTCAACAACTGCAATAAGTTTTTGAACATCAACCGTTTCTCCTTCTTTATAAAGAAGTTCTTCTATACGTCCACTTATTGGCGAAGGAATTTCTGATTCAACTTTATCAGTTGAAATTTCTAATAAAATTTCATCAAGAGCAATCATGTCACCGACATTTTTATGCCATTTAGTGATTGTTCCCGTTGTAATTGACTCTCCCATTTGGGGCATAACGATTTCATGTCTCATAATATAAATCTCCTAAAAATTTAAAGCTCTGTTTTTTGAAGCTAGAACTGCTTCACCTAACCATTCACCGAGAGTTGGATGTGGATGAATAGTCGCAAAGATTTCTTCATCGATTCCTTCCATGGTCTTAAATAAAACGTATTCGTGAATAAGTTCAGTGGCCTGAGTTCCTACAATGTGAGCTCCTAGCATCTCGCCGTGTTTACCCATCAAAGTTTTTACAAACCCTTCTTTTTCATTTGAAGCAATCGCCTTTCCGTTAGCAATGAAAGGTAGTTTTCCGACTTTGTATTCTATACCTTTAGCTTTTAATTCTCTTTCGGTGTAACCCACACTGGCAACCTGAGGTTGACAGTAAGTACATCCAGCGATGTTCATTTTATCGATGGCATGAGGTTGCTTACCAGCTAAATGCTCAGCCGCAACGACACCTTCATGAGAAGCGGCATGGGCTAAAAGAGGTGGGCCTGCCACATCTCCAATTGCATAAATATTTGGAACATTTGTTTGGTACATTGAATTGACAGCAACAAATCCCCTATCGGTTTTTACACCAACAGCTTCAAGCCCAATACCATCAATATTTCCTGTCATTCCAACCGCGATGAGTCCCATTTCAAATTTATGTTCAACTTCTTTTCCATTCACTTTTTCGAAAATCGAAACATCTTTTCCATTATTGACGGCGCGAACACCTTCAATTCCAAGAGAAAGTTTAATGCCATATTTTTTATATGCTTTTTCTACTTCGAGAGAACTGTCATCATCTTCAATGGGAAGTAAATGTTTTTGAAGTTCAAATATATGAACGTCCACACCAAACGCATTCCAGAAATAAGCAAACTCCACACCAATGGCGCCAGCTCCAATAATCCCGATAGACTTTGGAAGAGTTTCCATTTTCACGGCTTCCCATGCACCGATAAGACGTTTGCCGTCGTGCTCGAGACCTGGAAAAGTTTTATAGTGTGCTCCACTGGCGACAATAAGATTTGTAAAATTAAGCGTCTCAACACCAGAAGCAAGTTTCACTTCAAGACTTGTTTTTGATTTAATTTTTCCAAAGCCGGTGATGACTTCGATATTATTTTTCTTCATCAAGAAAGCTATACCTTTTGACATGCGTTCAGAAATTCCTGTCGCTCTCTTAACCGCTTGAGCCCCATCGAGACCCTTAAGGTCAATATTAATCCCAAGATCTTTCATATCGGAAAGCTCATGAACTGAGTGAGCCGACTTCAAAACGGCCTTAGTAGGAATACACCCGCGATTGAGGCATACACCCCCTAATTTATCCATTTCAACGATGGCAACTTTCTTTCCTAACTGGCTTGCTCTAAT
>JAYSPR010000234.1:0-1509 GCA_043721975.1 Bacteriovoracaceae bacterium
TACTGTTAATTTTTTGATTTTATGTAGTTAGCTAAGAAGGCATAAAAAAAGCCGAATTGAATTCGGCTTACATTTTTTTATTATCAGAAATTTGGTGGACCAGACTGGGATCGAACCAGCTACCTTCTCACTGCCAGCGAGACGCTCTACCAATTGAGCTACTAGCCCACATAATGGGTGCTTCATTATGGGATAAACGTTCCAGCTTTTCCACTCATTTTCTACTTTTTTTGATGACGCATAATTCAAGGTAATGAATATCTAACAGAAATTGACTTCATTCTACGTGAAAAGATAAGATATAATGCTGTTCGACTAAAATAATTACTACACAGAGGTCACCCAAATGGGAATTTTCATCAATAGAACACTTAACTTAAAAAAAATTAAGGCCATTGGCTTTGATATGGACTACACCATTGTCCGCTATAATTCAGAGGCCTTTGAAAAATACACTCATCAAGAAACATTAAAAAAACTTGTTAATGACAAAAAATATCCGGCCGAAATTTTAAAATTAGAATTTGATTTTAAGAGAGTCATTCAAGGACTAGTCATTGATAAATCAAAAGGAAATTTATTAAAAGTTTCTCGTTTTGGAAAAGTTAAATCATCTTATCACGGACTCACTCCTCTTGATTTCAAAGAACAGCAACGACTTTATGGAAATGGTGTTATTGATTTGGGTGACCCCCACATTCAAAGTTTAGATACAAATTTTGCGGTCTCTAACGGTGTTCTTTACTCCCAGTTAGTTGATCTGAAAGAAAAAGGTCTTGCACTTCCAAATTACGATGTGCTCGCTTCAGAAATCAAAGATGCTCTTGATGCTTGTCACTCGGATGGCACTCTAAAAAATCATGTGAGAAGTAATATCGCTGAATATATTATTCAAGATCCCGAAGTGGTCGCTCTTTTTGAAAGGTATAAACGCTATGGAAAAAAATTATTAGTTATAACCAACTCTGATTTTAACTACACTAAGCTACTTTTAGATTACACCATTAATCCTTTTTTAAAAGAGCATAAAGACTGGTCCGAGCTTTTTGAAATCACTGTGACCTTAGCGAGTAAGCCACGCTTTTTTAATGCAAAAACTCCTTTTTTATCTATTGATCCCACAACAGGTTTTATGACAAACACTGAAGGAAAAATCACGAAAGGGATTTACCAAGGTGGATACGCCGGTAAACTACAAAAAGATTTAGGTCTTGAAGGTGATGAAATTCTTTATTTAGGTGATCATATTTATGGTGACGTTGTGAGTATTAAAAAAACTTTCAACTGGAGAACGGCTCTCGTTTTAGATCCTTTGACCGAAGAAATTGAGGCCATTAAAAAAAGTGCCCCGATTCAAAAGAAAATTGATATTGAAATGCAGGCAAAGGAATTATTAGAAACAAAATTAAATAATCTAGATTTGAAAAAGCATGAGCACTCTGATGATGTCTCTAAAGAAGAGTTGACTCATCTCTTTAATGAAATTGAAAAAGTAAATGGAACCATCTC
>JAYSPR010000235.1:0-12941 GCA_043721975.1 Bacteriovoracaceae bacterium
GCTCAGTGCGCTCTAGACTCCAAAAAACCGGCCACTGATGTCCTCGTCTTACTAAGTAACATGGACATTGGTCGCTCTCTTTATAGACTGGCAAAAATCAGAAACAACAAAGACACGAGTGAATTTACCAAATTAGGACTAAACAAGTATCGCTACACTGTTTTATCTTTATTAGAGCTGATTCATAAGAAAATGATAAATCACAAGCTTCCACTGCTTCCAGCGGACCTCACTTTAAAAACTAATTTAAGTAGATATAAAGAGATTTCAGAGAGATGTTCTCAAACTTCTCACTGTCCAGATCTAGATCTCTACTTGTCAGAGTTGTGGAACAATAGCAATGAAGTTCAAAATAAACTTTCAGGCGTCGATCAATTTAGTGCTCTCAATTTTTTAAACTTAGAAGATCAAAATAACAAAAAAAGTTTTAACTGTTCTTATTTAAAAAAATTCACTCCTCTTGAAGCTCATCTCTTTGGAACAAAGCCAACAACTGAAGTCTTAGAACAAATCGCGAAGGCCTCTAAAGATGTCAATGACTACTACTCCGACTGTCACGATTACAATGCTCAAGAAAGCTTAAAAGTTTCTACTTATGAGTTTACTCTCGATATAAATAAATCAAAAAGATTTGAAGAAGTTGGTTTTGACTACTGGAACTCTCTAAAAATTTATTTTTCTTGGGCCTTTAGAAATTCTAAAGAAGCGGCTCAACTCGCCTATCCATTTGATGAAGTTTTTAGCAGTATCCAAATTGAAGATTCTCTTTTCATGGTTCCCAACGGTTGCAAAAGTCTTGTGAATCCCAAATGTGATCCAGCAACAATTAATCAAAACTCAATCCGGTTATTTGCGAAACATGACTTCAAACAACAAACTGACACTATGGATTTCTTTAAGGCCATTCCTGATGGGGCGGCTTCAAAAATAACTGAAGATCCTTTTACTGTTGTTAACCAAGACATCTTAAATTTTGCTCAGTTTGAAACTGCCGATAAATGGACTGATAGCTTCCGACAAAATTTTTCGGAAACTAGACTTACAATGAGAAAGAAATTTGTAAGCTCGATAAGTAACATGACCTTGATGGCAAAAAACTTACAAGGTAAAGACTTAAGAAGTTCCCTGGCCGAATACTTTAAACCAATCTTGAAAAAAGAACAAAGTGCCAACGTATCGCTAAAATCTGAACTCTATTACTTATGTGCTGAAAGTACATTCCTTTCAAGTGAAGACTTAAGTTATTTACGACCAAGAATAGAAACACTAGGAAAAATAAATGTCACTGATGCCATGACCGGGGCCATCAATGGTCAAAACTTAAATGAAATTTTTGACTATTACAAAGAAGTCACAAGAAGTGTTAATGAGCTTTGTGCTTCTTTTGATCAATCACAAGTTTTTGAAGCTGAATTTCAAGTTGATAAATCTGGTTTTAATCGCTGGTATATTGACTCTGTCTACGAAGGAAAAATTCCTTCAATGGCCAATATCTTGAGAAAAGAAAAACTACTTAGTAAAAAACCACTGATTGCTTATCAGTTATATAGCGGATCTAAAGACTTAAAAGATGTCATTTGCATCGATAATGTGGATTGTGCCAGAACAGCTATTCAATCGATTGTGGATATTTACAGCGTCGTTCAGTATTCAGAGTTATTTCTCGATATGAAAAATGAAATTAGTTCTGCCAGTATGCTTAATCCTTATGCTGAACGAACTGCCTGCAAGGTTTATGACCCTTGGTTTAAAACTAAAGCCTCCCTTTTTGGATTTGCCACAGACTTTCTCCAAGGGGCAGTGAGTGCTGTCACCCCAGGCCTTCTTTATGGAAATTTTGATTTACAACCAGGTCGCGTAGTTAGTTTTAATCAACTCGTTAAGGAAGGAAAAATTACCGTTGATCCAAAATATGAGAAGACGAAAGTCATTTCAAGTGTAGCAGTGGACTTAGGATCGATGACGAATATTCCTTGCTCTATCGCTATTTCAAAATCAAAAAAAATGGACCCAGTAAAACTTTTAAGTTTTAGAGGTCTCACAATTAGAACTTGTAAAGAAAATGAAAAGAATGTTTTAAATGTCGATGTAAATAATGAACTTGGACAAAATTTAAATAAGTATAATAATACCTGTCTTCAATGTTCTTTAGATTTTGAACATATCTCTTCAGCTCTTTCGGCAACTATTCCTTATGGTAGAACTGCTTTCTTCATGGCCCGTGCGGTTATAAGACTCTATAAAGGAATGAAAGACCCAGTCAACGTTCCTCGCTCATGGAAAGTAAATCCTTATTTAACCAAAATAGCTTACGAATCTAATGGCAACAAGATCCCTAATTCATGCTTGAGTTCACTGATGGCTGGAAAATCATGCATGAAAAATAGCTGTGATGATTCAATTGTTAATGCTTATAAGTCTCACGACCTCTATGTTGATTCCGTAGACTCTACAGAATCGTGGAAAGGCTCAGCGTTGGTCACACTCAAAAGCTGTAAAGCACCAACAAAAATTAAAGTTTCATACTCTAGAGATGAAAATGGAAATGAAACTTGTCACTTATTAAGTAAAAATATTGTTTCAGACTGCAAAACTTCCGAGGATAAACAATGAAAACGACACTTACTTTTTTTGTAAAAATTGTTTTCATGTTCATTCTCATCCAGAGTTACGCATTCGCTAATTTCAATATTACCGAAACATGGAATGCTGACTTGAGATCTCAAGTACAAGTAGAATGTTCACCATATACTAATATGTGTAAAGAACTCTGTGGTGATCTCAAAATTTGTTATTTAAAAAACTCGACCTGCAAAGACTGCATTAGTACTGGAGTGAAAATGAATTACTTATTTTCAGCTTTTGGTAAAGAAATTATGGGAAGCAAAGAGACTGTATCGACCTACGAGTTTGTCGACTTTTTACTTAAAGAAACATTCATCGCAATTGGCCCAAGCACTATTTATAACCAATTTGACTCCGCTCAATCCGATGCGCTTGTCGAAAAGTTTAAAGCTATGTGTCCAAATAAAAGCAGTAACCCTACAACGTTTTTTAAAATTGAAAATAAAATTCTTGTCATTAAAAATGCTCGGTACATTACTTGTGGGAAAACTATTTATCGTTTAAATGTAAAATCTGATCTTTTGGAATAGTTACTTGGATTCTGGGCAAATTTTAGATTCTTTTTCTAGACCCCATCTTGCCCCCAAAGATTCGTTAGGATTATAAGATATTAGTTGGGCATTATACCGATCAAAAAAAGATTTTATACTGAGAGTCATGATTTGATCACTCCCAAAAACGACAGATACCGCACAAAAGCGCTTTAAAGCTGCAAGGGCCATAGCACCAGTGTCATCACCTATTAAATAATCAAGCCCTAAACTTATCTCAGAATCGATCTCACTTTGCTTACCAGCAAGCTTGATAGACTTGTATCCATTTCTCAGCCTCTCGATATCTTTGATGATATTTTTATCTCTAGAAGGAGTTGAGAGTTCATCAAACACTTCTTTACTAAAACATTTTTTCTTTAAATGTTTTTTTTCCTCAATGGCCATTTCAACAATGTCACTTCTCGTAGTCAAGGCCACACAAATATTTTCAATTCTTCTTTCAATATTTAGCTGAAGAGAATCTTCTGATTTTTTTAAAAGGTCTTTTAATTGATTAAAGAATGTCTTTTCTCCTAAATTCATCCATTCATATTCCATAAGCGAATAATTTTCAACACTCCCTTTAAATCTCTTAAATCCGTAAGGCTTTTCTGTAAAAAAATGAAGAGGCATTCCCTTTCGAGGCAAAAGAGGCCTCACCGCTCTAGGTTGAGTTGAAGAATAAAGCAGTAGATCTCCCGTTGGAAGGATGTCTTTAATAATATAAACGTGTCTCGTTTCTTGTCCGCGACTGTTGGTCCATTTCGTAATATAAAGATCTCCCGGCCGCAAAGAACTAAGCTCAATGGGATATGTATTTTGATTTGCCAACATTTCCGAACCAATATTTTCACCGATATATTCAATCAGAGCTTTTAGCCTATTAATCCCTAGCTCTGAGACATTATCAAAATATGTACTTTCCTCTGTGATTGCTCTGCCACTGTTATCAATAAATTCAAATGATAATTTATTTTCAAACGCGTAAATAGCTCTTAGGGCAAAGGCCGCATCGGCACAGTCCGTCTTGATTCCATAATAAGGACTTTTACGATTAGAAAAAATATCCGCTGAAACTTTTTCTTTTATCCATTGTGAGTATGATTTTTCATCTGATGTTGTAAAACTTCGATTGGACTTATAAACAGCCCCCCAAGATTGGGTAAAAGGAGTTGTGGTTAAAAATAAGGCGAGAAAAATTATTAACTTCTTCATTTAAATTTTACATGGCTGAGGACAAGCTCCAAAATAAACATCGTTGTCTACAAAATGGCCATTGATAATGTCGTTAAGTAAATCTTCTCTTTTGCTTCCAGAATTCGACTTCCATGGAGTACAAATATACTTATCTGAAGCTACTTTTTTAATTTTACACAGCTCAACTTTTTTAGGTAACAGCAAAGTTTCATCGTTAGGTTCTACTAATAACTGGGTTTGGAAAGTTACTTTTTTATAATTATTTTCTCGAGAAATTAATTTTGCACTCTCCTTAAAATAATGTCGAACAAAGCACTGAGCACTTCCCGGAACGAGCCTTTTAAAATTTCTCTCGGCACTGACATATCTCGATTCTGCAATTAAGTTGCTTGTACTTAAACTTCCATCTTCATTTACACACACGAGGTCTGACTTACTAAGCAGCAAGGAAGCATTATTATAATTTTGAGTAGAAAAGATTGATTGAGTAAAAAGAATTTTACCAGTTAGATTAAAATCAACTCGTGCTGGATTACTATTGGAATTAATAATACATAGATCTACAAAATACTCAGCTCCATAAAGATCCGACCCAAATCCAAATTGCAAAGATGAACCATTTTCAAGAATATTGAACCCTACAGATGGTTCTTTAGAAACTTCATTATACTGAAGTGTACTTGAAGCATTAATTGTTTTTTTTGTAAAAACAGGATTTAAAGCACCAGTATAATCGGCAACGCTGAAATTTATATAATTTGCCTTTTGTTCATTTAAGGCTGTATCGGTCCCCAAAAATCTAAGTCCTGCATTACAGGCATAACTGACCACTTTTTCATTATCAAATTCGTCACATTCTCCAACAAAAATATCTTCTTCATCATGCCCATTTTTGAAATTTTCAATTTCATTTATGTTCACACAATGATCTTTGGTTTTTCGTTTTACACCTTTAGAGATTGTACATACGGCAATTTGCTTTGATGAACACTGAGAAGCTGTAGCCTCAAAGCCTAAAAGACTAGAGACTAAAGTGATGATAGGGATTATAATTATTTTCATAACTCTACTTTTAAAATAGTTGCTATTATTAAGATCTCGAAACCCAGATAACTATCAAATTTGGTAAATAAAAGCTCTCAAGATTTCACCAATTGCTAATATCTATAAAAATTACATTAGTTTTGAACTACTTTATTGTGAAAATTAAGTTTTCGCTATCTAGCTGATATACCGCATTTGTTTGAAAGTCCCTAATTTTTCTTAACTACTTGATTGACTTGATAGGTCAGCAAGCTTAAAAGACGAGCAGATTGATTCTTACTTAATCTAACAACCCTCATTTCAGGAGAGACCAATGAGAAAATTGCTCTTATCTGCTGCTTGGCTTCTAGCTCTTTCAGCACAAAACGCTTTCGCTATCAACTTAACATTTCAATTCGATGTTAACAGTTCTGGACCATCAATCTACGCATGTAACGCTGGAATTAAGCACGTGGCTGCTACTAATGTATGTTTCGATAGAAACACAAACCTAGCTTGTACTCCTGGTTGTGCTGCTGGTGTTGAATCTCAATGTAAAGGTGGAGCAACTCCATCGTCATGTGTTTGTACTGGTGAAAACTACGACTCAGGAACTCAAGGGACTTGGAGATTAGATTTCCTTCAAGCTAACTCTGCTCTTTGGACCGACAATCAAGTTCAATCAGGTGCTTCAACTGCCCATTTATTAGCAGCTGATGGAAGTGCAAACTATAGCCAAATCACAGCTGGATCATTTCCAGTTTTAAACGCTTACGGAAGACAACTTAAAGACCTAACGATCAACCTTGGTTCAGAAGTTTATAACGCTGAATACTTTGTTGATATCTGTTACCGTGGTCCACAAATCGATTACAGACACAATGGACAAAGTGTTCCAGGTTTAAACTTTGCTCTTAAAGCAAATGCTACTGTTTTTGATATAAAGCTTGCTGACGGACAAAGCTACAGAGCTCTTTCTGGATTACAAGTTAAAGCTGAAGCAAAATGTTTAATGAATGATGAGTTTGATTACTGTCTTGCTGATTTAATTCCTGGTGAAACTTCTGGTTGTGGAACAACAACTGCGACTGCTCACACTTACGGAAAAGTTTCTAACAACGGTGTTTTCGTGGATATGTCTGGATCTGCTATCAACGTAGCTAAGCTAATCGCTGACGCTTCAATGAACAGCAATGGTCAAGTGACTCCAAGATTTTGCCAAGTTCGTTACTCTTTCCAAGAAACTTCTAGAAAAATTAGAAAGTGGAAATTACAACAAGCTAGGATCTGTACTTACACAGAAATTTCTGAGCCAAGCACTGTAGAATAAAAAACATAATCATGATGGAGCCTTAATTAAAGAGCTCCATCATGTTTTTTAGGTTAATAACATGAAGAATATTTTATCTTTCATTTTGTTTTCGATCACAAGCTCAAGTGCATTCGCTTGTGGCGTCAGCGTGCCTGCTGCTTTAAACCTAGCTATCTCAACATCTGAAGAGAAGATATTCTCTTACGGGGTTAAAACTATTGATGAGAAATTACCTAGTGCTCAAGTTTCTAATTGTAGAGAAACTGCAGCAAAAAGAAAATTTGTCATGATTACTTTTGGCCCAGAAGTTATTGGTCTTAATGACTCTATCCGTGGAACAAACTTCGATAAGCAATTTGTAGAAAATACCAGCTGCACGATTAAGAATAATCCTTCATTAAAAACTCAAAGCTCAAAATCTTTAAAAGATGACTTTAACTCGAAGTGGAAATTTATTAACGAATGCGTAGAAATTCATGTTAGTGAATTAGGTTCAAGGCCCCTAACATTTCCAAACGATCAGACCGGATGTAAAATAACGGCACTAAGCCCTAAGAGTGTAGTTTTATCAGGTGGAGGCTTTTGCTTTTTAAAACCAAATGCCGACTCTGAGTGGAACGTTTCATTAACTGTTAAAGATTCATGTAAAAATACTATTGCCTATAAAGAATATGGATTGGATTTATTAGATCTTGAATCTGGAATGAGCTTTTATACATCTACAAACTACAAAGATGAAATTAATGACCTTTCGGCTTTTGGATCATTACCCGTAAGACTTTCGGTTAATCCTGTTAAATCATTATTCAGAGCTTCTGATGATTTTGGCTTATTGAGACCGACATTTCCTGAAGATTTTCCCGTCAATGATATTCATTTGGGAAAATTAGAAGTAGCAAATGAAAATGACAAATTCGTTACCGTCAGAACTCCTTTTATCGTCAATAACTTTTGTCAGTCAGTAGAGAATGGTGGTCTTAAGTCATCTATCTGTAACTATGCCACTCCTTACGTTGGTGAAATAGAGCTTATCAATAGCAAGGGGCAAGTTGAAGCCACTTGGTTTGATGGTGGTATCGCTCCAACTCAATGGCAAGGAATTTTAAATGGTGAAGGGGCACAAATATCTAAAGAACTTTTTAGAAAAAATGAAAACTACAAAATTTTAGTGAGTTTTTCAGATCCTTATTTTGAATTTAATACTTTTAAAAAGAGAATCAAAAGTAAATTTCAAGCTTTAAGCCTAGGGCTTCCAACTTTTTATATTGGTGGTGGGATTTCTGAAATTCCAGACCTTCGCGACCTTTCAGATATTACTCAAATTATTGATGTAAGCCCTGTAGGCGAGTTAGATTTCAAAACAGGTATTGATGGCCTGGCAAGCAATAGAAAACGATTAGGTTCTTATTTTTCTACAGCACTCTACCCACCTATGTACAGCCAGGCTTGCTCTCCAGAGACAGGTGTTTGTGAAAAAACTGGGAAGCCATTTGTAAAGTTTATAGCCTCTTTTAAAGTCGATGGTGATTATAAGATTTCTGATCTAATCATAGAGCGAAATTCGAAAATTCTAGGATCTTATAAAAGAAAAGTAAGTGAGCAAGCAGAAATTATTTGTAATTAAATTTAATTGAATTATATAAGGAGTTCCCAATGATGAAAAAGATTTTAATACTGGCGATGATCGCACTAAGCTTCTCAGTTTTTGCTGATGATATTGACGATATATTTGTTCCTGGTGACGGGGAATTTAAGTTCGAAAGATTTTCAAACGAAGGTATTTTATTATCAATCGACAGAGATGCACGCATCGCTTGTCACTCTAATGGTCAGTGTGTTCTTTCTTCAGTTCAAAGTGATTCAAAGGGATGGGAGGTTTCTTTTAACTTCGGTCAAGGAAATTCAGTAAACTCAAATGGTGGAACAACGATTATTACTGGTGGTTATGATTCTGGAAAAAATGATTGTAACACTTGTAACAACATCAACTGGGGCTTAACACTTACTTATAAAAAAGGACAATGTACTCAGCAAGTTCTTGTACCAAGATCACTTTACTACGCTATGAACCGTTACCTTTACGGATTGATGCAAGAAACTGGTGAAACAAGAAAAGGATTTACTCCAGCTGACGAAGCCATGATCATGTTTTACTCAACGATCATGAAACAAGCTTCAACAAGTGGCTGTGGATCTAAATAATTAAATTCTGAAAAATATTTTCTTATACTAGGCCATCGTTATAACGACGGCCTTTTTTTTCCTCCGACTAAAATGTTCAAGCAATGTGTGGAAAAGTTGGCCTACTCAAAATGCATTTTGAACTCTCAGATAAACTATATCTATGAAAACTATTTTAAAAAAAATCTCAATCCTTCCCATCCTACTCTTAATGTCGTCAAGACTCTTAGCCGGTGAGAGCTATTTAACTTGGGAAAAAATTCAACTTGAGCTTGAAAAATTAAACTTAGATACAAAAGCTCTAGGCCATGTTCAATGCTTTTTTACCGAACATGAAAATTCAGTCTTTCGAAAAAAAATCTCTTACCAAGAGTCGAATCTCAATCGCTGCTCGGGAGACTCTGATATAACACTCGACTCTAAAAGATATTTTGCGATCATTGATTACACCAAAAATAGTAACGAACGCAGAATGTACACAATTGATCGTGTCACTGGCAAAGTCACCACAATGGCGGTTGCCCATGGCAGATTTAAAGCAAGCTTCATTAACCCTCGTGTCTCACTTTTAAAGAATTCTGTTTTAAAAACTAAGTATTACAGTAACGAAATTAATTCAAACGCTCCTTCTTCTGGATTTTTTGTGGCAGGAATAAAATATGCTGGAAAATTTGGAGAAAGTCTCACTCTCCATGGCCTTGAATCGAGAATCAATGACAATGCCTGTGAAAGAGCAGTAGTCATTCATAAGCATTTATTAGTTACAAAAAATCAAGCTTTCATCCTCTCTAGCGGCTGCCCTATGATTAATAGGAATTATATCGACCAAGTCATAACCGAGCTTAAATCAGAGGAATTAGAATCTGGACACGTTACTAAAAATGGCGGTGTCGTTTTTATTTATGGCGAGCGCGAAAAGAATTGGGCCCCCAAGACTTGTGCTGGTGATTTTAATCTTTAAAGCTTTGAATTCATGATTTTCTGGAACATAACAGCAAGAATTTTCAATTGTCACGAAAGTCACTTTATGATTATCTTAGGCTTTTTCAGGGAGCCTTTATGAAATCACTTAGTCTTATGACCTTCATTGCCTTAGCTTTCATTTCAGAAGTGGCTTTAGCAGACATTCTGTCCAGTAAAGATGTTGAAACTCTTTATTCCAAGTCTTCTCTTCCTGACTTCACTCCATGGATTGGCAAAACTATCCCAGGAAGATGTTTTTTTAAAACACCAAAAGAAAACAAAACGGCTTCTGTCTTAGTGCCGACGCTTAGAAACGGCAAACTCTTTGTAGCCCCTTTATCGGCAGATAAAAGAGACCCTGCCTTTTTTGATGAACTAAGTTTCGAAGAAATCTTTAATCGTTTTCCCCAAACAGAAAGACTTCTAAGACCTGTGTACGCGAACGATGTCGAGGCCATTATTTACAGACAAAAAGAAGAAAGAAATTACGAAGCCCGAATTCGTCAGTTAGATGGTTATATCTTTGTAAAGGTCATACTTTTAAATCAAGAAGTTAGGTACTGCTTTTATATTACAAAAGATCAAACTGAGGAACCTGGCCGCTAGGGTTTTCTTTGCTTAAAAAATAGACAATAAAGCCTTCGGCCCTATAGTCTTTACAAGCAAAGTAATCCCAAAGTGCAATCTGAGGTATGGTTCTATTATAACGTAAGTCTTTGGGAGTTTGACCAATGAAGCTTTTCATCACATTAATGCTTTCGATATCCATTCACGCTGTGAGTGCGACAGACATTTCGCCTAAGATTTTAAGTGATATCGAATCTTCTATTTCACTACAAAAAGAAGACCTGAATTCCAAACTTAGAAAGCTTAAAATTGATGATGAATTCGAAGGAAAGGTTGTAGCGGCCATGATTTCAACAATTGAAAACAAAATCTCAAAAGCTGAAAAATTGCTCTCACAAATTGACTCTGACGAATCACTTACCGAAGAAAATGTTTTCAAGATTGAAAAAATTTTACAAGAATCAAAGACACTCATCGAAGGAATTTAAATCTTTTTTTGAGACACTGGCAAAGTCACCACAAAGCAAGTGTTCGGGTGTTCCAAATCAATACTTAATTTACCGCCATGAGAAAGTACGAGTTGCTGAATAATACTTAGCCCAAGTCCCGTGCCTTTTCCTGCCGACTTCGTTGTAAAAAATGGTGTCATTATTTTCTGTGCAAGATCTCTATCAATACCTTTTCCAGAATCTATAACTAAAATTTTAATATCGTTTTTAATTTGTGAAATTTCAACTTTGACCCATCTTGTATCTAGTAATTCAACGGCATCAAAGGCGTTGTTTAATAAGTTTAGCAAAACTTGCGAAATTTCGACAGAGCGACACTCGATAATAATAGTCGCTATATTTTCTGGAAATTTGATATCTAAGGCAATGCCATTATTTAAAAAACGTTCATGACATAAGGCCAAAGTATCTTCAATGATAAGTTTCAATGGCTCGTATCGAAGTTCGTTATTTTTTGTCGGAGATGTAACGAATTTTAAACCTTTCACAATTTTTGAGATTCGATCTGTCGTTTGATTAATTTTTTCCACATACTTTAGAAGTCTGCTGGCACCTTCACTTCCTTCACTTTCATCACCACGAGAAATGAGATGGCCTAGTTGTTGTGATGCTGTTTTAATAATTGTTAAGGGATTATTGATTTCATGAGCAATACCTGCGGCCATTTCGCCTAGTGAACTCATTTTAGCCGACTTAATGAGGGCCTCTTGTTGATTTTTTAATTCGGTAATATCAGTGATATAACCATGCCATAAAAAATCTCCTTCTTTTGTTAGTTCAGGAGTTGCATTACCTCTGAGCCATCTCTCGCCTGTTTTAGGTAAGATCACTCTATACTCGCATTCCCAAACGGACTGATTACTAGCTGAGACCTGAATTGACTCAACAACAGAAGCTAAATCATCCGCATGAATTCGACCAATAAGAGAATCGACACCTTCTGCAACTTCTTCTGGAGTTAACTCATATATTTTATATATATGTTTAGAGGCGTAAGGAAACGACGAATGCCCATCTTTAGAAATTTTATAGGTATAATTAAAGCCTGGCATACTTTCTGAAAGCTTAGCAAGTAATGAAAATGCTTTATCCAACTCCAGGGCCTTCTTCCGCGATTGAATAAGGTAGATAAGTTGAGAACCGATAATTTCTAAATATTTTTTTTGTTCAGCTGATAAATCTCTTGGCTTATGATCAATGACACAAAGAGTGCCAATAGCATAACCATTGTCATCTATTAGAGGTTTTCCAGCATAAAAAACAACATTAGGAGCCTCCGTCACAAGTGGATTGTCACTAAAACGATCATCTTTCAATGCATCTTTAACAACAAATAATTCTTTTTGTGTAATGGCATGGCCGCAAAATGAAATATCACGAGCAGTACTAGTGCTCTCAATGCCTATTTTTGACTTAAACCACTGTCTGTCTTGATCGACCAAGCTAATAACCGCAACCGGTGTATTACAAATACTACTGGCAAGCTTTGTAAATGAATCAAAAATTTCGTCATTATCTGAATCGAGTAGATTATATGACCTAAGTGCATTTAATCTTTCATCTTCGTTTAATAATGCTTTTGGTTTTTGCATAATCGCCTTATTGCCAGTTTATTTCTATCCTACCAAAGCGAAAACCATAGGAAACAAAAATATATTTAGGATATTTATTCCGGACTAATCAAGTGTTTTATTTTGAACAACTGAGTGAAGTCGTCCCTGGCTTAATTCCATCACCATATCAAGTTCTTGCACTGTACTTAACCTGTGAGCAATAACTAAAACTGTTTTATTTTTAAGTTCAGATCTAAGAACTGATTGAATTTTATAATCTGAAACAACATCAATACTCGCAGTGGCTTCGTCTAACATCACAATTTTAGCATCTAACAAGAGAGCTCTCGCCAAGCAAAAAAGTTGTCTTTGTCCTTGAGAGAGATTTGATCCACCATCTAAAACAGGGGCCAAAAGTCCCAGATTATTATTTTTAACTAAACCACCTAATCCAGTTAATTCCAAAACTTTTAATATG
>JAYSPR010000236.1:0-3085 GCA_043721975.1 Bacteriovoracaceae bacterium
TTCACTTGGAATTGTTCCAATCGCTGCAACTTCAACATTGTGACCAGTTAAGCGACCAAGAATTTCTAAAGTCACACCTTTAACATGAGTTCCGTGAAGTTCTGTGAATACTAATATTTTTGCCATAATTTCCTCTTTTTAATTTTTTAAATTATAAAACTTTTGCTTCTGTTCTTAATAGACCAACAACTTCTTTTACAACAGCACCCATTTTTCCAGCATCAGTTGCATCGAATTTTTTTCCAGGTGGTTTTTCAGGAGGTAGTTGAAAGTTAGAATACTTAAGTCTTTTATCTGCATCACTCACACCAACATCAGCCAGAGACAATGTCGTTAATGGTTTTTTCTTAGCTTTCATAATTCCAGGAAGAGAAGCATATCTTGGAGTGTTGATTCCTTTGTTACAAGCAATTAGAGCTGGAAGCTTTACGCCGTAAACCTCAAGGGCACCACCTTCAATTTCTCTTTTTACTGTTAGGTCAGTGGCAGATCCTTCGTATCCAACAACAACAGAAACTGAGGGCATATTAAGCATTGTGGCTAAAATTTGAGGAACTTGTAAGCAGTCGTCATCGATAGCTTGTTTTCCAGTTAAAATTAAGTCAGGAGTTTTTCCTGATTTTGCAATAGCACCCTTGAGCGCCTTCGCAATCATATAAGAATCTAGATTGTCTTGTGATTCAACGAAATAAGCATCATCAGCGCCCATGGCCATTGCTGTTCTTAGTGCTTCTGTGTCCTTTGATGATCCAACTCTTACAACTGTTACAGTTGATCCAGCATTAGCAGCTTGAACTAATAAAGCCTGTTCAACAGCATATTCATCGTAGGGATTCATAATCCACTTAATCGAACTCGTTTCAATGAAAGTAGCATCAGCAGTGGGGATGATTTTAGTTTCAGTGTCTGGTACTTGTTTTACACAAACGAAAATATTCATATCTGGATCTCCTTATAAAATGTCTTATATTATCTCGTAAATATTTCTTTAGCGATGACTAGTCGTTGAATTTGAGAAGTTCCTTCATAAACTTGAATGAGCTTAGCATCCCTCATGAGTTTCTCAACAGGATATTCTTTACTGTAACCATAGCCGCCATAAATTTGTACTGCATCTGTCGTTATTTGCATACAAGAATCAGCGGCGAGAGACTTCGCGTAAGATGCCAGTAAAGTGTTTGGCAAATGGTTGTCTAAAAGCCATGCTGCTTTGTGAACAAGCAAACGAGCTGCTTCAATTTTCATGGCCATTTCAGCGATCATAAATTGAATCGCTTGGTGACTCGAAATTGGAACATTAAATTGAACTCTTTCTTTAGCATATTTAACGGAATGATCATAAGCACAGGTAGCTCCTCCGACTGCACTGGCCGCCACCATTGGACGTGAATGATCAAGAGTTTTCATGGCAATTTTCCATCCCTGATTTAAACCACCAAGAATATTTGTTTTGGGAATCCGCACATTATTAAAAGTAACCGCTCTGGTGTCAGAACAGCGATGTCCCATTTTATCTTCTTTTTTTCCTAGTTCAATTCCGGGTGTTCCTTTTTCAATAACAACTGCAGTAATACCTTTATGCTTTAGTGCTGGATCAGTTGTTCCGTAAAGAACAAATAAATCGGCATAGCCTGCATTCGTGATCCACATTTTGTTACCATTAATTATAAGATCGTCACCGTCTTCTTTAATTAATGTTTTTATTCCACCAGCATCAGAACCGTTAGCTGGCTCTGTTAAACAAAAAGCAGCAATTTTATAGGATTCAGTAAAAGGAGTGAGAAATCTTTTTTTCTGCTCATCATTCCCACCAATAACAATGGGAAGTAAGGCAAGATCGTTGGCCATAATAGCAGTATTCATTCCCATGCAACCGTAAGCAAGTGCCTCGGTAATAATCATAGCATCAATAGCGGAAAATCCATTTCCACCATACTCAGTTGGAATACAAGTATTCACCAAACCTAATTCCCATGCTTTCTTTAAAATTTCCATTGGCATGACTGCTTTTTCGTCAAACTCCTGGGCCTTTGGCATCATTTCGTTTTTGGCAAACTTCATGGCCAGTTCTCTAATTTCTAATTGCTCAGGAGAAAGCGCAAAATCCATAGGTAATCCTAGTTTTAAAAAGCAAAATAATTGAATCATTTAATTTTACGTTGTGAATGAGATTTAGGTCAATCAGGAAATAGGAATAGCGCTATTGTCGAAGTCAAAGCTAAAGTTAAAATGAGTTTTGAGATTTTTAAAACCAGGCAACTCAGATAAAGGTAGTACAACAAAACTTCTTTCGAATAATCTGGGATGAGGAATGGTTAAATTCTCAAGCTTTATTGATTGATTTTCCCAAAATAAAATATCTAGATCGATGACACGAGGTCCTTTGGGAATGTCCCGCATACGCCCTATTTCTTTTTCGAGATGAAGTAATATTTCTATAGTTTCAGTAGGGGAGATTTGAGGTAATTGGAATTCGAGAACTTGATTGTAAAAATCAGGCTGATTTAAATAATCAACCGCCGGGCTTTCATAAATTCTACTTTCTGCAATTAGCTTAAAATGAGATAACAATTTTATTTTAGCAGTTTCTAATTGCTTTTTTCTGTCGCCAAGATTTGATCCAGTTGCAATAAAAAGTGACACTTTTACTTTTTTTCCGCAACGGGGGCTTGAGGTTGTATAGATTTATTTGTATCGAGCGTTTCTTCGTTAGTATATGTACTTATATAAGAATCGATGACGGTTTCAGTCAGTTTTAATGGAGGAGCTTTCACTCCACACGAATAAAATAAAAAAGAAATAAAGCAAAGTAATATTAAATTAAAATTCAAGTGATAATCCAGCATTGAGTAGGTCGCTTCCAAGGTCAGCTCTTATGAACCAACCAGGAACAATTCTTTTTAAAATAGTTACTCCGAAAACAACAGTACTTTTTTTCAGATCGTTAAGTGCCTTTAGTTCTGCATCTAGTTGAACTTGAGTGACACCTGTTCCATCGTCCACACCTGCACCAGGGGAGTTGGCTTGAATGACTTGGTAGCCGACATAAGGCATAAGATAGCTATAAAATGGGGCTTCAAATGTA
>JAYSPR010000237.1:0-4973 GCA_043721975.1 Bacteriovoracaceae bacterium
GACTTGAAGTCTGCTGGCACCTAACTAAATCTTGGCAATTCTCATGGAATTCTAACGGTACAAAAAAGATGTAGATCTGTATTCTTTTTTTATGAAGCTTACAGACCTTCATATTCATTCGAATTTTAGTGATGGAAAATTGTCCATTCCAGAGATTGTCGATTTTTATGGTAAGCGCTGCTTTGATATAATCGCGATTACCGACCATTTATGTGAAGAAAATACAATTCTAGGAAAGGCTTCCAATTTTCTTAATAAAACGTTAACTAAGAAAACATTTGAAGAGTATCAAGACATAATTCATTTTGAAGCAGAACGCGCGATGAGGGAGTATGGCATGCTTGTTATTCCTGGCCTAGAGCTGACAAAAAACTCTCTGTCTTTTCATCGCTCAGCTCATATTCTGGCCCTTGGAGTTTCAAATTTTATCGATGCGAGTGCGAGTGTGGAGGATATTATTGAGTTGATTAAGGAGCAAGGTGGCCTGGCCATTGCAGCTCATCCAGTATCGACCAAGCAACTTGAGCACCAGACCTATCACTTATGGGATAATCGACTTTCTTTAAGTACAAAATTTGATGCCTGGGAAGCGGCCAATGGAGTTCATTTATTTGAAGAGGTTCTCGCAAGCGGGCTCCCAATAATTGCTAACTCAGATTTTCATCATCCAAAGCAAATGAGATCGTGGAAAACAATGATCAATTGTGATCTTAATTTTGTTTCTTTAAAAAATGCCATAAAAAAGCAAGAGATTGAATTAATATTTTATAATGATCTTAAACGATTAGATGTAAGACCTAAAGTCTTCATTCCGGATTGGGGGGAGAACTTCTTCACACCAATTTTTCCAAAACTCACAATCGATGATTGCTGAACTTATTTTAATAGGTGGGTGAAATTCTAGAAAGACTTTGACGTAGGGTGTTTTTAACAGTGAATACATATGAGTGAGGATACTGTCGTCATCTATGAATGCAGAGGCACGTAGTGGATCATATCGCACTCGAAATGGCTGAATAAATATGTCTTCATCTTGAGCTATTTCAAAAACACCTTTTTTCCATGATTGTGAGTTTAAAAGTGATGTCGTACCAGAAGGAAATATAGCAATTTTTTGTCTTTTTACTTTTAGTGAATGCTTAATTTCAGTTTTAGTTGAGTTCCTTGAGTTGTGACTGCTTCTTTCTACAAATATAGTGTTCATTCTCACTGCTGCAGTTCCGATGATTGGCCAGAGTTTAACTGCTTTTTTACTGACGAAAGTAACTCCTGGAAAGCTTGAAATAAGCACTGGTATATCCAAATAGCTGATGTGGTTTCCAACAAAGAGGCACGGTACATCCTCGTCTATAGGCGTGCCCATTACATAAATCTTTAGTTTAAAATGATTAATGATCTCACCAGACCAACGTTCCTTTAGTCTGGTGTGATTGCAGTTTTTACTTTGGGATAGGAATATGTATTTTCCCATAATAAGAAAAAACTTTATGATACCTAGGATTCCTTTTATAACCACCATCTTTTTATTATAAAATTTCTTCTCAATAATGAAAGTCAGGTTTAGATTAATTCTTTTTAAAAATTACTTAACTGTTCTAAATGCCTCACTAAGTATTTTTCCTTCAGATAAACTCGGGGGTATGGTTCCTGTCAAAAAAGTAAGGGTGGGGGCAATGTCGATGACATCAACGATACGAGGAAATATTTCATTTTTAAAGGGAGATCCAGTTAAGATTAAGGGAACAGTTCTATCGTAGCTATAGCCAGTCATATGAGTCGTTTGATTCACATCTTCATTGACAAAAAATGGCTTGGGGATTCCGATGACATCACCACTTCGGCCCGTAAAATACGTCGCTAGAATTTGAGTTGAATGCATCCCTGGGGGCAAGATGCGCTTATCATAATCAGAATGAGAAAAAACGTGGGCAAAGCCTTCTTCCGTCAGCATTATATTTTTAATTTCTAACTCTACATCCGCGATGTTTATTTTTTTAGAATTGAGAACCTCACGATTAATCCAATAATTAAAATCGACGACATAACTAATCCATTTCTTACCGACTTCTGCTTTTCCAAATTTTTCATTCAGAACTTTTTCAATTTTGTTTGATAATTCACTCACATCAATTCGACCTGAGTTCATTTTGTTTTGAATTAACCAGTCGGAGTTGGGGGCAACACCATGGTCAGCGCTTAAAACAATGACAACCTCATTTAATCCACCAGGTAATTTATTTTTTAGATGATTCAAGAATGTAGAAATAACTCGATCTTCTGATACGGTCATATCTTCAATTTCTTTGCTGTTTGGACCGAAGGCATGGCCAACATAATCATGGCTTGAAAAGCTTACTGAAAGAATATCGGTTGTTTTACTTTTACCAAGTTCATAAAAGTCAACGGCCCTTATTGCAGCTTGTGCTGTTAGTTCATTTCCGTAGGGCGAGGACAGTTCCTCGGGTGAACAAGCTGTTATGTTATGATCAAAGTTTGGTCCAATTTTTCCAATTAATTTTTTATCATATGGATATGAATTGGTAGTTTGAAAATATGAGTTCATCGTATCTTGAAGTTTTGCACTCCATGTTTTGATTGGGGGATTTTTAATTTTTATGTCTTCATTTAATTTCGTGACCCAAAGAGGAAGCCTGCCATCAGGAAGATAATATTGACTTGAGATCCAACTAAAAGCTTTTGGATCAAACCACAAGGCCAGATCTGCTCGATGTCCCCCCATGAGAATCGCCGCACGATCTTTAAGAGCGATTGAAATGGCTTTTGAAGGGTAACCTGCATTTTTTAATTCATCACCCACTGTGCTGGCAATTAAATTTTTTGGAGACATTCCAGGGCGATCTTTCCCATCACTATAGCCAACGAGCTTAGTTTTTTCATCTTCTACACAATAGACATTTTTTCCCAGTTTCGAATCATACCAATCATTAAGTGGTACACCTGACTGATAAGGATAAGATCCCGAGAGTAGGGTTGCGTGTCCAGGGCCAGTCATGGATTGTAATATATTATATTGAGCATAAGGGTAATAGGAACCGTTGGAGATGAGATAGTTAAATCCACCGACAGCTCCATTTCCATTTTTAGCTGGTAAGAACCTATCTTGAAATCTGGTGAGATAATCAGCTCTGAACTGGTCAATAACTAAAAGCACAATAAGCCTAGGTTTTTTTACAAAAGCCTGGGCAATTTCATAAGGGGAAAAGAATAGTATGAACATCAAAAAAGGAAGTAATTTTTTTTTCATGCACTCAATATACTAAAAATAATTTCAATCGAATGTCAGGATTTTGTTATTTAACACTCGATTGAATTTTTTAATACCAAAATTTTAATGCTGCTCCAGTAGAAAATGTATCTTCGATGTTACTCGTAAAAAGATATTTTGCAGTTAAGCCAAGTGACAAGTATTCACTAGATTTTTTTTGTATTGGAATGTCAAACCCTATGACGGGGCCCATTGACCACATTGTATCACCGTCATGATTTTGGAATGTAGGTCCAGTAAGAACTCCCAGGTAAGAACTTTTAAGGACTGGAATATCCCCCCCAAGGTTATAGGTTCCACGGATGAGGAAGTTTGTTCTTTGGACACTCGTTCGATCAATTTCTGTTGTTGCGATTTCGGCTCCAAACCCAAATGGGACGTAGGGTTGAAATCCTAAATTGATGCCGTACTCTGGAGAACTTTCAATATCACCATTTGGATTTGTGACACCTGCGGTTAGTCCCATGTGCATTCTATATTGATTTCTTTCTTTAACAGAACTCAATTTAGGAAAAGTTCCTTCAACTCGATTTTCGACGTCCCTTTTTTCTTCAAAAGACATTTGGGCAAAGCCATTGAGTGAAGTAAGAAAAATGGTTAAAGAAATGATAATTTTAATCATTTGCATCCTCTCTTTTTAATATTTTTATTTTTTCAGCAAATGCCAAAAAGAAATTAGATAATTTCATTATTTTACTTGCAAGCCCGAGACCATCTTAATAGGTGCCAGCAGACTTTAAGTCTGCTGGCACCTATACAATTTTTTTACAACTCGGTAGGTATTTGCATACGCTAAAACAGTTTCTTCAATGGGGTCGGCATATCCACCGCCGAGTGCGAGTGAAATTGGAATTTCATTTTGAGAAGAGTATTCTAAGACGATTTCATCTCTTTTAATTAAGCCTTCATGAGTAAGATTTAAATGACCTAATTTATCAGAAATTAATGAATCAACTCCCATTTGATAAAAAATGAAGTCGGGGTTAAATTCCTTAACTTTCATCATTCCGAATTTTAATTTTTCTAAATATTCTATATCTTCTGTTCCACTGTCTAATGCTATATCAAGATGCGAAGGAACCTTCTTGAATGGATAGTTTTTTTCACCATGCATACTAAAAATAAAAACATGGGGATCGTTGATTAAAATGCTGGAATTGCCATTTCCTTGGTGAACATCTAAATCAATGATAGCAATTCGCGATGCTAATTTTTCTTTAACTAAGAGCCTTGTCGCAACAGCGATATCATTAAAAACACAATAACCTTCACCTCGATCGGCGTGTGAATGATGAGTTCCTCCTGCCAAATTTCCTGCGATGCCATCTTTAAGTGCAAAACGAGCAGCAAGGATAGCACCACCCACTGTCGCACAACTTCTATTAAATAATGCTGGACTCCACTCAAATCCAACGCGCTTCATATGATCATGAGGAACGCTGCCATTTTTCATTTGTTCAATGTACATTTCAGTATGGGCCAATTTTAATTCATCAATTGTGGCGAGTTTACTTTCTTCTAGTTCGTCGAGGCTAATAATTTTGTGATCGATTAAATAATCACGAAGCATTCGATACTTCTTCATCGGAAATCGATGGCCAGGTGGCAGTGGTAGTTCATATGTGTCAGAGTAGAATACTTTCATAGGTTCATAAGGTGCCAGCAGACCTAAGGTCTGCTGGCACCT
>JAYSPR010000238.1:0-2964 GCA_043721975.1 Bacteriovoracaceae bacterium
CCAACACCCTTCGTTCCATCTTTAGTATTGAGGCCTTTGTAGCAAGCAAAAATCGTAATGATACCTGCAAAGACAGCAGACTTCACAATACCTGACAAATAGTCATGAATTTTCACAGTAGAAAAAACCTTAGAAAAATAAAAGCCAGGAATAATATCGAATTCTGATTTACAAACGATCATTCCGCCGATGATTCCAACTGCAAAAGAGAGTGCTGAAAGCAGTGGGAGCGATAAAACGAGTGCCCAAAAGCGTGGGACAACTAAAACTCTGATGGGTGAGGTGCCTAGTGCTCTAATCGCATCAACTTGTTGTGTGACGTTCATCGCTCCAATTTCTGCAGCTATCCCCGAGCCAACTCGACCTGCAACTAAGAGTGAAGTAAAAAGAGGTGCCATTTCTCTGGCGAGTGATAAAGAAATAACGGCAGGAACGTAAAGCGTTCCACCAAACTTAGTTAGGCCATATCCAAAATTAAGAGTCATAACTAGTCCCATTGTAAGACCAATAACAACCGTGATAGATGTCGAGCCAAATCCCAAATGATAAATTTGTTCCATGAGACGATCAAAGTAAAATTTTCCGGAGAAGGTACAATTGATAGTTTGAAAAAAAAGTGAAAAGATTTCACCGACAAAAATAAAAAATTCTCTCATCCTCTCAATTTTTCTATTAATAATCAGTTGAAATTCATTTTTCATTTAATTAAGTCTAATGAGATTGATAAATTTATTAAAATCGTCAGTATCAGCATCTAAGTTCTTTTTTGACGTGGTGATGAGGGCAAAGTCATAGATGCAATTATTTTTTTGAGTTGTCATGACTCGAAAAAATCGTACGACTCCATCGATTGTTCCTTGAGCTGAAGCGAGAATAGCTTCTCGTTCTTGGTAAATTGTTTTATTTTTTTCAATATAAGTTAGGTCATTGATGCCAGTAAAAATTGAAGCAGTCAGTGTTGTGAGATTACTCGATTCATATTTTCTGCAAGCACTGTTAAAGAGAAAAAAACTTTTTGTTTTATTATTTAGCAAAGCTAAATCAGAACCTTCATTTTGAACTTCTTTCCATGGGCTCCGAGCAAGCTCTGTAACCCTGTAGCTCACGCTGATACTTTTTGAATAAACGCCATCATCTATGTCGTTAGAAGAGCATGATGAAATTAATAGTATTATAAGGAGTGCGAAAAATTTATTCATAGTCATCTAAATTAGTCTGTTGTTTTTCAATCTTTGTGTAACTTAATTAGAAGATTGTTCTAAATGATTGTAAATAGACTAATTATTTCTCATGTCAAGATCTTGACCGGCAGAAATTGCCAAGGAGAAAAATTTTCCTTTTAAAAAATTGAAAAACAGGTAAAATTATCAAAGTAAGTCACTTCAGGATGAAGGGGACAAAACAATTTAACACTTAGGACAATTGATGCGAACAGGATGTTTCGTAAAAATGTGCCCACTAAAAACAATCTTCAAAATTTTGACGATAGTCTTTTTTGTCTTATCTATAGAGGTAAATTTAGCCTATTCTCAAGCGCTTTTAGATCAAGAAAAGGCCACAACTTATTTGCGTTGGAATCTCTTTACTGGAAGAGATCAGCTTCAATTTAGTAAAGTTGGTAACAAAGTAATTATTAAAACTCTTAATACAGAACTTTTTAATAATTTAAAAAACGAATTAGCTGATGTAAAACTCGATCCTCAATATTTAAATGGAATTGAGTTTAAAGAGAGTACTTCTCAGGGAGCTCACGCACTAGAGCTTGGATTAAAAAATGAAAATGTAGAAATGTTTAGTTTTTATAGAGAGCGAGATAAAAAGTATGTCGTAGATTTTTGGACAGATAATAGTGATACTGTAAAACTCAATAAGGCAGCAGTTTTAAAACCGACTGAAGAAAAAGAAACGCTTGTAACTGCGACAGATACAGAAGTCAAAGCACCTAAAATTGAAATCTTAGCAAAAGTGACCGAGCCCAAGATTATAGCTGCGAAATCAACTGTATCGGTAAACGTTCCTAAAGAACAACCGGTCGTAAAGCCTAACACTCAAATTGAAAAAAAGATTGAAGCAGATAAAGACCTAACAAGTTTTATTGTCGATCCCAATCGTATCCTTAAAAAATCACAGGCAGAATTAGATGCGGAAGCAGAAGATTCAAAAAAGCCTTATAGAGATTTTAGATACGGAGCCACTTTTGTTTGGGATTATGATCCTATTGCCCCTGTCTTTAAGCAAATCGTTAATCTTAAGACTAAAATTCCAGAAATTTTTTATCCAATTGCTAATCGTCAGTTTAAGAAAAATGAACAAGAGGCTCATCTTCAACTTACTATAAATCTTTATAGAAAGAAGAAGTGGGGACTTATGTATAAGTCCATGAAGCTTTTTGAACAAAAATACGGTGATAAAACGGAATGGGAACTACTAGAATTTCTCAAGGCCAATGCAATCTTAAGAGAGAATGTCGATATTCCAAATCAAGAACTTTTTAGAAATGCCTTAACGATGCTTTCAAATCTTTCTGAAAAAACTCAGAACTATGAACTTAAAAAAGCGATTTATAAGTACCTCTTAAGTTACTATGTTGAAAAAAATGAATATTTAAAAGTCCTTCAGATGGCAAAAACTTATTATGCAGGGACAAGAGACAGCTTTGATTTTGAAGAATCAGTTATTCCAGCAGAGGCCATGCTCAATGCTTTAGCTAAGCTAGGACAAGTCGATAAAATAAAAGAATTGGCACAAGAAAAAACAATGAAAAAGATTCTGCCAAGTCAGCTTCTTTTTGCATACCAATCTTATGCTCTACTTAGAGCAGGTGATTTAGCGAGCCTCATCACTTTTTATGAATCAAATAAGGCAGCCCTCGTTAAACCGATTGATCCAGTCATTATGTACAATACGGCTGAAGCCTATTTCAGAGTGGGTAAATTTCAAGAGGCCATGAGTCTTTATCAAGAC
>JAYSPR010000239.1:0-4338 GCA_043721975.1 Bacteriovoracaceae bacterium
TTGCATTCTTCACTTGGTTATATGAGTCCGAAAGAGTATGCTGAACAAAACCGTTATGCTGCTTAAAAGGGACTCCGTTAAAGTAGGTAAAGATCATAACGAAGGTCGCAGTATTAAAATTCATAATAAACCTGGGAAAATATTTAAAATCTTTAACTAATCTTAGCACTCATTTTTCAAAGGAATTAAATTCTCATAAAATCAGGTAATTGAATAATTAAGTTTAATATAGGTTACTTAAAAGCTGTGTCTTGTATGTGGCAGCTTTTCAGTTTGAACTTAATCTAGAAAACAAGAGAAATTATTTTTGTAGATTGAAAGGGGTTAAGGCCGAAGGTAATTTTTTAATGTTTGAGTGATCAAATTGATAATTTAAAGAATGTGCTTCAGGGTGAGATGCAAACTCAGAATTATCGATCTTAGAGGACTGTATTTCGAATTTGTAATAAGACTAATTATCGTATGTCACAACCTTTGAAGCTGTCACATATTCTTGAAGTACGTCTACGGAGTACTCTAGTGCCTGTTGAGCGTAAGGGATGTTTGACTGGTCTTTTAATTCTTCTGTAAAGCGTGCTTGCTTAATAAGAGCTGCACACATTCTCATGAACTCTGCACTGCCTTCAAAGTATTCTTCTTCGTTCTCAGTTAATAGAACGTGAGTAAGCATCGTATGGAGAGATTTGATGAGTCTAATTTGCTGCGGGGTGAGCTCGCTACCATCAATTTCGATTTTTACCAATTTTGTCGATGTTGTAGTTTGGGCTGACATAGTTATTATCCTCTTTAAAATCTAAGGGTCTCTTTTAACACTCAAGCCTTTATCGCCAGATTTCCACAGTAGATTTAGAACTTTATGTTGGAGTGATTAGTTCGCTTTCTTAGTAGACAAATGATCTCTGATAAATTAGACTTTGGACGCGGGATGGAGCAGTCTGGTAGCTCGTCGGGCTCATAACCCGAAGGTCATAGGTTCAAATCCTATTCCCGCAACCAAAAAATAATCCAATAAATTTATATAGTTAAGACTTCTTCTTAAACAAGAACGGGAATCCTTGCGCCATGATTAGTGACAAGAAAAGAAAGACTAGAGAATAATAAAATGCCATATTTATTCCATACAAGTCGGTTACTTTTCCAATAAACAAATGCATAAAAGCCAACATAAAAGAATCAATTGTCATAATCATAGAGACGGCAGAATCTAAATCTTCTGGAAATTCATTGGATAAAAGCGAAATAGTCAGTGGAAAAAAGGGAGAAATACAAAAGCCCGCTAGCACTAAGAAAAAAGGATCAATCATCAATCCTAGGCTAATCATAAGAGCAGTTGTAATTAAACATAAAGAGAGTTGAGTGATTAATGAGCTTTTTAATTTCCAGGCCGTAAATAGTAATCGGCTTATGAGTAAGGCTATAAAAAAATAAGTTACGTATAGACTTGATTGCTCCAAGTCATAATTCCAAACTCGCCTCATAAATAAAGCTAGTCTCGACGACATCATGACTTCTGCGGCTACGGCAAAGCTAAGCATAAAGGCCAAGTAGAGTTGAGGCTTAGAGTGAATGAGTTTTAATCTAGAAAGAGATTTTTCTAATTTAAGGGGTTTAATATGATGAGCATGGTGTGACCCATGAAATGAATAAATAAATAATAAAAATGGAACAATAGCGACAGCGCCAAAAATAATGCGCCAATTGTGAAAGAATATATCCATGCCTGCAACAATAAGGGGAGCAATGAGACTTGAAATACCATACATGGCATGAAGGCCTGAAAGAAGCTGTTGCTTTTTATTTTCGGGTGAACCTAAGGGCACCAGAATATTAGGGATGAGTCCAATAATTCCAGAGCTAATTCCAAAGAGAAAACTAAAAATAAGAAAAATAAAAAAATTTGGTGAGAGAGCCAGGCCTATTAATGACAGTGTCATTAATAAACTTGCCCCTTGAAGAATTAATTTTCGTGTGAGCCTATAAAGTAAAAAACGTGCGAGTCTGCTGGCAAACAAACCTGAAATAGAGCCCAAAGCAAACATCCAAGACCCCTGAGAGTCAGTGACTTTAAAATCGTTAAGGATGTCTAGGAATAAAGGACCTCGAATATTATCAGTGAGTCCAAAAACAAAGAGGCTGAAATAGGAAATTAAAATAAGGGGCCAGATAATTTTCATAATTTTAAATAGGCTTTTGTGACTGAAGACTCAACTTAAAGCATACTTTGCCAGCGTAGTTTTCGTAAACCAGCTCTCCGTGGTTATTTTGAGCCAAAGTTTTAGAAATACTTAGGCCAAGACCAGTCCCTTTGCCCATGGGCTTTGTAGAATAAAAGGGTTCGAAAATTTTGTCTACAACTACCTGAGGAATTAAGGGGCCACTGTTAATGATTCTAATCTCAACATCTTGTTCATAGTTACTATTTTTTTTGGTCACTTTCACCTGAATGCTTTTTTCGATGGTGTGATTTTCTATCATCTCAGTTGCATCTTTTGCATTGCCAATGAGGTTAATGAGAATTTGTGAGACTTGCAAAGAATTGCAAAAAACTTCTGGATCATTGTCATTAATAACACTAAAAGCAATGCCCATGTTTTTTAAACGCTCTTCAAAAAGAGTCATTGAAAGCTCTATCAACTGGCTTACTTTAATTGAAAAATGTTCGACATCATCATTTTTACTAGAAATAATTTTCATTCCTTTGACAATTTTGGCAATACGATCACAAGCTAAAATAATTTTTCCTAATTTAGTTTTTATGGTATCGCTAATTTGCTCATTTTCATTTGATAAAATCATTTTAGATAAACTTTGGATGATGGTAAGTGGGTTATTAATTTCATGGGCCACACCTCCAGCTACTTCACCAAGGGATGAGAGCCTAGATGCATGAAAAGTTTTCATGCTCTCTTCTTCAAGATGTTTTTTACTCAAAGCAACTTCTTCTAATGATTTTTTTAACTCATATTCATACGAAAACCGATTTGTGACTTCCTTGTTGATATCCCTAGCTTGCTTTACAGAATAGATTAAGGCAACAATGACATAGGCAATGAGCCAGACTGCACCTTTATTTTCTCCTCTTGCATATTCGATAATTGCAAAAAAAATTAATGGAGACATGACTAGGAGGTTATAAATGAAATGGGTTTTTTTCCGGTGAGATAGAGAATTTACTGAACCTAGGCTAAAGGCAAGTAATAATATAAATGTAATGAATATATTAATAGTTAATGCTTCATATGATAAAACTGAAAAAATGCCTACTGTGCCCCAAAAAAAAGCAGTAATAATGGCAGTATAGTCTATCGCTCGCATTGAATAATCAATCATTATAAAGTTAGAAATATATTTTTTTGTAATAATTAAACGATAGATTAGTATAAAAATGATAGCGATCAAACCACTAATAATCTCAGCAAAATATTTGGTTTCTTGTTTATGCATAAAACATAATAAGAACGCAATAATCAATTGTGCCTTGCCAGTGTTTGCGACTTTTAAAATATAGTCATTACATAGTTCTTTTTCAATGTATTGTTTTTTATCAAATTTCATAATGATCTTTATCGTCTAGCAATTTAATAAACTTTATTTCTCTTTTTTAAACCCTAGTCTTTTAGTTTCACTATTTAAGTTGAACGCGAAAAGAGTTAAGAATAACTGAAAAACTTGATAGAGCCATTGCGAGGCTGGCCCAGGTTGGTGTGAGTGAAAGTTTAAACAATGGCCAGAAAAGACCCGCGGCTAGTGGAATGCAAAGTAGGTTATACATTGATGAGAGAATTAAATTTTCCTTAATGATCCTCATTGTTCTCTTTGACCTAGTGAAAAAATCAAGCACAGAAATAAGTTGACCATTAAGCACAGAGACTTGAGCAGCTTCCAGGGCTATGTCTGATCCATTGCTCATGGCTAAAGATAAATCCGCCTTAGAAAGAGCAGGAGCATCGTTGATTCCATCCCCTATCATGGCAACTTTTAAATTCTTTGACTGCAACTCTAAAACAAAATCTGCTTTTTGTACTGGTTTTACTCCTGAGCGTATAAATTCTGGTTTTATTCCAAGATCCATTCCCACTTTTTGGGCAATCCCAGAATGATCTCCCGTCAACATCCAGACATTTATGTTGAGTTTATGAAGCTTATTTATAACATTAAAAGCTTCTTTTTTGATTGGATCAGCAATGATAAATACAGCAACAAGTTTTTTATCAATGGCCATAAAGACATAACTTCCAACATGATCTATATAAAATTCATTGGGAATATCTATTAAAACATTATTATTGATAAGTAGATCTGTATTTCCTAATAAGATTTCTTGATTATTTATTAAAG
>JAYSPR010000240.1:0-6112 GCA_043721975.1 Bacteriovoracaceae bacterium
TGATGACTCTAATTCTCTTTTAGTCGATAAAGTGACAGAGCTCTATAAATGTTTAGAAATGAGAGTTCTTTTAATGACTTCAAAAGAGCATGATTTACATGCAGCTTACGTGAGTCATCTCTCTCACATTAGTTCATTTGTTCTCGCCAACACTGTTTTAGATAAAGAAAAAAACGTGAACGCTATTTTTAACTTGGCCAGCGCTGGATTTGAGTCAACGGTTCGCTTAGCTAAAAGTTCTCCCGAAATGTGGGCCCCTATATTTAGTCAAAATAATGAGAATATTACTGAGGCTTTGGGAGAGTACATAGAAAGACTAAAAGTTTTTCACGCATGTTTACAAGCAAAAGATTTCGAACAGACAAAAAAACTGATGTATAGATCGAATGAAATTATTAGAGTTCTCTCACAGATAACTCAAATTAAGAAATAAGGTTTTTATGAATAAAACACCATATGAAAAAAAGTTAGAGCTCTTACGAGTTGATATTAATAAGCAAGACTTGATGCTTTTAAAAGTTTTGCAAAAACGTTTTTTTATCGTTAAAAAAATTGCCAAACTCAAGGCCCAACATCAAGTTTCTATTTTACAGAAAAATAGATGGAAAACTATTATTGATCATCGAGTTGGGGTTGGACTAAAAATGGGATTAGATGAAAAATTCACAAAAAAAATTATGAATCTTATTCATAATGAGTCGATAAGACTACAACTCTTAATAAAAAATAAAAAATAATTTAATACTACCAAGCTAAGGAAAGAACTATGACAAGCACATTATGGACCCCAGAAACATGGCGAGCTAAAACGAAAAATCAAATTCCTAAATATGACAATTTAGATGAATTAAAAGATGTTGAAAAAACGCTATCGTCTTATCCTCCCTTAGTTTTTGCCGGGGAAGCCAGGGCCCTTAAAGCAAGACTTGCAGATGTGGCCGAAGGTAAATCTTTTTTACTTCAAGGTGGAGACTGCGCAGAAAGTTTTGGTGACTTTAATGCAACGACGATTCGAGATAATTTTAGAATTCTTCTTCAGATGGCGGTTATCTTAACCTTTGGTGGAAAAAAACCTATTGTGAAAGTGGGAAGAACTGCTGGGCAGTTCGCCAAGCCAAGATCAAGCGATGATGAAACCAGAGATGGAGTGACCCTTCCATCTTATAGAGGTGACATCATTAACGGTTATGCTTTTGATCAAATTTCAAGAAGACCTGATCCTTCAAGAATGGTTCGAGCTTACGTGCAATCGGCTTCAACACTAAACTTACTCCGCGCTCTCGCTCAAGGGGGTTATGCAGATTTAAATCAAGTTCACCGCTGGAATTTAGATTTCATTAGTAAAAGTACTCAGTCATCTCAATATGAAGAACTTGCTCATAAACTCGACGAGGCCCTGTCATTTATGAGGGCCATTGGTATTTCAAGCGCGAACACGCCACAAATTACTGAAACAGAATTTTACACTTCACATGAAGCACTACTTCTTTACTATGAACAGGCCCTCACAAGACGTGACAGTACGACAGCAAGAAGCCAAGATGGGTACGAAGGAGATTGGTATGATTGCTCCGCTCATATGCTATGGATCGGTGAGCGCACGAGACAAATTGATGGAGCACACGTCGAATTTTTACGAGGTGTAAAAAATCCCATTGGCCTTAAGTGTGGGCCATCCATGTCACCAGATGATCTAATGAAGTTAGTCGATATACTTAATCCCGACAATGAAGCCGGTCGCTTAACTTTAATCACTCGAATGGGCCACGAGGCCGTCGAATCAAAAATGACTCCTTTAGTTCGCAAAATAAAAAAAGAAGGACGCAATGTTGTCTGGTGTTCGGATCCTATGCATGGAAATACTATTACCACGAATAATGGATTTAAAACGAGACCATTTCAAAGTGTTCTGCATGAAGTGAAAAATTTTGTAGATGTTCATAAAGCCGAAGGAACTCACGCTGGTGGAGTGCATTTTGAATTGACTGGAAAAAATGTAGAGGAATGTATTGGTGGTGATCAAGCGATCACGGCAGAGATGCTGGCAGCTGGTGGCTATGAAACACTTTGTGATCCTAGATTAAATGCCACTCAAGCTTTAGAGCTCGCTTTTAAGTTAACGTTTTAAGAATAATTTTTTTTATTTTTGCTGATGCTGTCGCTACATCGTAGGGCTTTATAAGATAATCAGAAATTTCTAGAACAAGGGCCTCGATAATAATTTTCTTTTCGTTTTCAGTTGAAACGAGAATGAATGGGACTTTGCCTAATTTTTTAGTGCCTCGAACATTTTTTAAAAGTTCCAGGCCATTCATTTTTGGCATGTTGATATCTGAAATTATTAAATCAAAAGGTTCATTTCCTTTGGCGGCCATGATGATTTTTTCAAAGGCCTCAACACCATTTGTCGCTTCTGAGAGGTGGGTGATTCCTATTGTTCGTAAAATTTCATGAAGGATTTCACGATAAGAAGCTAAATCATCCACGATGATGACTCTGATGTCTTGAATTGATCTGCCTTCACTCATGGTCGTTTCTCCAGAAGCCTAAATAAGTTCTTTGGTATTAATAGCTTAAAGCTTATAAATAAATTTTTCAACATCAATGACTTCCTTTTCCATGATCTCATTGATTGTTTAAGTCATTTCCCCTATTGTAAGTCTGATTATTTACGTCGGAATAAAAATATGAAAGGAACACTTACCCTTGTACCTACACCATTATCTGAAAGTGGAGTTCTGGAACCAAAAGCTCTAGAGATTTTACTTTTGGCCTCCAGTGAAAATGTTCGATCGAATTCAAGATTCGTTATCGAAGATCTAAAACCAGGACGAAGAAGATGGCTGGAATTCGGTTTACCGCGAGACTGCGTGGAGAGTTTTGTTTGCTATAACGAACACACGGCCAAGGTGGTCTCTTTAGAATTACTGAGTGATTTGAAAGCCGGGATTAATGTTTATCTTATGAGTGACGGCGGGCTTCCGGCTTTTTATGATCCAGGTGTTGAACTTGTAGATCTTTGCCATAAAAATCAAATCAAAGTAACTTCAACTCCTTTTTTTAATTCAGTGGCGCTGGCCTTGGCCCTTTCAGGTTTTTCACACAAAAAGTTTTGGTTCGAAGGCTTTCTTCCCCTTGACGCCAACGAGCGTCAAAAATCAATAAAAAATCTTTTTAATATGAAATCTACCAGCATTTTAATGGATACGCCGTACAGACTTAAACGGGTCTTAGAAGAGCTTCAAGAATCTTATGGAAACTCAAAAAAATTAGTTTTTTTGGCCATGGATTTAAACTCTAACTCTGAGGAATTAAAGAGAGGAACTCCCCGGGATCTTCTTATAAACCTAATGTCTAAGGGAACTTCTCTTAAACGAGAGTTTGTCTTAGTGATTTCAGAGTGATTTGACTCTGGTTCCATGCTAAAAATAAATGACGGATAACAATGAAGCATGGTACTAGACAACCCTATGCATGAAACTAGAAAACGAGATCATATTGAGCTAGCTCAAAATGCCCAGATGACGCCTATCATGGTGGACTCCCGTTTTAATTATGAACCACTTTTATCTGCCCATCCTGATACAAATTTAAATATTGAAACAACCTTTTTAGGAAAAAATTTAAAGGCACCGCTTTGGATTTCCAGCATGACTGGTGGAGTGGGTGAAGCCAGACATATTAATCAAAATTTGGCGAACCTGGCCTTTGAGTTTGGTTTGGGAATGGGTCTTGGATCATGCCGAAGTTTACTGAGTAGTGATCTTTATTTTGAAGATTTTAATTTAAGACCTATTCTTGGACCTGACCTGCCATTTTTTGCTAATTTTGGAATCGCTCAAATTGAAAAAATGATTGAAGCGGGCAGTGTTCAAAAAATAATAGAGCTTTGTAAAAAATTAGAAGTTGATGGCCTGTTTATACATGTCAATCCTCTCCAAGAGTGGTTCCAACCCGAAGGAGATCAATTAAAAGTTGCACCTATTTTAACTATTTCAAGATTCTGTGAATACCTCACTCATACTGATTTAAAAATTATTATTAAAGAAGTTGGTCAAGGCATGGGACCAGCGAGCTTAAAAGCTGTCCTTGATTTACCAATTCATGCGTTAGAATTAGCGGGTTTTGGTGGAACTAATTTTTCAAAACTTGAAACACTTAGATCTCAAAGCGAGCCTCACAATCAATCACGCGAAGCCCTTTTTAGTTTGGGCCATACGCCTCTTGAGATGGTGAAATTTATAAATTCGCTTGGCTTATTAAACCCTAAATATAAAAAGATGCCTTTGATTATATCAGGCGGGATCGAAAATTTCCTAGATGGTTATTATCTTCGCGCACGATCTTCTAACCCATCAGTCTACGGACACGCTCATAAATTTTTATCCCATGCTGAAAATTATGAAGAATTGCAATCGTTCACGGCCAATGAGATTGCCGGTCTCAAAATCGCACAATCCTATTTGACTCTTAAGGAGACTTTATGACCAAGGAATACCTACCAGTCACTCCCACAAATTTAAGGCAAGCGTCTGATGAAAAAAAACCTTTAAAAGGTTTTTCTAAACTTTCAAAAGTTGAAAAAATTAATCTCATTGCAGAAGAATATTTTAGTGACCCAGAAAGGGCCCGTACTGAACTTAAAAAATTTTGGCTTAGTGATGAAAAAACTCAAAAGACGATAGATGAATTTAGTGAAAATACACTGACTAATTTTTCATTTCCATTTGGGGTCGTTCCCAATGTTTTAATCAATGGGAAAATCTACTGTGTCCCTATGGTCATTGAAGAAAGTTCAGTGGTGGCAGCGTCCGCGAAGTCTGCCAATTTTTGGCTCACTCGCGGAGGATTTAAAGCAGAAGTCTTAGGAGTAAAAAAAGTAGGTCAAGTCCACTTCATTTGGAATGGTGAGAGCTCAAAACTTCAAGCATTTTTTGATGTAAAAAAAGCTGAGCTTCTAGAGTCTGTCACCGGACTCACATCGAATATGGTTAAAAGAGGAGGAGGTATTTTAGACCTCACTCTCGTCGATAGAACTGTGGATGAACCTGGCTATTATCAACTCAAAGGTGAATTTGATACTAAAGATGCCATGGGCGCTAACTTCATCAATAGTATCCTCGAGACTCTTGGAAGAACTTTTAAAGAACTCGTGTCAATTGAATCAAGTTTCACTGAAAGTGAAAAAGAACTTCAAGTGATCATGGCCATCTTATCAAACTACACCCCAGAGTGTATTGTGAGAAGTTCAGTAGAGTGCAAGATCAGTGATCTTTATGACCCATCGATGGAAATGTCGGCCAGTGAATTTGCGTTAAAATTTGCTCGTGCCATCCGCATTTCGAAAATCGATGTAACACGAGCAACAACTCACAATAAAGGAATCTTTAACGGAATAGATGCAGTTGTACTTGCAACTGGAAATGACTTCAGGGCAGTAGAAGCCTGTGGGCATACTTATGCGGCCAGAGATGGAGCTTACCGTGGACTTTCTAATATTGATATTAGTGGTGATACGTTTCGTTTTAGCTTAGATATTCCAATGGCCGTGGGAGCAGTGGGAGGACTTACTTCACTTCACCCAATGTCAAAATTATCTCTTGAAATGTTGGGCACTCCAAGCGCACTTGATCTCATGAAAATTATTGCAACAATTGGTCTTGCTCAAAATTTTGCAGCGGTGAGATCTCTTGTGACAAGTGGAATTCAAAAAGGTCACATGAAAATGCACTTGATGAATATTTTAAATCATCTTGAAGCGAGTGAGACTGAAAGAGAGCAAGCAAAAGTTCATTTCGAGCAAGAAGTGATTTCTTTTAAATCAGTAAGAGATTTTTTATCTAGTTTGAGAAATTACGTATAAGCATTTAATCAAGGTTAAAAAATGAATCAAATTAATTTGAATCAAATCAATAATGAACTTAAAAAATCTTGTCCTGAAAAAGACCAATACTATTTTGGACATGGAAAACTTCTATTATCTGGTGAATATTTTGTTCTAGATGGGGCCCTTTCTCTGGCCTTGCCAACCAAAGTCGGTCAATCACTTTCTGTTAAATACGCTCAATCTTTTTCTCCAACACTTTCATGGAAATCTTATGATGTAAGTGGC
>JAYSPR010000241.1:0-9463 GCA_043721975.1 Bacteriovoracaceae bacterium
CAAGTCTGCTGGCACCCGGCTTAGAAGTCACAATTTTTCGGAGTACGTGGAAACGGAATCACATCGCGAATATTATTCATCCCCGTCACGTACATCAGAGCACGCTCAAAACCTAATCCAAAACCAGCATGAGGAACAGATCCAAAACGTCTTAGGTCCAAATACCACCAAAGTGGTTCTTGTTGCATTCCCATTTCATCCATTCTTTTTGTCAATTTTTCAAGGTTATCTTCACGCTGAGATCCACCAATAATCTCACCAATACCAGGCACTAAAATATCCATGGCACGAACTGTTTTACCATCCGGATTTTGCTTCATGTAAAAGGCCTTAAAATCTTTCGGGTAATCTGTCACGATGACCGGCATTTTAAAATGCACTTCCGCCAAGTATCTTTCATGTTCAGTTTGAAGCTCACTTCCCCAGTTTGTTGGAAACTCAAATTTTTTCACACTTGGATCGACTTTTGAGAGAATCTCTAAGGCCTCAGTGTAAGTCACACGAATAAATTTTGAGTCTCTCACATGCTTTAAAGTTTCCATGTGATTTTTATCAACTGTCGCATCTTCACGGGAATATAAAAACTCCAATTCTTTTTGGGCGTGTTCTAAACTATAAGAGATGAGGTACTTAATATAATCTGTGGCGAGTTCGGCAATCTCATCCAAATCAGCAAAGGCCACTTCTGGTTCAATCATCCAAAATTCTGAAAGGTGTCTAGTGGTATTTGAATTTTCAGATCTAAAAGTTGGTCCAAAAGTATAAACACTTCCAAGCCCCATGGCATAGCACTCACCTTCAAGTTGACCAGTCACGGCCAAGAAAGTTTCTTTACCAAAATAATCACGAGTGAAATCTAATTTTCCATCTTTCGTTTTTGGAGCTTTCGTGATGTCACTTGAAAGAGTTGAAATGGTAAACATCTCCCCTGCCCCTTCAGCATCGACACCCGAAATAATCGGTGAATTGAGATAGAAGAAACCTCTACGGGAGAAAAATTCATGTGTGGCCATGGCCATATGATGGCGAACTCTCATGATGGCACCAAAAGTATTAGTGCGAATTCTAAGGTGAGCTTGCTCTCTTAAAAATTCTAATGAAGTTGCCTTTTTTTGAAGTGGATAAGATTCATCAGTGGCGCTTATTATTTCTACTTCACGCCCTTGCATTTCTATGGTTTGAACTTTCCCGCCACCTTTAACTAGTCGACCGGTAATAGAGACAGCTGATCCAGCTAAAAGACCTGCGACCAAAGCATAATTAGGAAGAACTTCATCGACAATAATCTGTAAATTTTCTTGTGAAGAACCATCGTTTAAAACGACAAAAGAGAATTTTTTAGAATTTCTCACAGACCTGACCCAGCCTTTAACTGTCGCGTCTGTATCAGAAATATTTGAAGTCATGATTTTTTTTATAGATAAACGGTTCATATGATCCCTTAAGCTAGTTGTTCTTTAATTTTTAAAACTTGCTCGCGTTTTAAGCGCGCACCAAATTGAGTCACGAGTGTCGAAGAGGCCATGCAGCCTAACTTGGCAGCATCAGAGTAAGTCATGCCGTGATTAATACCGTAAAGCATGGCCCCGGCAAAAAGATCACCTGCACCATTTGTATCAACAGCTTCAACTGGCATTGTGACCACATGAATATCTTCTGTGCCATCAAAAACCAGTGCACCTTTAGGTCCAAGAGTAATAGCGAATGTTTTTGCAATTTTCTTTAAAGCTAGTGAAGCTAATTTAATATCAGTCGTTTTTGTATAGGCAAAGGCCTCTGCTTCATTACAAAAAAGAAAATCTACACCAGTCCCAATCATTTCACTTAGGCCTTCATTAAAATAAGTGACCATGTTCACGTCTGAAAATGTGAGGGCCGTTTTAACTTGATGTGTTTCAGCGATTTTTTTAGCTTTAATGGCCGCTTCTTTGCCAGTTGGGCTCGCAACTAGATAACCTTCAATATAAAGATAATTTGAATTTTTAATATGTTCTTCTATGAGTTCTTTTGGAGAAAAATTTTGGGTGATCCCTAAAAATGTATTCATCGTTCTATCGGCATCAGGGGTAATAAGAACGATACATTTACCAGTGATTCCTGGCTCTAGTGAGCTCGTTGAAAGATTTGTTTCTACTCCGTTATCCATGAGATCTTTAAAATAGAAATCCCCCGTTTCATCACTGGCGACTTTACAAGAATAAAAACTGCTTCCACCGAACTGAGAAATGGCAATCATTGTATTAGCGGCTGAACCACCACATGATCTCTTGTGTTGAGTTCCATGAAGGGTATTGATGATTTCCGCTTGTCTTGCCTCGTCGACTAAAGTCATAAGACCTTTTTCGATTTGGGCTTTTGATAAAAAATCACTCGACACTTCAAATTCCATATCAACCAGAGCATTACCGATTCCATAGACATCAAATTTTTTTGCCATAATGAATACAATCCTTTTAAATAGAGTCAATTTTTAGATTGAAATAGAATAATGAAAAGAGCACAAAAAAGCATCAAAAATGAAACAAAATAAGCCAAAAGGTCCCAACAAATCAAATGAAACTCGCTTGGTTTACTCAAGTGATGGCAGTCATTTAAAACTTTGCAAAAAATGTGGTGAAGACCCTTGTGAATGCGTTGACTCAATTTTAAATATCATCCCTATTGACCCACTCAAACTTACTCTCAAAATCAAACTCGAAAAAAATGGACGCGGCGGAAAACTAGTTACTGTCATTTTTGATTTCCCTTACAATCCAAACTACTTTGAAGAGCTCGCAAAAAAACTAAAAAACACTTGTGGAACTGGTGGGACTTTAAAGCAAGATTCAACCTCTCAAATGCAAATAGAACTCCAAGGAGATCAGCGAGAAAAAAGCGAACTCTATCTACAAAAATTAGGGTTTAAAACAAAAAGGGCCGGAGGTTAAAAACACTTAAAAGATTTTATACATATCATAACGCGTGCTCTTTCCAGTGTAACTGGCCGCTGGTTTTTCTTTTAAGGGGGGAGCCTCGAGAGGACGTTTAACGACGACTCGATCAAGGGCCTTAGTCGTCGCCCAGTCTAAAAATTCTCTCGCATCTAAATCTTCACCAACAATTTCTTTAAAAATAAGCATCTCTTTACGAGGGAGTGCCGATTTTTTTTTCGAGGGATACATGGGATCAAAGTAGATGACTTCTGGCGCGCTTAATTCTTCTAGGTGAAATCTCGCCTCTTTAAATTTTAATTCAAAATCGAGTGGAAATCTCCGCAAAGCATCTTGAAGTAATAAAAAAATAAGGGGGTGACGCTCAAAACTGGTGAGTTTCGCTCCAAAATGTTTTATTAAAATGGAATCTTTGCCAGTGCCGCACGTGACATCCCAGACTTCTCGTTTGAGTTCACCTTTAAGACCGAGAGCACGATACAGAGGTTCTTTGGTGAAAGCGTATTTTTGTCTTTGGTGGTAAGTCATGAGTTCTTCAAAATCAAAGCTCATTCTACCAAACTCACTAGAAATATAGACGAGCTTCCCACCAACAAAATCCAGATAATCACAGTTTGAGCAAAGCTTACGCTCTGGTTCAACGACTAGACAAAATTCATTTTTTAAGTCAACTGCCGCTTGTAGAGACGAAGGCCAACTATCAATATGAGCATCGCTTAATTTTATCTTTTTCAAGTCATCCATCAGGAGCTATTATAAGGTCAAACATTGAAAAAGAATACAACAAGAATTAAATAACTCTGAAAAGGATTTAAATTTTATGAGTCAAAAGAGCACAACAAATTTTAAAAAACTTAATTATGACCCGACTAAACTTCCAAGAGAGCTTACGAAATATTATATTTCAAGTTCAGAAACTGAAAAAAGCGAAATGCTTAAAGCTTTGGGAACTAAGGAATTAAAAGATCTTTTTTCTCACATACCAGATAATGTAAAATTTGATAAAGCTCCTTTTGTCACTGAAGAGCTTCCCTATAATGATTTGATTTCTCATCTTGAGTCGATCTCACTAAAAAATAATTTAAAAACTTGTTTTATCGGGGACGGTTTAAAAAATTATAAAGTTGAAGAAATAGTCCCTTACGTTTGTAATCTTCGTGGACTAACAACGGCCTATACACCTTATCAGCCGGAGAGATCTCAAGGAACACTACAAACACTTTGGATTTATTCTTCGAGTATTTCAATGCTCACGGGTTTTGAAGCGATTAATGCTTCTTTTTATGAAAGATCAACAGCACTTTATGAAGCTATTCAAACTGCCACTCGTATTGTGAAAAATACTAACGTCGCTTTAGTCTGCGAGTCGCTCTATCCGGGTGACATCGAAGTTTTAAAAACTCAAGCTCTAGAGACCAATTTAGAAATTCACACAGTGCCGACGGATAAACTTACGGGTATAACTGACGTTGAATTAGTTAAATCCATGGCCCTTAAATTAGGTTCAAAACTCGCGACGATTGTTTTTCCTCAAGTCAATAACTTTGGAAATCTTGAAGATGTTCATGCCTTAACAGATTTATGTGAAGAACTCAAAGTGCAATCGATTGCTCTTTTTGATCCTATACTTCTGGCCACAGAAGCTCTTACACCTCCGGCCTTATTCGGAACGAATAATCAGGGCTGTAATATGATCGTAGGAGAAGGACAACACCTGGCCCTTGCTCCAAATTTTGGTGGACCTGGATTAGGTATTTTTGGAATTCGCTATAACGAAAAAAACAAACTCGATATTCGTCAAACAGCTGGAAGATTTATTGGGAAAGCCAAAGATTTAAATGGCAAAGAAGCGCTTTGTATTGTTTTAGCAACCAGAGAGCAACATATTCGCCGTGAAAAAGCGACATCAAATATTTGCTCTAACCAATCCTTTGTAGCCTCGGCCGCTGGAGCTGCGATACTTGCTCGCGGTGAAACTGGTATGACGGAAGCGGCCCTACTAGGTCGAGACTATGCTCTTCAAATGGCCAACATTCTCACTCAATATAAAGGTGTTAATCTCGCTTTTCCTTCAACACCTTTTTATAATGAATTTGTCCTAGAACTTCCAATCAAAGTGAGTGAATTACAAAAAAAGGCAAGCACGGCCAACATTCAACTTGGAGTTGACGTTTCAAAACGCCTAAATGACGGTCGCAATTTATTGTTACTGTCTTTTTTTGATGTTCACACTGATGAAGATTTAGAAAAGTTAGAAAACTTTTTTAGCGCTCAATTTGAAGCCGAGGATAATGACGAATTTCTTCCTGAAATTCCCGAGACATTTTTAAGAAAAACGCCCGTAGGTCTTCCCAATTTTGATTTTGAAGATATTAAAACTTTCTACAAAAAACTTGCTGATTTAAATGTAAGCCCTGATGACAATATCTATCCTCTAGGCTCTTGCACTATGAAATATAATCCTTATATTAACGATTGGGCCGCGGGACTCAAGGGCTTTACAGACGTTCACCCGCAAGCTCCAGTGGAAGATGTGCAAGGTTGTCTTGAAGTGCTCTTTGAAATTCAAGAAATGTTTAAATCAATTACTGGATTGCCAGCTGTAACGACTCAACCTGTGGCCGGAGCTCAAGGGGAATTAGTTGGATTAAAATTATTTCAGGCCTATCACCGAAATCACGGTGAAGAAAAAACGAGAAATATTCTTCTTATACCAAGGTCGGCTCACGGAACAAACCCTGCCACGGCCACTATGGCCGGCTTTGAGACAAAAACTGTCGACGGCGTTCAATACGGAATCGTCATCATCGAAGCAGATGCTAGAGGGCAAATTAATTTTGAACAATTTAAACTAGAAGTTGCAAAATATAATACTCGCATAGCGGGAGTGATGGTCACTAATCCCAACACTTCTGGAATATTTGAAACATGTTTTAAAGACATGGCCGAACTGATTCACAGTGTGGGCGGTCTCGTTTATATGGACGGGGCAAATATGAACGCCATTGCCGGATGGATTGATTTAAATAAAATGGGTGTCGACGCTGTTCACAACAATCTTCATAAAACATGGACTATTCCTCACGGAGGTGGTGGGCCTGGAGATTCTATGGTAGCCGTTTCTCATAGACTCATTGATTATCTTCCAGGAATTCAGGTCGTTAAAAAGAACGATCAATTTGATGTGGTCACTCCGGGCAAAACGATTGGTTCATTCCATCGCCATCTAGGAAATTTCGCTCACAAAGTTCGCGCCTATGCTTACATTAAAGCGCTAGGTGGAAACGGTGTCCGTGAAATGTCAGGAGTTTCAGTTCTTGCTGCTCGATATCTCTATAATAAATTAAAACCTATTTATCCTTCGCTACCAGAAAACTGTGAGAATGAACCACGTATGCACGAATTTATTCTCACTATTTCCAAAGACACTTTTGATCGCATCGAAAAAGGCGGGACTCCTAAAGCTCAGGCCATCGCTAAAATTGGAAAACTTTATTTAGATTTTGGGCTTCATGCTCCGACAGTGGCCTTCCCTGAAATGTACGGACTCATGATTGAACCAACTGAATCTTATTCTAAAGCGGAACTTGATAAGTTTGTCGATGTTGTGACTAGTATTAATCAACTTATTAATGAAACTCCTGAAGTCTTAACCACAGCGCCACATTTTACACCGATTAAAAAAATTGATGAAGTTGATGCCAATAAAAATCTTGTTTTGAGTGAAATGATTAAAAACTTTCCTACATTGTATGAAAATATCATTGATCCACTGAAGTTATCAAAAATGAATGTGGCAGATGTTTGTTCTGAAATTGAAAGAGCTCATAAAAAAGAAAAATAAAAATTAACTCGGCCTCTTTTTAAAAAAGAGGCCTTGATTTATTATTCTTGATCTAATTCTGCTTCAACAACTGTTTCTTGCTTTATAACTGCAGGTTCCGAAGCGATATTATCTTGGACGTTTTCGCACGTTGAAACTTTGCTCACAAAATTATACATAGCAATTGAACCTTTCGTAGGGATAAAAGTTGAAATAGTAAAAGTTAACAAGTGAAGTGGTAACATAACTGCGTAGTCACTTCCTTGAATGAACTCAGATTTGTTATTAACTTTTAAATCTCCAAAAATAAACCACATTGAACCAAATCTATTTCTAGGTCCCGAGCTAATAGATAGATTATATGAAGCATCTTCTTTTGATTCTGTTAAAACATAACCTTTTTCAATGAGAGATTTATTTAAAATCTGATCTTGTTTTTGAGTCAAGCCATTTTTTTCGATGTATAGGTTACAGTTCGCACTGACTGCAAAAGAACTTAAAAGAACTAAGGCCGTTAAAATTGATTTCATAGATTTCTCCAAATGATGAATAAATAATTTGATAATAAATGTAGTGTATAGAAAAATAAGTCATTTTGGAGAACTTGAAATATTTTCATTTCTATTTTTTAATATTGTCTAAAAAATCGACACATTGAAACTCTTTTACTCCGTCAAATCTAAATAAAAACTCAAGTTCACATTAAAAAATCCGAAATCCAAACGAGCTTTAAATAAGACAATAAAAAGATAAACAAGCAAGACAGGCATACTTGATAAGCTATAAAAACTTGAAATCAAATAACTCATCTGACTTTGAACGATTTTTTGAAATCTATCAAAGCTCAATTAATAAAAGAGAGCAAAAATCTCATCGTGAAATAAGTCAAATGCCCCTGCGCTCAGATTATAAAATTCTTCTTTTATTAAGACTTGACCAGACTATAGGTTTTAGCATCCTGTATCTAAACGAAGAAGCAAAGTTTGGGCTATTAGAATACATGGCCATAGACGAAACAGAGCGTGCCCATGGTTTTGGGAGTGAACTTCTCAAGGAAACATTTAAAAGCCTTAAGGAAAGTCACAAGTTTGAGTTTGGTATAATAGAAGTTGACTCTCCCTATGAAAAATCAATTGATCAAAAACTTAGAGAAAAAAGAATCCATTTTTATGCAAAAAATGGCTGCTCTCAAATCGATCAATTAAATTATATTCTTCCACTTCCCGGGGAAGGTTCCCCGCCTGAAATGTTATTAATGGTGTATCCAATTGAAGAGTCTAAAAATCTAACAATGGAGATATTAAACAAGTGGCTTACATCAATTTACCAAAATGTTTACGCTTGTTCTGATAAGGACTCTCGAATTGATTTCATGTTGAAATCAATGAGGGAACCAATTAAATTTTTAAAATATAACTAACCCATCAAAAGGAGAATTTTGTGGATATTTTTATGAGTGCAGATTATGGAGTTTTTTGGAGTGCGATTGGTGCAATTAGTGGTAGTGTGGCTTCCATTCTAGGAGCGCTCGCACTTATTTATAGTATGTTTGCTTACCGTGAATCTCTCATGCTTTCACATTATTCAGAGCTAGATGGAATGTATTCTAATTTACTACAAATTGCCCTTGATAAGCCTTATCTTGTAACTCCTAGTTCAAAGTTAAATAGTGAACAGAGTGCAGAATATGATATTTATGCATTTTTAGTTTGGAATTTTTTAGAAACTATTAGTGATCGCTGTGCTCATAATAAACAACTTGATGAAACTTGGTCTCCAGTACTTCATACTGAAGCTCTCAGACATTTGGCCTGGTTTAAAGACCCAGAAAATTTTCCAAAGTTTAAAAAATCATTTCATGATTCAATAAACGAATTGATTAAAGATCATTCCCCTGAAGTTATTAATATTAACAGAAAAGCTAGTTAATTTTAAAACGGCTGTAATGGTCCCTTGAATAGAGGGACCTTTAAAATGAATGAAGCCTCTCATTCATTCGTTGATATTTCTAATGAACTTTTGATGGCTTAGCCTGTCTAAAAAAATAACACCATGTAATTTGTGGGTCAACTGCCAGTCCTTATGAGGTTACTGATGTTCTTGCTACATTTGATCTCTAGATTTACTGAACTTTAAAATTGATTTAAAAGACGCGTGCATGAAAGAGAAACGAGCATGCCGTTTTTTAATTTTATCTGAGCAGTAGATGCAGGGGCTTTCGGAACCAAATTGACATTTTTTTCTTTAAACGTTTCACCCGTTTTAAAATTACCGATAATGAGAGTCACTGGAAGTATTTTAAAATCAGAAACAGGATTAGCAGCATTCAAAACTGTAAGAAAAGAAAAGTCTCTTATTTCTCCAACGTAAACATTCATAAATGCAGCTCCACCGCTTCTGTATTCCAAAAGTACTTTTTCTTCTTCGGAGTCTGCTACTTTTGAATCGTAAATTGATCCTACACAATTTAATCTTGGAATGACTTCTGAAAATGAGTTAGTTGATAGAATTAGACCCAGGATTAAAATAATCGTTTTCATAAAGCTCCAAATGATTTGAATTTTCTCTTTCATATGCTGACTAGAGTAGAATATCAATGACAGAAATTTGAGCTGTCTAAATTCTGAACGATTATGTCCTACTCTAATTTCTGAGCGATTATGTCCTATTCAATAACAATTATGTACCCTAAGACCTTTAAAATCTTAGG
>JAYSPR010000242.1:0-9653 GCA_043721975.1 Bacteriovoracaceae bacterium
TTTTGTCACATTGTCTTTTGGCACTATCCAAAAGAGTGAAGAAAAACAGGTGATTTTAAACATTGAAAATTCACCACTGTTATAAGTATGCATCCAATCACTCAAGACTTTTGTAATCTTTAGAGTTTGATCACTTATAATTTTATAATTTTCAGGAGTCATTTCTTTTAAAGTGGCAAGTCCACCTGTCATGGCCAGTGGATTAGCAGACAAAGTTCCTGCTTGGTAGACTTTTCCAATAGGTGCAAGATGCTCCATAATAAACTTAGAAGCTGCTATGGCGCCAACCGGGAGACCACCACCAATAATTTTTCCCCATGTGGAAATATCAGGTTTAATTCCTGTGAGTTCTGCCATTCCACCAAAGGCGACTCTAAAGCCAGAAATAACTTCATCAAAAATTAAAAGTGCACAAGTTTGGTCACAGATTTCTCTTAGAAATTTTAAAAAAGATGTGGGCTGAATCATCAGTCCGTTATTGGCCGGCAGTGGTTCAATAATAATGGCCGCAATTTGATTAGGATGATCTTGAAAACATTTTTTGACTCCCTCAATGTCTCCGAGTTCCAAAATAAGTGTATCGGCAGCAACACCAGCAGGCACACCCGCTGAAGAAGCTTCAGCTTCACCGGCAAGACCAGAACCTGCTTTAATAAGCATAGAATCTACATGGCCATGATAGCAGCCGTTAAATTTTATAATTTTACTTCGACCTGTTACACCGCGAGCCAGCCTCAAGGCCGTCATAACGGCTTCAGTTCCAGAATTTACAAAACGCAATTGTTCAACGTAAGGAATGCGCTCTAAAAGAAACTCAGCTAGTTCTAGTGAATAGGGTTCACAGGCCCCATAACTCCATCCGCGTTCAAGAGCTTCATGGAGTGCTTTTTCAACTTTAGGATTTCTATGTCCTAAAATGAGTGGACCAAAACTCATGCAGAAATCGAGATATTTTTTATCTTCAACATCATAGATATAGGCACCTTCCGCGCGTTTAAAAAATCGTGGTGTTGAAGTGAGACCTTTAAAACTCCTAACGGGAGAGTGCACTCCACCAGGAATTAATTTTTTTGATTTTAAAAAAAGTTCAGTTTGTTTGTCTTGTATAACATTCATTAAGCTAAATCTCCCGATCTATGAGTCCAGTCTTTAAATTCCTCCATGCCGGCCATGGGGTAGACATTGATATTATTTTCTTTAAATAGATCAAACGTTTTACCGATGCCACAGCAATGGATTTTATTTTTAATTTCTGGGAAAAAATCACAATATGTTTTGTATTGAAAAAAACTTGTCCAGTAGAAGACTTCAGTAGCAAGAATTTCTTTTTTAAAGTCTGCGCTGACTGACGTATTGACCACTCTGCTATAGCAAGCAATCACTTCTGCTTCTGTTAAGCTACTTTTGGCTTCATCGTTTGATAAAACAATGAGCGGCTTTGTCGTATTCATCATGAGAGATATGGCCTGAGAAGACCTAAGATTTCTTATTTCATCATCACCAATTGAATCGGCCGTTCCATTCACCCACAAGCCCAAGCTTGCCAGGTCTTTCATGGTTTTACTTCCAGCTGCCCATAAACTTTTTGGCTTCACATTACTTAAAGCTTCGAGACAATACTTACTCGTTATATAAAGATCTAAATTAGGATCTAAAGTTACATTGATATTTTTTTTAGTAATCAATTGATCATTACTTGGATGGCCATTAAATGTTTTTGGAGGAGTGATAAAAGCGGGGAGTGTGCGCCCTTCAAGGGCGTAAAGCTCAACTTGTTTGCCGTCTAAAAAACCTTGGTGATTATGCAGATAAAAAGAATTTTCACCGCGAGAGATTTTCTTTACATTAATTCCCACGGCCAAGTGACATCCACCACCGTATTCATTAAAGGCTTTTCTTTCTCTGGAAACTTCTTCTACAGTTTCACTATCTTCCATGAGTTTTAATTTTGAAAGGAGTGCCCCACCATCAAGACGAATTTTCGCGCACTCAATTCCTAGCGCTCCTTGAGACGCAGAGCTTGGAAAAATAGATTGCGGAAGAATCATAAAATTGATTCCCTCTAAAAGATCTTTAAGTGTCGCCCTTGATGAAGGAGTCATGGCCAATCTTTCTATACCTGGCATGGCCAGAACGATAGCATCGTATTCGCCATCTCTTAATTTTTGGATACGAGTATTAACGTTTCCTCGAAGCATCTTCGTTTTTACGACAACATTTTTTCCTTTCGGTAAAAACTCTGAAAGTTTGGCCTCGAGATTTACGATGCGTCTTGGAGAAGAAGTTCCCACGGTGAATTCCGTGCGATTCTTGATGAGATTAATCGTTTCATTTTTAATAAGGAGAATATCGTGAGCGAAGCTTCTTTTAGTGACAGCGGCCAAAGTAATTTCTTCTGGTCTCACTGACCCTAAGTCTTTATATGAATGAACCACGAGATCGATGTCACCTTTAATTAAGGCTTCATCTAATTCTTTTGTAAAAAAATCTTTTCCATCTAGTTGCCAGAGCGGGGCATTTTGGATCATGTCACCTTGAGTTTTAATGACGACTAATTCAAATGTATCTCCGGTGAGACGTTCTAATTGATCTTTGACTTGTCCGCATTGAGTGAGGGCCAAAAGGCTTCCGCGGGTTCCGATTTTATAGTGAGTAGGCAAGCTGTAACTCCTCCCAATCAAATGGTGTGCTTGATAGTGTCGGTTTCCCGCGTTTTTCCGCAAGAAGAGCAATCGTACTTTTTGCTCGGTTAACCTTTTCCATCTTTTCGATATTGAGCTTAGCACTTTGTCTAAAAATATCTTCTAGACGAAGGACTCCTTCTTTATCTGTGAGCTTAGTTTTTATCACAGAGGGAGAGCCAAGATCAATAAAGAGCTTCATTTGTTGGGCCAGAGTCGGCGAAAATTTATGTTTAAAAAATAAAGTGAAGAAATTTTCATCAAATAAGACTTCTTCTGCGCCAATAGTATTGACGATAAAGGGGAATTTCGCATAGAGCGCGGGCTTATTCCACGGCAGAGATTCCAAACCGTAGCTTGCCGAGAGTTCTAAAACTCGTTCGTCGTTTCGAGCAGCAATAAAAACATTATGCTTTTTCTTTAAAAGTTTAATGAGATCTTCGGCCAATGTTCCCGATCCTAGGACCAATACATCTCCGTCATTAACTGCGGTATGAATCATTTTTCTGGCGATTCCGGCGTAGGTTAACTGGCCTATACCAGAAAGGTGATCCGTGCGAACTTTTTTATTGTCTTGAAAAAGTTTTTCTATAATCACCATCATATGAGTATGTCTTTCTGGAATTTTTAAGAATTCTTGATAGGCTTCTTTAAATTGACCGACAACTTCATACTCGGCTAACACCTCTGACTTAAGTCCACAGATAGTTTCAAGTAAGAAAGTATAAGCATCTTTGCCTTCAAAGATGTCAGTTATAACGTCTTCTTTAAGAGCATTTTCTCTAAGATGTAAAAAAGGGGCTTCACCGATGCCAGCAATCAAGGTACGTTGGCATGTCTTTAAGACAAACACGTCCCCTTTCGATTGTCCTATCGAAGAGTTAGCTTTTAAGTTAATAACCGTCAGTTTTTGTATCATTGTGTTAGATATTTATAACTCGGCTAGACTACGAATTTGTCATAAAAATGTAGGTTTAATCTTTTTTTCTTATTTCATTTTTCATGATAGCTTAAGCCTATGAAAAGCTTAAATAACGTTTTTTCAATGGCTTACACCTCGGTGTGTGGACCTTTTAAAAGGTCTTTTTTGGCCTTTGACCGCAAGGTGGATGGCTCAGTTAGCTTCTTTTTAAAACACTACGGAAAAAGCCGCTTTATGGTGGCCATGTCGAAAAAAGCCCAATATTTGGGGCTTGAAAAGTTGTGGGAGAAAGGACCTAAGGCCTTCATCTATTTTTTCCTTTTTTATCTTGTGCGAGACACCGTTCTCTATATTATCATGCCCATTGTTTTTACCCGCATAGCTACAAATTAATTTTGTCAGTTCCCAGTAAATTATCTATTCTTTAACGTCTGATAAATATTTGACCATATAATACGTTCACGGGAGAAGCCATGGAGCTCATGTTCAGTCCAAAAGAAATTTTAAATCGCGGTTTAGGTTTAACGTTTGACGATGTTTTATTAGTCCCTCGTTATTCAGAAATTTCTTCTAGAAAGCATCCAATTTTAAAAACTCATATTACTAAAAATTACACAATAGATTTACCGGTCATCACGGCCAATATGGACACGATCACTGAAGCTGAAATGGCCTGTGCGATGGCGGGCCTTGGTGCGATTGGTTCACTTCACCGTTTTATGAGTGAAGAAGAACAAGTCAAACAAGTTGAGAAGATTAAAGCTTACCTACTAGAAAATAATTTAAAGACTCCTATCGCGGCTTCTATTGGAGTCAAAGAAGAAGGAATGAAACGTGCTGAGCTTTTAGTGGCTGCCGGTGTGCAAATTATAACTTTAGATATTGCCCACGGCGATTCAATCATGATGCTTGAAACTCTCGACTATTTAAAAAAACGTTTTCCAAAAGTTGATGTTATTGCCGGCAACGTCGCCACCAGCGATGGAGTTAAGCGCATGATCGATAGAGGAGCCGACGCTGTAAAAGTAGGAATTGGCCCGGGATCAATGTGCACAACGAGAATCATCACAGGCCATGGTGTCCCACAATTATCTGCCATAGCACTTGCTGTAAAAGTGGCTGGGCCATTAGGAATTCCAGTCATCGCTGACGGTGGATTAAAAAATTCTGGCGACATCGTCAAGGCCCTCGCTGCCGGGGCTTCTTCAGTTATGGTGGGATCTTTAGTTTCGGGAACTTTAGAAACACCAGGTGAATTAAAAGGTGGAATGAAACAATATAGAGGAATGGCCTCGAAAGCTGCCCAAGTGTCATGGAGAGGAGAAATGCCTCAAGGGATGGCCGCAGAAGGAGAGTCGACTCAAATTCCATGTAAAGGATCAGTGGCCAATGTTATCAATGAACTCATGGGTGGGCTTCGTTCAGGGATGACCTACATTGGTGTAGATAATATCAAGGCCATGAGTGAGACAGCACTCTTTGTTCAAATGACGGCCTCTGGAATGAGTGAATCTAAACCTCACGGAGTCCGCTAGAATGGATTTTTCAAAGCTCGGAAATTTCGCTAAATTAGGTGGCCTCATTGGAGGAATCCCAAGCTTCTTTGATAATTTTAAAGAAATGGAAGACATTGTTTTAAGTTATCCTAAACTAAGAGATCGCATAGGTACCAAAGAAGAAGAACGTGATCGTGCCATCAAGAATTTAAAAGAAATAAGAGCAGAGCTTTCATTGCCATTTTTAAAAACATTTGAAAAGTTTTTGGATGCTTCTCTTTCACAACTTTATGATGGAATTAATTTCAACGACAATGGGCTTGATTTAAAAGCGCTCTCGCTAGAAAACAATATTGTTTTAGTTCCCAATCATCAATCCCACGCTGATTACGTGGCCATTAACTACGTTTATTTTAAAAAATATAATTCTCCTTTATTTGTTGCCGGTGGAAATAACCTCAATATCTTTCCGATTGGACCTCTCTTTAGAAGATCTGGTTGTTTTTTTATAAGGCGAACTTTCGCCAATGATATTCTTTATAAATTAACTCTAGAAGCCTATCTTCATTATATGCTCGTCAAAGGTAACCCTATTGAATTTTTCTTTGAAGGTGGTCGTTCTCGAACGGGAAAACTTCTACCGCCACGTTTTGGCCTCTACCAAATGCTTATTGAGGCTCACCAGGCTATACCAGAAAGTAAAAGAAGACCCTTAAAATTTATTCCCGTCTCCATCGTTCATGAATACGTTCCTGAGCAAAAATCTCTGGCCCGTGAATTAGATGGCGGCAAAAAACAAAAAGAAAGTGCCGGGCAAATTTTGGGACTCGTTAAACTTTTTTCTTATCAGTTTGGAAATGTTCACATCAATATAGGTCAAGCGGTAAGTTTGCCTGTTATCGACATGGAAAATCTAAAAGCTCAAACTCAGAAGCTGGCCTTTGAATGCTTCTTAGAAGTTGGTAAAAATATGCGAGTGACCCCTACGTCACTTTTAGCGATGATCTTACTAGACGAACCAACGGGGGCATTAAAATGGGAAGAAATTCTCATGAAGGCCCGCCACATTATCGATTTTTGCCAAAAATTTAATGTGCCTATTACTGACTCCATTAAGCCCGGAAATTTAGAGAAATCTCTCGAGAGATCAATTGATATTTTAATCGGCAATAAAAAAGTCGAGGCCATTGGCAATGTGAGTGGAAACCACGTGTTCTATTCAATCAGAGATGATTCAAGAAAAGAAATTCTCTATTTTAAAAATACGGTTCTTCATCACTTTCTCGTTCCATGGATTGTTCACATGGGCTGGGTCAATTTATTTGCCGGCAATATTGCAAGTGTAGATGACTTAAAAAAATTCTTTATGAATCAAAGAAAACAGCTGATTCATGAATTTTATTTGCCCACAGTGAAAGAATTTTTAAATGAAACCCTGGCCATTGTTTCTGATGCCATTGGTAGAGAAGTCAAAACTCTCGAAGAGTGCATAGAGCTTTCGCATAAAGATCTTTACCTTATTTTAACGAAGGTGAGTCTCTTTAGTCGCGCTTGTAATTATTTACTTGAAGCTTATTATGTCTGTGGTCTCACTTTAAAATCACTTCTTAATGATCATAAAGAAGGATTTAAAATGGAGACTTTCACTAAGCGCTACAAAGATGTTTTTGAAAGTGAAAGAAAACTTAAACGCATTATTAAGTACACGGAAAGTTACTCTATACCGCTTTCAAAATCGAGCTTACAATATTTTGTTCACTCGGCGGTGGTGGCCAGTAATAGTGGCTATTATGCTGTGACGGATACTCAAAAGCTTAATGAAGTTCTCTTAAAAATTGAGTCAGATCTAAGTGGACAACTCAGTGTGAATCTTTTGACTTAAATATGGCAACACTAAAACTAAAAAGTCAGCACTTTCAAAGAAGAAGATATGTTGTAGATAATGAACCTAACATCACCGAAGACAATTGGTTTGATCAAGGTAAGCTTCTAAAAAAGAGAATACGCGAGGATTCGTCCTTTCAAATTGTCGGATCAAAAACTATTTTAGAAATGGATGAGACAGGAAAATGGTCCTTACTTTTTGAAGTTATAGGACCTCCCCAAAGTGGATTTCAAACACGAGACGATAATGGCCCCTTTGAGATTTTGAGTTATAGCGTTCAAGAAGGTCCTTTCATGACGGATTTTCCCATGATTAAGAAGAAGGTGGCGGAGCTTAGAGGCCTTATTCCTCGAAAATTAACGCCAAGAGTACAATTTGTTATTGATGGCGCTAAATTAGAGCTTCATTTTTTTGTGCAAAAAGATTATATTCAGAGCTAGAAATGAGTTTTAGTTGTTATAGTGAGGCTTTTAACTAACTTAAAAGTCCAATCCAGAGGTAAATTATTAAAGAAAATCAGACTACGGGTACAGGCCCAAATCAAAGACCAGGTTCATTCGATCGAGATCGCCAATCAAACAAAAATCACGGCCCAAGAGTTAACGAACAAATCAGAATTCCTGAATGTCGTCTTCTCGGTGATGATGGCCACGCTTACGGCGTTGTCTCAATGAGCGAAGCTCGCAAAATTGCCGATGAAGCAGGTCTTGATCTTGTTGAAGTTTCACCAACAGCTCAGCCTCCAGTTGTAAAACTTATCGACTTTGGTAAGTACAAATATGAGCTTCAAAAGAAAGCTCAAGAAGCCAAGAAAAAGCAAATTGTTATTCAGTTAAAAGAAGTGCAACTTCGTCCAAATATCGAGCAAGGTGACCTAGAAACTAAATTAAACCATTGCCGAAAATTCCTCGATCAAGGGGACAAAATTAAAATTTCTATGCAATTTCGTGGAAGAGAGATGTCTTATCGCGACGCAGGAATGGAAAAATTTAAAGCTGTCATTGCTCAAATCGTTGAAATGGGTGCCACTGTTGAAGCTGATCCAAAAATGATGGGTAATAGAATCATTGCGATTTTAGCTTCTACAAGAAAGCCACCGGTTAAGAAGTCTGAAAAAGAAGAAGAGACTAAGCCTGTAGCCCAAAAAGCGAAAAAGGATTAAGAAAGTCTTTTACAATCAATGAAGTTCTTGATATTTATACCTGCTTTTAAAAGTAATTTAATTAATCGTTTTATAATAGCGAATTTGGGAGCCTTATATGCCAAAAATGAAAACTAGAAAGTCAGCTGCTAAACGTTTTAGCGTAACTGGAACTGGAAAAGTAAAAAGAAACCGTTGTGGTTTAAGACATAAACTTGAACACAAAAGTACAAAAGTAAAAAACAGAGCTGGTGGACCGGCGCTTGTACACCAAGCTGAGCACGAAAAAGTAAGAAGAATGTTGCCATACGCTTTCTAGTTATCTAAAAGATAACTATTGAAAGATACCGGTAAGAAATAAATAAGACAGAAGTTTGGGCAAAAGTGATAAATCATCCCCCAAGTTTCGTTAATAGGAGAATGAGATGGCACGCGTACGTAGAGGGTTTAAAGCAAGAAGAAGAAGAAACAAAGTTTTAAAGCTAGCTAAGGGTTTTAGCTTTGACCGTAGAACGAAATATAAGCACACAGCTGAAACTGTTAAACGTGCTCTTCACTACGCTTACGTAGGAAGAAGATTATTAAAACGTGATATGAGAAAATTATGGGTTGTCCGTATTGCAGCAGCTGCAAGAACTTTGGAAACATCATACTCAAAATTCATTGGTGCTCTTAAAGTAAACAACGTTGGTCTTAACAGAAAAATGCTTGCTGAAATTGCAGCTACTGACTTTGCTGGATTCACAGCGATTAAGAATTCATTAAAAAAGTAATTAGTTTTTAAAATCTTGATAAAAAAAGGCTTCCTATGGAAGCCTTTTTTTTTATTTTTTTCTCTTGAAATTATCTACTATATGCTCGTAAACTTTTTTACCGTTGATGGTATGAACACAGTGGCCATCTGATCTAAGCTCGATAACACCTCTCACTTCTGTGCCCGGTGGTGAAGTTAGGGCGTTCATGTTTTTACCTGTCTCAAGAGCACTAATAGTGCCATTAACATAGATGTCTTTAATAATTTGTTTGTCGTAATTATAAAGAGATCTCGTTGTCCCTAAATAATAAGCCCCCATAACAGAGCTCACATTATTTTTATGGCATAGGCCTAAAAAATGTCCCATTTCATGGAGAACAATTGTTGGAATGTCATAATCATAAGAAGCTTCATTCGTCATGGTGAAGTCAGATCCGTAGTCGCGATAATTTAAAATTATATCAGCGTGTCTAAGATCGATATATGATCCTAATCCAGGTGCGCTGGTAACGGTTCCAAAAAATTGAGTAATGGCCAAGGCATTGCTGCTGACATTACTAAACCAGTTATAAGATTTATAAATTCCCATTTCGCTGTCATCGTATTGGCCGGTGCTAGCAAATGAAGCGACGTTAGCTGTCGCAAAAGTAGGGACAATCAGATTTTTTCCAAGTTGAGTAGAAACAGCATTATTCCACTGAGTGGCCATGAGTTGTAAATTAGGCTTGTCGTCACTTGAGACAAATTCAGCAGAGATAGCAAGATTTAGGGGGA
>JAYSPR010000243.1:0-7910 GCA_043721975.1 Bacteriovoracaceae bacterium
TTTATTATCTGGAGCGACTGGAGCTACTTGGGCGACAACACTTAAAGATAACATCATTAGAACGATAAATATTTTAGTCTTCATAATTAACATCCTTCATTTCTTCTAGTTTCAATTCTTCGTCTTGAGCAATGGCCAAGATTGTATCTTGATCATTGGATTCCAAAGTATCTAAAGATTCAAAAAATTCTAAGTTTTGAATGATCTTAGAATCAATGACACTCACTGCTGCAATTAATAAGGCAGATATCATTAACAGTATTTTATTTCTCATGATTCACCATTCATAACAATATTCCATTCCTCGTCACTGTATTGTGAAACTTCTACTAGTAATTCTACATCATCCATTTCTTTTAACAATTCTGGCGATTCAGTGAGCATGGCAGAGGCTTTAGAATTCGATGTTGTATTTTCTGAAACCTGCAGCCATAAGACAAGGCCTAAAGCAGCCACAGTTGTCCCAGCAAAAATTGACCACCAAGGAACATGAGATTTATATTTTTGTTCAAAATGATCCGATGCCCTTTTTAAAATAAACTGATCGACTTTTCGAGAGGGCTCTTTGGTCATCTTTTCTTTCAGCGCATGAAAAAAATTAGGCTTCATGATGCCCTCCATTTTTAAGGCAATTAATGAGTTTCTCTTTTGAACGTACCAAAAGTGATTTGACTGCTGAGATCGAAAGAGAAAGCTCACGAGAGATTTCTTCGTAACTTAGGTCTGAATATATTTTTAAGAGAATTGATTCCTTTTGGTTGCTTGATAATTCTTCAATACACTTTCTTATTCCCTTTTCTTCCGATTTTTTGATTAACAACTCTTCAGCTGTCTCAAGTCCTGAATCAATATTTTCGACAGAAAAATTTTCATCCTTCTCAAAGGAATCAATTTTATGATCATGTTGATAATCAGATCTATATTTATCGATAAATAAATTTCTTGAAAGTGTCCAAAGCCACGTAGAAAACTTACTCTCAAATCTGAAGCTCTCTTTTTTATCGAGAACTTTCATGAAGGCATCTTGAAGTAGCTCTTCCGCTTCTTCACTAGATGTCGTCTTTGCGAGAAAGTAACTATAGATAGGTTTTCGATACTTCATATACAATTCCTCGAAGGCGGCATAATCACCTTGCTGTACCTTTTTCATAAGTACAACATCCTCGTCCTTAGATTGGACGGAAAATAGATTTAAAAGTTTCGAGGCTTTTGTGGGGTTCTTATTTGACACTCTAACAGTATAAAATCATTAGATTTTGCAGTCAAAGTTTAAAGGCGACGCAACTTTTTTTCCCTCCCTCCGTCTGATTAATTGAACACAACATCCACTACCTAGGAGAATTTATGAAGTGGTCAACTATTGCAGCTCTCTCACTTATTATATCAACTCAACTATTCGCTGTAGATAAAGTTAAAGGTCTGGAGATTTTAGGTTCTACAAAACTAGCACGTCACCATACAGATGTTGACGCTATTATATTTAAAGAACTCAAGTGTGGACTATCAGAAATTCAATTAAAAATTACAGATCGTCCAGCCGATATTGATCATATCTACGTTCAGTACGGAAACGGAAATTTTGATGAGCTGATCGTTCGCGACAGAATCAGAAGAGGTGGAAGTTCTCGCTTTATTAATCTTCGCGGTGAAGGTGAAAGATGCTTGAGAAAAATCGTTGTTATTGGTGATAGTGAAGGACTGCCGGGAAAAAGAGCAGAAGTTGAAGTTTACGGAAAATAATTAATTTAAAAAAATTCGCGGAGGATATTATGAAGGCATTAATTTTAACAGTTTTACTTTTATCTTTGATTGGATGTAAAAAACAAGCAACAACATCAAGTGTCTCTACTGACAATATTGACAATTTCGCTGACACAATTGAAGCCAGTATGAATAGCGTGAGTGGGGCCACTGATGACGCTAATAATGAATCTGTTGTTGCTCAAACATCGCCTAACTTCATTGAAAAATTACTTGATCAGACTTTTATCTCGAGTGCTTATGCAGCTGCTTGTACGAGATCTTTAAGTAATGCCAGTGGTATTTGTACTAGAAACGTCAACTGTGAAGCCGGGGCTTACGTCTGGAGTGGAACAGCACAATTAACTTTCTCAAACGGAAGCACATGTGCTCTCGGTGCCATGGGTGAAACTTTCACAAGAACAGTCAACTTTACAAGATCTGGTCCAAGAGGAAGTTTACAAACAACTTCAGCAAGCCGCACTCCTTATACTGGTCCAGCTATTGGCGGTGGTATAGAAGTGACTAAAGCTGATAATGGAACGGCCGTTGATGTTGATATTTTAGGTCAACATAAAATTTTAACTCGCACAAATGGTGCTGTTTTATTTGACATGAGTTTTACGACACCTACACCTTTACAACTTAATAAATTAGCTCGTAACGGTAGAATTATTTCAAGTGGTGTACTAGATGTTTACCACAATAGAGCTCAATTTACAGCAGAACACACTATTTCTAATTTAACTTTTTCATCTGCTTGTTGTTACCCTGTAAGTGGATCAATTTCTACGACATTTAGTGGAACTCTATCAGGATCGGGATCAGTAACATTTAATAGCTGTGGGAATTTTACAGCGACATATAAAGGACAAAGTAAATCTTACTCAATGGCAAACTGCGAATAATACAGCCAGAACAATACAACCAAAGGAGCATCTATGAAATTATTAACTTTATCACTTTTACTAGGCCTTTCATTCTCTGCATTCTCACAAGAAGCAGAGAAAGCAAAACTTGACCGAGTCGAAAATAAAATTGACCGCAAAGAAAACCGTCGCGATAGAAAAGAAAATAGATTCGATAGACGTGAAGATGTCAGAGACGAAAAAGAAGATATCAGGGATGCCAAACATGAAGGTGGTATGAGAGACCAGATCGAAGACAAGAGAGATGCAAGAGAAGATAAGAGAGATTTGAGAGAAGATAAACGCGATCATAAAGAAAATAAAAGAGACAGACAAGAAAACAGACGTGACCGTGCAAATCGCCCTGGAAAAAAATAAAATTTTATATATAAAGGGGAGAACTTTCTCCCCTTTATATATTCTTAAAAAATGTTATTATTAATAATTGGAATGAATAAATCTCCTTTAACTATTCGCTACGGCCCTACCTACCCTGTTGAAGGTCAGGACCACGAACTTCAAATCTATACCCTGGTATTTTCGAGCTCTTAGGCGAAATGAGACTTCAGGCTCAAAAACGGGTTGAAAAAGCTTTAAAAAATCCTGACAAATCAGAGTCTTACAGCGAACAAAATCATCCAATAAAATAAATTAAATCTTCGAATTCATTTATAATAGTACTGTAGGTTTATCTATTTAACTAACAGGCATATATGAATAATAAAGTCATATCACTTTTACTCTTAATCATAGGAATGATTATTACCATTACTTTATCTGCACAAACAAATCAAGCTCCACTCATTCCAGCTAAATTGCAATATGACTATCTTGAATGGATGGCCAATACAAAAGTTAGCGATGAAAAAGAATTTGCCGGTGGGAAACTTTATCGAATTGCCGAAGGCGCTCGTTTTATAGATGCATCTGGCATGGTCACGATGATGCCTAAAGAAAATCCTAACTTTAATAAAATTGCCCTTGAGAATCCTAACATTGCAAAAGAATGGGCAGACAAATATGGCTTTATTCCTCAAAAATTAAAGGCCAATGAAACCAAAAAAAATGAAAGTTTCAATCTATCCAGCGATCAAAATCAAAATTCACTTTTATTTCAATCTTATTTAAATCAGGCTTCCGAAATAAAAAAACGAGAAGCTAAATTGCGAGCTTCATTAGAAAAAAGTGCTAATGGAAAAAATGAAATAGATTGCAACAGAGAAGCCATGACTCCTTTAGGAGATCCTAAAATAAAATTAGATTGCCAAGAATTACTTCATCTGGCGAGGGCCTATGGAAAAACGCTAAAATCACTTGAAAAACTAAAAAAGATCGTGAACGGAACGACTGCAAATCAAGTCGCGATTGATCCTGCTGTGACGAACTCTGCGACGGCATTTAGTGCCACTATAAAAGCCCCAGAAAGTACAGTCAAAAAACCTGTTTCTAATTTGGGAAATTGGGATAAAACGAATCTAGTCGAAGGAGTTATGGAATACGTTGTCTGTTTATGTGGTGAAGCTCAAACAGTAGCTCAGGTGCTAGGAAATAAATGTCCAGAAGGTTCAGTTATAAATGCTTCTATTGTTAGTGGGGGTCCTTATTTACTAAACAATGTGAGCACTGTGTGTGATCCGACGAGTGCATATGCTGATCGCGGTCTACCTGATTTAAAACCTGTGATCGTAAAAATTCCTGGCATTCCAGCAAAAACATATACTCTCCCTGAAATGAATATTAATAACATTGATCTGATCATTTCTGGAATGAGTAACTTTTTAGACCTCACAAATCTATGGGAAGTTCTCTTGCGAGGTCGCACTGGTCCGCCTGATGATCGTTTTTTTGAATTAAGAACTATGCTGCAAGATCATGTCATCCCTGTCTTTCAAGCGAGAGTACAAAAAATTGATGTCATTCCTATGCGTGCAAGCAATTTCAAAAAATATCCAGAGCCAAGAACTGGCTCAGATCCACTAACTCCAGAAATAACAAAAATGGTAGAAGAAGCTCTAAGATTACAAGGGCTGCAATCTAACACAGTTCATACTGATGGAGAATTTATGGCCATTCCAATCAACTAAGTTGACTACAAATAGTAACGGATAGAAGTAATAACGACTCCTGGCTTAAACCTCAGCATCGCTCTAAGGACAAAAGTCATTTGGTTATGTAAAAATTGGTGATACCACTTTTTAGTCACAAATTCTGGAACAATCACCGAAATCATTTCTTGATTACAATCTTTATGGACAGTTGAAATGTATTCTAAGAGCGGGCCCAAAACTGATCGAAAAGGTGAAGGAATAACGACGAGGTTTAATCCACTTCCCCACTTCTCCCACACTTTTATCATTTTCTCAGTGGCATTTTTATCAATATCCACGTAGCAAACTCGCACATCTTTACTAATACTTTTTGCATATAAAATAGCTTTAACAACTCCTGGATGAATTCCAGAGATGGGCACAATCGCAATATAATTAGTTTCTGACTGACCAATGTTTTGGTGAAATGTATCTCGTGAAAGTTTATGTCCAACCATGAGATAATGATTTTTTATTTTTTTGAAAAAATAAACGAGACTTGGAATGAGAATAATAACCATCCAAGCTCCTGACATAAACTTTGTCACTGCAATGACAATTAACACAGTTAAGGTTGTCACAGCTCCTACGGCATTAATCGCTAGTCCCAGCTGCCATTTAGGTTCTTTGATTTTCAAATGATGTCTAATCATTCCCACCTGAGACAATGTAAATGAAAGAAAGACACCTACGGCATAAAGTGGAATTAGAGCGTGTGTTGATCCTTTAAACACAATAACCAAAATAGTTGAAGCAATTGTGAGTCCTATAATACCATTAGAAAAAACTAGGCGGTCACCGACACTGGTTAATTGGCGAGGTAAAAATCGATCTTTAGCAATTAGAGAAGTTAATCTTGGAAAATCAGCATAGCTCGTATTGGCAGCTAATAATAAAATCAGTGCAACCGAAATTTGATTGCAGTAATACAAAATATTATGGCCAAAAATTTGTCTCGCGAGTTGAGAAATAACCGTCTCTGAGTGATTCGGAGTAATGCCGTAGACGTGGGCCAGTGAAGTAATCCCGAGAAAAAACACTCCAAGAATAACCGACATCCACACCATCGTTAACTTTGCATTTTTTTGTGAAGGCTTTTTAAAAATAGGAACACCATTTGATATGGCCTCGACACCGGTTAAAGCGGAGCATCCTGAAGCAAACGCGCGAAGAAGTAAAAAGAGTGGAACTTCAGGGTAAGCCTCCCCTATCAAGGGTGCATGAGACACGACTTCACCTGTAAAAATTTTATAAGCTCCCATAATAATCATGAGAACAATGGAAAAAATAAAAAAGTAAGTAGGGTAAGCAAAAATATTTGATGATTCTTTTAAGCCGCGCAAATTTAAAATCATGATGATAAAAATAATCACAACACATGTTATGACCAGATGCTGGGATATCAAGGGAAAAGCCGATCCAATATTCGCGACCCCCGCACTAATCGAAACTGATACGGTTAAAATATAATCGATCAATAAAGCTGCACCAGCAACTAAACCAGCCGTCTCACTAATATTTTCTTTCGAAACTGTATAGGCACCTCCGCCATGGGGATAAGCAGAAATCGTTTGTTGATAAGAAAGAGTAATGATGAGAAGTAAGATAGCAACTCCCACCGCCATGGGAAGTGACCAGTTCATAGCGGCCACTGCAAATAAAGAAAGTGGAATTAAAACTTCTTCTGTTGCATAAGCTACGGAAGAAAGAGCGTCAGAAGATAAAACGGCTAGTCCCTTCCACTTAGGAATTTGCTCTTCTTCAAGCTTATCTAGAGTTAGTGGATTTCCAATAAAAAATTGCTTGATATTGTCAATAAGCATAGTTTAGTCCTTATTTATTTTTTTCATTATGAACGAGGCAGTATTAAAAAAGTATTAAAAGGTGCTTAAACTAGGACAAAAATCGGTAACCAATTCCAGGTTCAGTCAAAATAAGTTTAGGGAAATTTGGATCCTCTTCAATTTTTTTGCGTAAGTGTCGAACATAGACTCGCGGGTACTGATGGTGTTCAATATTAGACGGTCCCCAAACTTCTTTTAAAATATGGCGATGAGTAAGCACCTTCCCTTGATTTTGAACAAAAAGCTTTAATAAATCATACTCAATTGTGGTTAATTTAACTTCTTGATCATTAACTAAAATGATTCTTTTAATAAAATCAATTTCAAGATTTTGAAATTTGAATAAAGGATTATCTATTTCTTTTTTTCTGGTCCTGCGAAGACAAACATGAATTCTTGCAATGAGTTCATTAACATCAAAAGGCTTTGTAATATAATCATCTGCACCCAAATGTAGGGCCTTCACGATAAAATCGCTATGTCCCTCAACTGAGAGAATAATGACTGGTCTATCAAAAGTTTCTCGCAAGCTTTTTAAAACGGCATGTCCGGCCATGTCTCCCAAATTCATATCGAGAATAATAAGATCTGGTAAATAAGTCTTAGAAAACTCTAATCCTTCTCTTCCATTTTGGGCTTCAATAATTTTTAAATTAAGAGAGCTTAAAGACATTTGAAGGAGTTTTCTCATTTGAGGTTCATCATCAATCACAAGAATTTTTGATCCCTGAATATAATCATATGAATGACTCACCAATGACCTCCTTTTTTATACTGACTTTAAAAAGTGCGCCTCCGCTTGCTTGATTATAGGCCTCTACCCTTCCACTATGTAAATCTAAAAAGCTTTTACAAATGGCCAGTCCCAAGCCAGTTCCGCCAGGAATATGCGGCCTTTCTCGGTAAAATTTTTCAAATATCCTTTTAGTATCAATCAAGCCTGGGCCTTTATCAGAAATCTCAAAAATAATCCCACCTGCTTCTTCCTTGCAGTTAAAAGTAATTTCTTCATGTGAGTACACACAAGCATTACTTAAAATATTTTCTAGTGATTGGCTCAATAGCACAAAATCCCCTACCGTAAAAAGTTGATCCTCTGGCTGATTAATGAGAATCACGCGATCTGGAAATCTTTTTTTAACTTTTGAAGAAACCGCAAAAATAAGTTCTGAAATATCGATGATTTCATTTTTTATTTTAAAGTAACCTGATTCTAATCGACTCATATCCAATAAATTTTGCACGACTAAATCTAAACGCTCAACTCCTTTGATGATCTCTTCACCAGATTCAATACTTACACTATCTGCAACTCGTTTGCTGGAATTGAC
>JAYSPR010000244.1:0-2666 GCA_043721975.1 Bacteriovoracaceae bacterium
CTCTTTTGTTCAATTTTCTTTGTTTTCAACTTCATCTACATACCCTTTGTTGGGTTATGTGCTTAAAAGTGTGTCCGTTTTAACAGGGGAAGATCAGAAGAAGATTCGAATCCAAAAACTCTTTTTTCATTTTTACGAGAAGTGACTGAAAAATAGGCCAATGGCTCATAAACTTTGCCAGTCTTCAAATCTTTAATCAATAAATAAGGAGTTGCATAACCTACCTCATTTCTCGATTTCCAATCTTCAAAAACTTCACCGCTTGCAGTTTTTATATCAACTGTTTGGTCATGAGTTAACTCAAAAAGAGAATATGTTTTTTCTTGAATATTTTTAACGTCAACTTTATTTGCAAGATTCAGGTAGGAGTAATAGCTAGTGTTAGTCTTATCTTTAATACTAAGCCCATAGTTATAACTTGCTGTTAATAATCCACAACCTTTTAAATATTGAGAACAAACACTTATCGAATGAGCAAGAGGGACAACAATATCTTCTGTACGACAAATTTTTTGGCCATCACCAATAGAAGCCGAATAGGTATTTAAGGAATAAACAACATCTAATTTTTCACTGCTAAGAGATGTGTGGTTAATAAAATTTGCATTGAACTTATCTGTACGAGTGCCTGCATTCGCCGAAAGAGAGTAGATTGCTAAAACAATGAAAATATTTAATTTCATAAATCCTCCAAATTTTTCATTTATATAAATGAAATAGTAAATATACAATAAAAATATAAAATATTATGGGATTATTGAGAATGAAATTGATCTAAATCAATCAATACCTCACAAGTAATAAGTCAGGTGAAGCACTTCGGCTTTCTACAAAGTTTAATAATATAGGTAATTTTTATACTGAAATATAATCTGGCACAAAATAAGTGTATAAATTTTCAATTCAATTTTTACTCAAAAAAGGATAGTTTTATGTTTAAACCTGCTTTAGTTGTCCTCGTCTTATTGTCCACACAGGGCGCTTTCGCAGCACGAGTTGACGAATGTTTAAAACCTGGGGCTAAGCTCTCGACTCGCCTGATTGGAGTGGTGGGTGATCAAAAAGACGCTCGTTTTGATAGAGCTGGTTCAACAGATGTTCTCTCAACAGCTAAATACGAAGCGACAGTGACAACCAATACATACGAAATCTTTGAATCAACGTTTTGTGTAGCGGAAAAATATACATACCAAGAGAATGTTTGTCAGGCAGTTGAATTGGGATTGGCGCTAGGTCGTGGTAATGCTGATTTTAGAGCACTATATGACCTGAATAGATCAATTATTAATCGTGCTCAGTTATTTGCAAATAAAATTCTTTTTAACTCTGCTGATGCCGGAGATGTTCGTTTAGAGACGGCCAAAAGAATTGTTATCAATTTAGTGAGTAAAGCGGCCATTACAGAAATTCCAACAGACTGGGAAGATTTCTCAAGTCATTTAAACGCACTTGCCTCGGAAACTAAAATTGAAGCGACAACTGTTGATGAAATTTTAAAGGTTAACGAAGTAGCGAACAAGAAAGCTTTTGGATTTACTCCAATGGCAAATGTAAAAGTCACTGAGCAGTCTGGGAATGTACAATTCAAGTCTTTATTTGATCTTTCAAAATCTGAAGTCGCGAGAGTTAAAGTTCTTCAGTCAATTTTCTATAGCTCTGAAAAAATTCTTAAAGGACAAGTTCTTAATGAAGCAACTGGTCTTGTTAGATTTTTAATCGAGTATGCTTCAATCAATGGTATTCCTGAAAGTTGGGATCAAGTGACTTTAATGCTTAAAGAAGCAGCTGCTAAAAAAATTATTACTACTGAAGCAGCTCGTACTATGTACAGAATCGATGAAGAGAAAAATCGTTTGGCGTCTGGTTTTCAAGCCTCGGCTCAGAAATGTGACTTAGTTTCAAAAGATGCAGTCGTGAACGTAATTGACACAAGAAATGAAAAATCATTTTTAAAAGAAGTGTCTCAGAATTTCGTAGTGAATGTGGCAAACGCTCCAATCCTGCCAGGTGAATCAGAGTCATTCTTTGTAAGATACTCTGGGAATTTATCGACAGCTGCGATCCTAGTTAATTCTTACTACAATTCTTATACTTATTCAGCTAAAGCAAATGAAGGAACTTTAACTTTTGAAATGACCGGTACAAGACAAAAAGTAACTCCAAAAAACACACTTGCTGGTAGTTTAGTAAATGTCGCAGGCATCGTTGATATCATGATTCAAAATAAGAACTATAATCCAAAAATAGACGGAAAGATTATTGTCTACGCAACATTTTTTGAATCTCGTTTCTTGTTTGATACAGAACTTGGAACTCGTGTGATTGAACCTAAAGATGGAAACTTAATAAAGTATCTTTCTCAGATAAAAGTACAGACTCCTGGTCGAGTTATTTATGCTAAGATTAAAATAAAGTATGAGAACTCAAGTGTTTATAATAATCAGTTTAGTGAGACGATTGTAGTTAAGTAATAGTAATGTGTTCTTTGTGCCCCCATGGATTGATGGGGGCATTTTTTTATGATAATTCACTCGGATTGTCTAAATTTTAGCCACATTTTCTTCTCACTGTTGTTTCTGGGCGATTATGTCCGGTTAATTTCTGAGCGATAATGTCCTATTGAATCTAGGCCACTTTTCTCAGTTTCGACTTATCACCATAATCAT
>JAYSPR010000245.1:0-5661 GCA_043721975.1 Bacteriovoracaceae bacterium
CTCTTTTGTTCAATTTTCTTTGTTTTCAACTTCATCTACATACCCTTTGTTGGGTTATGTGCTTAAAAGTGTGTCCGTTTTAACAGGGGAAGATCAATAGAGGTAGAAAGCACTGGCAATATGATGGCCTTTCGCCTAAAGCCCCGTCAGTCAAAGACTTATTATTTTGCAGCGAATACTTATATCTCAAAGTCAAAAGCTGAAGATAACACTTCTTCTATCCTCATGAATTCAATTGGAATCGGCACTGTTCGCTCTAAGAACTATATTGTTGAAGTAGGATTTTTAAAATTGCCTAGAACTGGATATACAAAAGAAGCGATGAAAAAACCAGATGGACTGATCTTTATTTTGAGGTCAATTTTTTAGTATTACTTTTTTTCAATTCGAAAAACGTTCTGTAGGTCTTTTTCTTGAGTCAGTTTAATTTTAATTTTTTCACCAATAAAAGCCTTTTCAATCGGATATCCATTTAAAATTTGAGTAAAGATTTCAGTGATTTCTCTATTGTCGTAGGCAAAATAACCATGCTCAAATCTTAAGACTTTCGAAAAATCGACATAATTTACATCGCGAACTAAATTATGCTTTTCATCATCTCGCCTGCCCATGTAACCATCGAAACCTAAACCAAGTCGGTATTGAAATAAATCTTTATTAAAGACATCTAGTAAGTATGAAAATGTTAAAACAAAGTCATGATCATTCATTAAAATATAGTTTCGTTCAGCCATTTTAAATTGAGAAAGCCAGGTTTGGTGATTTTTTAAGGGAACATCGGGGGCATTACCTATGTAATTAGTAAAAATGACTTCTTGATCAAAATCCTCAAAATGTTTTTCAATCATATACTTTAAAACGAGATTTCCCATACTATGGCAAAGAAGATTGAGACTTCTTTTTTTGAAAAAATCAGTATGGTTATTTTTAAAATCTCTAATCATTTGAAATGCTTCAAATAACTGAAGACTAGCATCTTCAGCATTTTTAGTAGGGCGATTAAGGAATTTATCATAAGAATTCCAATGAAACATTAGAACTTTGATATTAAAATATTTTTCTAGTTTTTGAATTCTTTCTTTTTCATCTTCAACATCCTTTTTTCTTCCATGGACATAAAACACAATGTTTTTATCAGGATATTTTTGAGTAAAATCTTCGAGAAGATTGTAGGTATCAAGAACATCAAAATCTTGAGGGTTATCTGTCACATGGAGAGTGACGGCGGCTTTTGCACTCGAGTAAAAACCTGAGAGCAGGGTGATGATCAATACTAGACAAAAATGTTTAAAATAACTAATCATGAATAGCTATTCGGAGCCCTCATTTAAACCTTTAATTGACGAAAAAATAAGGGAGTTAGGGCCTTCTAAAGGCTTTTGAGACTAGATTTATGAACTCAATCGGGGGTACTATTCAAAAATGAGTAAAATAGAAAAAATCCATAAAGGTTTCTGCCATTGCAAGTCTGTGGAGTTTGAGTTGCATTTGGAACAGGGGATAGAAAATCCACGACGTTGCGACTGTTCTTTCTGTCGTATGCGTGGGGCTATTGTTGCTTCTGTTAACTTAGATGGAATAAAAATAATTCGAGGGGAAGATAAATTAACCCGCTATCAATTTAATACTATGACTGCGAAGCATTTTTTTTGCTCAGTGTGTGGGATTTATACTCACCATCAACGTCGTTCAAACCCAACTCAGTATGGGTTTAATGTTGCTTGCCTTGTCGGTGTCAACCCTTATGAATTTTTAGATGTTCCAATAATGGACGGTGTTAATCATCCCTCTGATCGATAGATAATAGTAGGCAAGATCATTCAAGTTGATTATTATCCCTCAATGAAAAAAACAATCTTACTCTGTACAATACTTATAAGTTCTCAATTAACATTTGCCAGTCAAATGACGATTGATCATCCTTGCTTGAATGATCCAATTTTAGAAACTAAGTCTTTAATTGATGCTAATTCTGACAATGTGTTTTCTTTTACCAAAAAGCAGATTGAAGATAAAAGTATTGAAGCAGTCTTAGGTTCTGATGGGGTTATTTCAATCTTAGGTTACGTTACAGGTGAAAGATCCCTTGAAGTTATAAGTGATAATAAAATGCGTGCTTATGGTTGGTGCTATTCAATTAATAATGAAGTTCCAGATCTTATGCCAGATCAAATTAAATTAACCAATGCAGACGTTATAAGATGGTATTTAAGCTACTCTACTTACGACAATGGCCATTGGGTAGATTACTGTGTACCTGTTAAATCAAATCCTGAAGCTTCACGTTTTATTTGTCATTAAAAAATCATTTTAAAAATTCTTATTAAATATTTTAAACTTGCATTGACAAAAATTACATTTCAATTTATTCTAAAAAAAGTTATTACTCAAATAGGGAGGTACATTCATGATTCAAATTAATAAAATGCTATGTACTGATCTTCGTATTTCTACACCGACCCAACTCTAGATATACCGAAATCATTACATTCACCCAATTAATTAATCGTCAACCACTAATGTAGTTTTTGATTTTGGTTTTATTTATTTAAGTATTCACTATTTATGGAGTTTATATGGAACAGTTGTTTCAAGGGAATTTTATTACCCTTTTTGTTGAATTTAAGTTATTCGGATTTTATTTTTCCAAGGCCCTTACAAGTTTTGCCAAAGTAACATTCGAAGTTTTTTGCCTTCTTGTGTTTTTGTTACGTTGTCTTTGGCATCTTCTTTTTGAAGGGCCATCACTTTACAGGTGGCATTCGCCACATCACAAAACATTAGTGGAAAGAAGCACAAGTGCTAACTTTCCAAGATCATTCTAATAATGAAAGCATTTTTAGGCATAAAAAGGGAGCATAAAAAGCTCCCTTTTTTTGTTTTAACTGGCTCTGGACAGTTTGTGTTGATATCTTAATCTGAGCCATAATTAATGAGTTTTAAGGAATAAAAATATGAAAATAATGATCGCACTTTGTATGTTACTAGTGACCACTTCAAGTTTTGCCCGTGAAGAATTTCAGCTCGGGGTTATTCTAGGAGCACCGACTGGTATTTCTGCCAAACTAAGTTTAGGAAATAATCGGGCCATTGATGCTGCTCTAGCTTACTCTTTGAGCCATGATTTAGGTTTAGAGTTTCATGGAGATTATTTAATTGAACATGCCTATTCATTTCTTATTAATGCTCCAGAACCTCTTGAGCTTTACTTTGGGATAGGGGCTCGTTTTGCAACGATCAGTAAAGGCAAACATGAAAATGATCTTGCGCTTGGACCTCGCGTTCCAGTCGGAGTGACCTACACCATTAATAATCCCAATCTTGTTTTTTTTGGAGAACTTGCTTTGATTCTCAATATCGTTCCTGAGACCAATGTAGATCTTGACGCTGGAATTGGTGCACGTTTTAGGTTTTAATAGAGTCTTTTTTATGAAAGAATTTTATTAAGAAAATCTAAAAGGGTAATAAAATTTCTAAAATGAATTTAGAGCAAAACGATCTCATCAAATTAACGACAGCAACAATGCCCTACGGTAAATATGCTGGAAGGCAACTTATTGATCTACCTGAAAGTTACGTAGTGTGGTTTCATACTCAAGGCTTTCCACAAAATGAATTAGGTAAACTCTTAGGGCTCCTTTATGAAATTAAACTTAACGGGCTTGAAGACTTAATCGAGCCACTTAAATCTTTTAGGTAGTATTATGAGAGATCAAAAACTTCATCACATTTTAAAAGAAACTTTTGGCTATGATGCTTTTCGTTTTGAACAACATAATATTATTAATTCAATTCTAGATGGCAAAGATACTCTGGCCATAATGCCAACAGGTGGTGGTAAGTCACTTTGTTATCAAATCCCGGCCCTCTATTTAGAGGGAGTCACATTAGTTATCTCTCCACTCATTTCTTTGATGCATGACCAGGTCATGAATCTAAAAGAGTATGGAGTTGAAGCAGTCTTTTTGAATTCATCATTAAATTATCGTGAAACTCAGTTGGCCAAAAATAAAATTTTAACTGGTAAGGTTAAAATAATTTACGTTTCACCCGAAGGAATTTTAAGTCCCATTCTCTCTGAATTTTTTGAACAAATCAGCGTTTCTCTCATTGCCATTGACGAGGCTCATTGCGTGTCTCAGTGGGGCCATGAATTTAGAAAAGATTATACGAGACTTGGCGAACTTAAGCATATGTTCCCCAATACCCCTATGATGGCCTTAACGGCCACTGCTGATTCTAAAACGAGACTTGATATTGCCAATCAATTAAGAATGAATTCTCCTGAAATTTTTGTGTCGTCATTTGATAGACCCAATATTAAATATATGATTCTTGAGCGCAGTGATGAAATAAAACAATTAGATGAATTCATTAAAACTCATCACAATGAAGACACTGGAATTGTATACTGTCTTTCAAGAGACAAAGTTGAGCGGGTTTCAGCAGCTCTTAATAAACTTGGCTATAAAGCCGTTCCTTATCATGCAGGACTTTCGCAAAATGAAAGAGCACTCAATCAAGAACTTTTTAATATTGAAGAAAAAATTATTGTCGTGGCGACCATTGCCTTTGGGATGGGGATAGATAGACCAGATGTACGTTTCGTGGCCCATCTTGATTTACCTAAAAGTATTGAAAGCTATTACCAAGAAACAGGAAGGGCCGGAAGAGATGGCAAGGCTTCAACTGCTTGGATGATTTATGGCTTGCAAGACGTCGTTAAACTTTCTCAAATGTTAGAAATGACAGACGCAGATGAAAATTATAAAAAAGTTGCACGTTTTAAACTCGATTATATGTTGGCCCTTTGTGAGGCAGCAACTTGCCGAAGAAGCTATTTACTTCGATATTTTGGTGAAATCAGTACAGAAACTTGCAGTTACTGTGATTCTTGTATTGAGCCTCCAACACTTTGGGATGCAACTGTAGATGCTCAAAAAATTCTTTCGACCATTTATCGAACGAATCAATCTTTTGGAGCAGGTCATATTATCGATGTTATTCGTGGAAGTAAAAATGCTAAAATTAACGAAAGAAATCATCATGCACTTTCAGTTTACGGTATAGGTAAAGAACAGCCTAAAGAGCACTGGAATAGTGTTTTAAGGCAACTTTTAAACTTGAACTACATCATGATTAAGAATTGGGAATACAGAAGCTTGGCCTTAACACCTAAGTCTCAAGAGATTTTAAGTGGTTCTATTAAGCTCAGTTTGAGAAAACAGGATGAATCTAAGGCCATGGTTAAAACAGCGGCCAAGCTTGATAAAAAACGAATATCAAAATCTAAAGGTAATGAGATTCAACACGGTGAAGTCGAGCTTTTTGATGCTTTAAAAGAACTACGCAATCGCCTAGCAAAAGAGAAGAATTTACCTTCATATATTGTCTTTAATGATAAATCTCTTCACGATATGTGCGCCATCAAGCCGAGAAACCCCAGTGAATTTCTTTTAGTTCATGGAGTGGGACAAAATAAGCTTGAAAACTATGGAGGTCTTTTCTTAGAGACTATTAGCAAACATTCGGTGTCTAAAAATTAGACACCGAAAACTCTTTCTGTTGTTTCTGGGCGATTATGTCCGGTTAATTTCTGAGCGATAATGTCCTATTGAATCTAGGCCACTTTTCTCAGTTTCGACTTATCACCATAATCAT
>JAYSPR010000246.1:0-3855 GCA_043721975.1 Bacteriovoracaceae bacterium
TAAAATTCTTGCAATTTTATTAGCATCTTCTTTATTTAAATCCGTATAAAGAACATCGTATCTGGTTTTTGAAGCCCAAACGACAATGCCAGTCATGGCCGCAAGAATCATACAAGCAACAACAATGAAACCGAATTTCTTTGTGGCATCTAAGCCAATAAAAAATTCCTTAAAGTTTCGTACAATTTTTTCTAAAATATCTTGCAAGGCCATCCTCCTGATAATTTAATTTCACATCCTATGAAATCATTACCCATACGTTTTAAAAAAACGTAAAATCACATCTGCATTCTCATAATTTCTTTATAAGCCTCAATGACTTTCATACGAACTTGGTTCATCGTCTTGAAAGCAATTTCCGCATTTTCTACTGCGAGCATCGTCTCACTCACGTTTTTTGTTTGTCCTGAAGCAAGTTTTTGAATCGCTTTATTCGCCTCAACCTGCATATTATTTACTTCAGTAAGTGAAGCGGCCATAATTTCACTGAAACTTTGTGGTGCTTTTGCACCTTGTGCTGAGTTGGCACTAAGCTCATTAAAATTTGGCAAACTTGCTTGATCAATCGATGCACTCTTGGTCCAGTCCTGAGTGCTGTAATTGTTTAGCATCTTATTCATGTTCCCAACGTTTTCAATCGACATACTATACTCCTAAAAAACTTAACGAATCTTGATTAATTTCTTCCAATTTCTAAATCTTTAATTGCCATAGACTTTGCTGTACTCATGGCATTGATATTTGCTTCATAAGCTCTCGAAGCTTCAATCATATTGGCCATCTCTTCCATCGTATTGATGTTTGGATAAGCCACATATCCTTCTGCATTGGCATCCGGATGATTAGGTTCATATTTCAAAACAGGTGGTTTTCTGCTGTTAACAATTTCTGTAGCGTGAACCGTTTGCGCTTTTTCTTCTAATTCCCCATCAAGAATTTCAGCAAAACTTTCACGAGCTGGTTCAGAACCAAAAACAACTTCTTTTGGTTTATAAGCTCCACCTTCAGCTGTCCTCGTCACTTGTGCATTTGCAATATTAGAAGTAATGGCGGCCATTCTTTTTTTGTTTGCCGTCAGTCCTGATGAACTAATTTTTAAACTTGTTAATAAATCCATTTAAACTCCCTTCAATTTTACTGTCCTGATCCGATAGCATATTTCAGTAGGCCTAATTTTTTATTTATCAACTGCACAGTTGCATCGTACATAATTTTATTGTCTGCCATCTCGGCCATTTCCTGATCACGGTCTACATTGTTGCCATCTGGGCTCACAATACCGTTAGAGTCTTCATAGATATCAGGTTCTAAATTATTAAAACCTCCGCCTCCAACATTAAAATGTTTAGAGTCAGAGGTTGTCATTGTTAACTGTTCCTCGACATCAAGTGCGCGTGCTAAAGCTTCTTCAAAGTCAAGTTTCTTAGCTTTATATCCTGGAGTTTCTGCGTTAGCGATATTAGAAGCATGGAGCTCTTGGCGAAGTTGTCTAAACTTCAAAGAAGCTGTCAGTGCTTGCATGGTTTTATCTTCTAACTTCATAACTTACCTATCTTAAGTTTACAAAATATGAAGAACCTTCAGTTCTATATTCGTTAATTTTGTTTCTTAGAGTTCTAATTGAGACTCCTAAGATTTTTGCTGCTTGAGTTCTATTTTCACTAGTGTGAATTAAAGCTTTCTTGATTAAGAGTTTTTCAGCATCTTTTAATGACATAAGTCTTACACCATCTGATTCATCGTCCCCCATGAAGCTAACAGATTTTTTATCTGAAACTTCGTAAGCACTTTCATCTAATAGTGATGAATTATTATTAAGTGAGCTTGAAATCACTTGTTTTAATTCATGAATATTATTTGCCCAGTAGTGTGAATTAATTCTATCCATGGCGATTGAATCGATTTCTGAAACATCGGCTTCATCTCCAGAAAGTTCAGTCATAAAATAACGAGCTAATCTTTGAAGATCTTCTTGTCTTTCTCTTAGTGCTGGAATTGTAACAGCATTATTAGCGAAGATTGAAAATAATCCACGATAAAATCTACCGGCTCCAACGAGCTTAGAAAGATTTTTAGTTGTCGTCGCAACTAATCTCACGTCGATATCATAATCTTCTAATTCATTAATGATTTTATGAAGTCTTTTTTGAAATTCTTCATCAAGACAATCGATGTTAGCGAAAACAACAGTTCCTCTGTTGGCTGCTTCAAGAATTCCTTTATTGAAGCGACCACTTGCACTGTCTCTATGACCTAAGATTCTATTTTCTACTTCTTGAGCTGGAAGTGAACAATCAACAAGCTCTAGTGGCTGTGATGCTCTTCCTGAGTTTTCATGGATGTAACGACCTAGGGTACGTTTACCAACTCCATTTTCTCCAACAATTAATACGGCAGCTTTGCTAACAGATAAGTTTCTTGCTTGTTGAACAGCTTTTTCTACTCTAGCATCTGTTCCAAAAAGTTCTACCCTAATCGTTTCCATCTGACCTCCTGTCATAAGAATCCTTTGCTCTCTTCCTGAGAAGCTATTTATAATGTTCTTTCTTTCAAATTCAGTAACCCTAACTCACTCTTTGCTAATTCTTTTAAGTAATCCGAAGTTCCTTTGTCGTTAATGAGATTAGTAAACATCTCACGCCCTTCTTTCAATTTCTGATTGGCCACCATGGCCTGCCCTAAAATATAGTTTACTCGTCCTGTGTAAACTGATTCCGGGTGTATCTTTTTAAAGCCATTAATCTTCTTTTCAATAATCATATAATTTGTCGTGCTTCCCTTGCCTGCAGTTATTTCGATCCCAAGATAGGCAATTCTTTCCCGGACATTTTGTATATAAGCATTACTTGTGCCAAAAGAACTGGTGTCGTTAAGTATAGCTTCACTAACTTTCAAGAATTTATCCGTTTCCCCTAATTCAAAGATGGAGTCAGTATAGGCCCGTATCATTTCAGCGACGTCTGAAGGGTCATAAATAATTCGTTGATCTTGTTTAGAAAAGAAGTTTTCTAAGTGAGAAATAGCCCCTTTATAATCTCTTTGGTTAAAGGCCACGACACCTTTGTAGTAATTAGATTTATTGTATTTAGGAATTTTTGCTTCAAAAGAAGCAATATTTCTAGAAGCTAAATCCCAATTTTTTAATTTAATGTCTTTAACGATGACTAGTTCTTTTAATAAATCACTTGCTCTTAATTCTTGATTGCGATTTAACCAAATAGGAAATGTTCTATTAGGAGTATCTTTCAAATTTAAAAAAGCTGCGTAAACTTCATCGAATCCCTTATAAAGACCTAGCTTAACGTATGAACTTCCCACCACGAAATTTAAATAAGGATCCAGCGCAACCTTGTCGATATATTTATCTTTATAAGTTTGCCATGTTTTTATGACTTGGGAATATTCAGCTTTTTTATAAAAGTCTGCAATCATTCCGTAAATAATTTCTGCACCATCGCCTTCGAAAATACGTGAGTCAATTCTGGCCATGCTAATAGTTGGAACCAGAGTTAAGTAAGCGAGAGCTTCTTTAAATTTACCATCAACGATTAAAGTTCTTAGGCGGACTTGCTGTAATAATTTAGTGAGGTTCTTATCTGGAACATTGGCATTCTTATCTTGTTCTAGAAAGATTCTCATTTCTAGGTCGCGATCATCAAGTACTTTCTTTCTGATTGTTCTAAAGGCCACATAGCGAACTCTGGCTTCATAGCTTACTTGCCCATCAACAGATGTATCAATTGATTTTTTATAGAGCTCTTGAATTTCATTATAATTTTTATCTAATAAATCTGCACAAAGAGCTGTTCTTAAATAGGCATTAGAAGCGACATACTCGTAAGAATAATTTTTTGT
>JAYSPR010000247.1:0-9016 GCA_043721975.1 Bacteriovoracaceae bacterium
GTGAACATTATCACTGGTGCGATAACGAGCTCTTTATTGACTTTATTTTGTTTGAAACCCATGTGGAAAATCCATGCGAAAACTATTCGTTAATGTTAGTGTATGTGACAACAGTAACTATCCAACCAAAAAAGATTTTACAAGTCAAAAAAAGGATATTTTATGAAGCTAACTTACAAATTGATCATTGAAGCCCCTTCGACGCACCAGGTTCGCGTGATAATTGAAGGAAAAAAAGAATCTGGAGAAAAAAAACTGGACTTTTTTCTTCCTAGGTGGTCACCAGGATCTTACTTGATGCGTGAATATTCACGACATTTATCAAATATTAAAGCAGAAACAAAAAATGGCGAAAGACTTTATTTGGATCAAACAGATATTTCAACCTTTCACGTTAATTGGGAAAAAAGTGATTTAAAAAAGTCTGATGACTCTTTTACGCTTTCTTATTTAGTTTTTTGCCACGAACTGACAGTGAGAACTTCTCACGTAGATGATTCTCATGCTTTTTTACACTTGCCGACGCTTCTCATGGGAGTCTTGAATAAAAATATTATCGATCCGTCGCTTGAATTAGTTTTTCCTCCTGCATGGTCAAAAGTTTCAACTGGTTTAAAAGATATTTCAACTAAACGTGAGGTCTTTCTCTATATTGCAAAAAATTATGATGATCTTATTGATTCGCCTATAGAAATCGGATGTCAAGAAACTGATGGCTTTGCCATCAATGGTATATCGCACGATGTAGCATTTTATGGGAATTTACTTCCACATAAAGAAAATATAACAGCTGACACGAAAAAAATTGTTGAACATATCGCTGGCTTCATGGGTGGTTTTCCGTATGAACATTACACTTTTATGACTCATTTTGTTCCCGGACTTTATGGTGGATTAGAACACTCTAATTCAACTGCACTACAGTATTGCCCAACGCAGATGACAAATCGAAAGGGTTACATTAATTACCTGGCCCTGGTGTCTCATGAATACTTTCACACGTGGAACGTGAAGCGCATTAGACCGTTTGAGCTCGGACCTTTTAATTATTTAAAAGAGGCGACTAGTAAACTTTTGTGGCTGGCAGAAGGTCTCACATCATTCATGGATGAACTTTTTATTTATCGCTGTCATTTAATCACTCTGGAAGAATATCTAGAGATGCAAAAAGAAAATTTAAATCGTTACTTCGCCGTTCCAGGAAAACGTTTTCACTCATTAGATGATTCATCTTATAATTCGTGGATTAAACTTTATAGACCTGATGAAAATACCAATAATTCAAGTGTCAGCTACTACTTAAAAGGCGGGATTGTCTTTTTTGCTCTGAATATTCTTTTGGCCCAAAAAAATAAATCAATTAACGATTTTTTAAAATTACTATGGAGTGATTATAAGAAAAGCCCCGAGCGCGGAGTCAATTCAGCCCAAGTTTTCGCTATGGTAGAAGAAGTCGGTGGCCATGACGTTCGAGAATTATTCGAAGTCATGACATCGACAACTAATGACATTGATCTTGAATCACTTTGTGAAAGTGCTGGGATGAAATTTGAATGGGAAAAATCAGAGTCTCCGTGGCTTGGATTTGATCCTGAATTTCATGGTGATAGAGTGATAGCAAAGGCTGTGACCCTTGATGGCCCCGCTTATAAAGCAGGACTTAATGCAGGTGATGAGATTCTTGCGATTAATGGAATGCGCGTTTTAAAAGACCGATTTAATGATTTTGGAAAATATCTTCGAGTGAATGAAACTTATTCGGTTTTGGTTTCAAGACTAGGGCACTTACAAACGATTAATCTCAATGTTGGTATAGTTCCGCCAAAATTAAAGAGTATTCAGGTCACTAATAAGGAGCAATTAGCGAAAGTTTTAAATCCACAAATTTAAATATAATGAGAAATTGACTTGCTGAGGCTAAAATTGTTTGGCATAACTATGATTGTTTTATAACCATAGTTCAGGAAATTTTATGATGCCAGAAGAAATGCAAGCAACGCTTGGGACTCTTATTCTCTTTTTTGCTATGGTTGCAATGATGTGTCTTCGCTCAGCTTAATTTGCTTTCAAAAAAATCACTAAAATGAATTTATATCTCTTTAACTTTTTTAAATTAAACACTACAATTTGCCCGACACCAACACACACACTCGGGGGAATGCATGACACTTGATCTCAGAGAATCTGTTTCTAGTCTACGTAATCGCGCCACTTCAAGAAATCCTAGAAAATTTACTATTCCATTGGACAACATGGGCCAAGTAAAAAAAGTTAGTGATTACTATGGAGAGCTCACTTTTGATTTTAAAAAATCAGAAGATATTTCTGATGCGACAAAAAAAGAAATTATTCTGGCCTTAGAAGATGGGCATGGAATAAAAAAAGATCATGCAGAAGCAGTCGCGAAAGCCGTTACAGATTGGGCCGTGAAAAATGGTGCGACTCATTTTTGTCACTGGTTCCAACCACTCACAGGTGGAACAGCAGAAAAGCACGATGCTTTTTTTAGTTTTAATAAAGAAGGCAAGGCCATTGAGCGTTTGTCAGCTTCTCAGTTACTTCAAGGTGAACCTGATGCTTCTTCTTTCCCGAATGGTGGATCGAGATCAACTTTCGAAGCAAGAGGTTACACTTCTTGGGATTTAACGAGTCCAATGTTTTTAATTGAAACAACTAATGGTCGCACACTTTGCATACCAACAGCTTTCGTTTCTTACTTAGGTGAGTCTTTAGATGTTAAGACTCCACTTCTAAAATCAATTTCAGTTTTAAGCCCAGCTGTTACAAAGTTTTTGCAATTAGCAGGAAATAAAAATACAACTTCTGTCCATGTGACTTGTGGAGCTGAACAAGAATATTTTTTAATTGATAAAGCGTTTTATTATTCTCGCCCAGATCTTGTGATGACAGGAAGAACATTGTTTGGTGCACTTACAACAAGAAACCAACAATTAGAAGATCATTATTTTGGACTTATTCCAGATCGTATTTTGGCTTTCATGCAAGAATTAGACTACGAACTTCACCGTCTAGGAATTCCATCTAAAACTCGCCACAACGAAGTTGCTCCAGGGCAATTTGAAATGGCACCGATTTTCACTGAAGCGAACGTTGCTTCGGATAATAATCAAATGATCATGACTACGATGAGAAGAATCGCTGAAAAGCACGACTTGATGGTTCTTCTTCATGAAAAACCATTTGCTGGAATTAACGGCTCAGGTAAACACGTTAACTGGTCAATGAGTGATAACACTGGAATGAATCTTCTTGAACCCGGTACAGAACCACAATCAAACTTGAGATTTTTAGCTACCGTCGCTGTTATTGTTGAAGCTCTTCACCGTTATGCCACTCCACTAAGAATGGCCATTTCTGGTGCAGGCAATGATCACCGTCTTGGTGCTAACGAAGCTCCTCCAAGTATTATTTCTGCTTACCTTGGGGATACGCTTGATAAAATTTTCCATACCATAATGGATGATAAATCTTTCACACCACGATCAAATAACGTTATCGATCTTGGAACAAATCAATTAGCTCACTTATTACAAGATAATACTGACAGAAACCGCACATCTCCTTTTGCCTTCACTGGAAATAAATTTGAATTCCGCGCAGTAGGATCTAGCCATGCTATCGGTTTTCCAATGACTGTTTTAAATGCCGCAGTTACTGATATTTTCAATGAAGCCAATACATTTTTAGAAAAAGAATTGGGAGCAGGACAAACTGTTGATCAATCTCTCATGAGTCTCATTAAAAAATTAATGGGAAATTCTCTTAAAGCTGTCTTTAATGGAGACGGATACTCTAAGGAATGGGTAGAAGAGGCAAAACGTCGTGGACTTCCAAATCTTCGCACAACTCCAGAAGCTTTAAAATCTATGCAAGACAAAGAAACTTATAGTTTCTTAGTTCGTAATGGAATTTTCAAAGAATCAGAAATTGAAACTCGTTATAATGTTTTACTAGAACGTTATATTAAAATTCGTGAAATCGAAATCGAGACGATGATTGATATGATTCACCAATTCGTTATTCCTTCAGGTCTTGAATATAAAACAGTTTTAGCAAAACTTATTAAAGATCAAAAAGAAATTGGAGTGGCCTCTAGTTTTGAATTAGATGCTTATAAAAAAGTATCAGTTAAAATTGACGAGATTCATTCTCTTTCTTTAAATCTTCATAAAGAACTTGCTCTTGATCACTCAGATCACCAAAAGTATGCTGAGAAAATTGCCACAGAACTTATGACAACTGTGACGACAATGGCCGGAATTTGTAATGAGTTAGAAGAATTGATTCCTAATCAGTTTTATACTCTTCCGAAATACTACGATATGCTCTTTTTAAGATAAGAAAAAGGTGCCAGCAGACCTTAAGGTCTGCAGGCACCACGTTATTCTTTCAAGTGCTGAAGTTAATTCAAGGATTTTTTGCATTGTCTCTGGTTCAAATAAAACAAGAGAATAAATTGAAAAACTATATTCTTCGTCTGACATTTCTTGCCATTTTTCACTCTTAATAAAATTAATCATTTCTTCTTGTTGAGTATTTTGAGTAGCTATCCCAATAAAAATTTGATCTAGAGTCTTTCGTAAATCTTTTATAATGAAAGAGCTATGATTTTCTGATTTTGAGTCTTCATATTCACGACAACGAACGATCTTATAAGGGACCTGTTGAACTTCTTCATACATTTCATAGCGTGAATCCATAGTGATTTGAACAATTAATCTTCCATCGGGAAGAGTTTCTAATATTTCAGCAAATCCTGCAGAAAAGACAGGATAAGCTTCATAACTTTCTTGATTAGTGCTCAATTGTACTTCTAAGCTTGCTTGGGTATTAATTTTTTTTCCAGCAATAATTCTTTTTGTATGGCTCACGCCAATCCTACGTTTGTCTAAAATAGAATCTTTAATCATTTTTCTATAACGAGGCTCAAATACATGGAGAGGAACTGTGCTGAAGGGAAGTGAAACACTACCAGGAATAGGAAATAAAGATATTTCGATGATATTCATAAAGAAATACTGCTAGTTTTTAAATTTTTGGTCAAGTCTGTCGACATTAAATCTAGGCCATTGGATCATTCACTCGCATTCCACTTTTTTTGGTAGAGTTCGAGTGGATCATAGTCTTGTGCCTGCTTTTTTATATTAAACTTTCTTGATCTTGGATCGGTTCCATTTCCAGACAAATAAAGCCAATTGCCCCAATTCGATTCGGCATCATAGTCAATGAGATGCTCTTCAAAATATCTTGCCCCCCAAGTCCATGGTAGTTTCAAATCATGAACGAGATAACTGGCCACATTCTGCCTTCCTCGATTACTCATGAATCCAGTGGCATTTAATTCTTTCATGTTGGCATTGATAAAAGGTTCAAGTGTTTTTCCATGGCACCAGGCTTGGAATGTTTTTTTGTCGAAAGTCACTAAGTTAATGCCATTTTTTTTGCCACTTATACCTTGAAATTTATAAAATTGTCGTCCAAATTTTTTTGAAAGAAATTTAAAATAATCTCTCCATAATAATTCAAAAAAGAGCCAGTAAGTTGATTCATTTGCCCCCTTGGTTTTTTCAAATAATAAAACCTCCTCGTAAATAATTCGAGCTGATAGGGCACCAGTTGATAACCATGGTGAAAGCTTGGTGGAGTCATTGAGGTTGATCATTCCATTTCTTGTTTCTTTGTAAGTTTTTATTGATTCGCTTGTCCAGATATAGTCTTTTAATCGCTCAAGTGCTTGGGCTTCACCTTTATAAGTTAAATCTAACTGAATATGTTTAAAATTTAATACTGGTTTACTAATAATGAGCTGAGCTTCACATCTTTTTCTAAAATCGGTAAAAACCAGTGGCATCTGAGTTATAGCAAATGGTAGCTGCATCTCTTTTATGAGGGTGTTTTGATCAAAATGATGGACTGTAATCTGGTGAAGGTCACAAAAATCTTTAACTTTTTTTTCTTCGTCTACTTCATCAGTAGAATGCATCTGAGTGAAATAAATGTCCTTAAAATGGTGGGTGAGATGCAATCTTTGTAAGTATTCAAAAAAAAGTTCATCACCAATAGAAAACTTAACATTTATTGATTTTAAGTTAAGTGAAAAAGACTTTAGATTTTCGTTAATAAAATTTAATCTTTTTTCACTAGCTCTTTTGATACTTGCAGTTGGGCACCATACGGCCATGCCATCGTTATGATGATTATAAAATTCCATTAATGCTGAATTATCATTAATTCTTAAGTCATTTCTTACCCAATATATTGCTTTCATCTCTTATCCAGTCTGTGTCTAGTATTAATATCTTCATCATTTATGTATTATAATTAATGTAACAAAACAAAGAAATAACATGATTGAAAAAATTGATTATAAAATATCTATTCTCTCTCTCTTAGAAAAAAGATCGCCAGGAAAAAGCATTTGTCCGAGCGAAGTGCTGGAAGGAGATTGTAAGAAAGATAAAGTACTTATGGCGGAAGTTCGAAAATGCGCTATTGAGCTTGCTCACCAAGGGATCATTTCTATTACACAGAAAGGTAAAGCGGTTGATCCTGATAATTTTAAAGGACCGATTCGCTTAATAAAGAATTAGAAATTTTCAAAGATGTCTTCCTTTCTTTAAAAGTGCCAGTAAGATATGCCTCATATCAGATGATTCATTTATTTTTATTATTTGCATGTCTGGAGTATGTTTATGAAGTGTAATAGAGCAAAGTTTATTTTCTTCGAAGTTAATTGACCATTCTAGGTCCTCTATTATTCTATTATTTAAGTCGACGTCCCTTTTTTGATAACTCTTGGCCAGTTTTTCACTGAAATTTTTTTCACCTAAACTCCTCTTAAAGAGTTTTAATTGATCTAAAAAATTAGGATCAAAGAGATTGATTCCAAAAGCATCTGTATAGATTTTTGCCTTTTCAAAATAAGCACCTTTTTTAGATCCAAATTGATAATAGGTAGAAACATCTGCAACACTTGTACTTACTTTGATTTCCTCACCAATTTGATCGGATTGTGGGTTCAGTACAAGAGCATACCTCATTCTTGTTTTTCGGTTGGCCCGATTGTACTTTGGCCTTAAAGTCTTGATGTAGCTTAGTTCAAGTATTGACGTTGGAAGGGGGTGATAGGTATTAACAAATTCCACGTGAGTGACTTGGTTTTTAAGTTCTTGCTCACGCTTTTTCCCTTCAAAAATTTTAAAGTGCTGCTTTAATCTACTTCTCACATTACTACTCTTACCTACATAGAGAAGAGTTTTATTATTATCATACATGAAATAAAGACCGGGTGATTCAGGGTAGTCTTTAAAGTTAAAATTAATTAATTGTGCTGGAATAAGATGATCAAAACTCGAGGCCACAAAGGTTGAATTTGGTTCAGATTCTTTTTTATTTATTAATTGAAAAAGTTTTAAGCAGTCATCCGTATCAGACATGGCCCGATGGGGATTTAGTTGCTTCAACTCAAAATAATGCATGAGATTTTTTAATGAATAAGAAGGAAGGCCCGGAAAAACTGATCGGGCCATTTTACATGTACAGTAAACATCTCTCTTAAATAGATATCCTAGGTCTCGAAATTCTCTTTGTAAAAAACGATAATCAAAAAAGACATTGTGGGCGACTATAACTCTTCCTTCGGTCATTTGAACAATGTCTTTAGCAATCTCATAAAACTTAGGCGCATTCTCGACCATTTCATTGGTGATGCCTGTCAGTTTTTGAATATTATATCCAATATATCTTTCTGGGTTAACTAGGCTTGAATAAGTCGATTCAATTTGATCACCATCGTAATTAATAATCGCGACCTCTGTTATTTTCTGGCCCTCTCTATTGGCCCCAGTCGTTTCTAGGTCAATGATTGAATATTTAATTATTTCTGATTTCATTAATTTTCTTAAACGGTTTAAAGCGAACTTTTAATTTATCTGAATAATGACATTTTTCATCAATTAAAATTTTATTAGTTATTAATGTAGTGAATTGATTGTTTAAGTCGTTCACCTTTACATCTTTTAGTTTCCATGGCTCATGAATAACTATTCCATGGTAAATTTCATTTTTACTATTTTTAGTGAAAAGATTGTAGCGTTCCGCTGCCCACAGATCAAAATCGCTAGATTTAATTTCATTACTTATTATTTCAGCTTTTAAATGAAATTGAATATCTTCCCTTTTGTGTATGAATTCATAGGTATTATTTTTAATATTTGCACTAATCTTTGCAAAACGGTAAGGAAGAAAGAAAAAAGTGTTAGCAATGAATACTGCCAACTTTGAATCAGCTTCCAATGTTAGAAAATAGATTCCCTTAATTCCATTGACCTCAACATAAGTTCGAAGGTTAATTTCCCACAACGATGAAATTTTCGGAATTGCAGGTAAGAAAGGAAATCTAATTTTATCCATGTAAAAAGGGATGATAGATAAAATGGCTTGACCTTCATATAGGTCTAGTTTAAAGGGAATTTTACTTTCTATAAGTTTTGGATCTATTTTATAATGAATAAAAAAGACTTTTTTCCACACTTGCTCGATGACCCATGGATTTTTAGTTAATGAGTAGGCCAGTAATATGAGAGGGTATTGAAGTAAGGTTCTAATCCACAAAGCATACTGATTATTCACTCCAAACATTTCGATAGAATTGTAAGCAACATAAATATGAACAGGGATAAGTAAAATAAAATAGTAAGCTGTGAACTCAGCACTTTTGTATTGAAACTTTTTTAAGAGTATTCCGATAGCGAGAATGATCTCGATGATTCCTGTAATTAAGACAATTTCTTTTTTAAATATTAAAAAATTTGGGACAGCACTTATAAAAACTTCTGGGGTGTAGAGATGTATAATCCCAGCAGAAAAAAGAAGGGTAGTTAGAAAGATCTTTTTAATCATGAGGTATTATTCTTCCTCAGTGACCGTTAGTAAATAAAATCAGTAAGTGTCTATCATTTTATGAAAGGCATGAAAGGTGCCAGCAGACTTAAAG
>JAYSPR010000248.1:0-18489 GCA_043721975.1 Bacteriovoracaceae bacterium
CAAAAATAGAATTGCGATAGCGCTTAGATAATTTTGCACCAGTCTCTTTTTCAATAAAATAATGATAGACAAGTACGATGGTGATTAAAATCGCCACAACGGCTAGCAAATGCTCTTGAATCCACGGGAGAATATTTTCCATTCGTCTCTCTTATAATCTACTTAAACATCAATCGAGGATGTTGACTCACTTGAGTGAGAGAATTGAGGTCCAGCTTTGTAATGCTTTCATCAATCGTGTTCATTAAATCAAAAAAACCAATTTTCTTTTTCTTTTCAATAAACTTAAGAGCGAATTCATCTTTAAACTTCATTTCCTTATGAATAGCTCTACCTGCCGTCCACAATCCTCCCAACTCATCTACTAAACCAATCGATTGCGCGACTTCTCCTGAGAAAATCTGACCTTGAGCGTGTTCAAAAATGTTTCCAACAATTTTATCTTTTCTGCGTCTTAAAATATCTTTAATGAATTGATTATGAACACCAGCAATCAATTTATTCATCATGTCTGATTCTTCTGTCGTGAGAGCACGAGAAGGATTTCCTGCATCTTTATATCTTCCAGCTTTAATGGTTTGCGGACTTACTTTCGCAAATTCAAAAAGTTTTGAGAGATCCATGAATTCCATAATGACCCCAATTGATCCAGTCAATGTTCCTGGATTGGCCCATATTTTTCTACATGCTGAACCGAGATAGTATCCACCACTGGCAGCCATTGAGCCAAACGAAGCATAGATTGGTTTCTTGGCATCAATGCGAAGAATTTCTTCATAAATTTCTTGAGTAGGTCCCACTGAACCACCAGGTGAATCAATTCGTAAAATGATGGCCTGTAATTGTTTATCTTCTTCAGCGGCTTGAAGTAATTCAATCGTGTCTTTTGACGACATGATAACTCCTTCAACGGAGACCACACCTATATGTGCACTATTAGACTTTTTTTGAACAAGAGAAGTTTCATTAAAAGCATTCATGGTGAGATAGGCAAAAGACATAAGAATGACGAAAAAGACGAAAACCATGGCAAATATGCCAAAAAGCGCTTTGCTATTATTAGATGAGGTCACAAAAACTCCATTTTTTGATAAAACCCAGTATTAAATCCTTTCTATAGTCTCAAAAACATAGGCAGACGTAAACATACTTTAAAAACCCAACAATTTTACTCAAGTTATTTTTAGATTAAACCGAAAGGATTATTGATCCGATAAGGTAATTAAGGAGTGAAAGTATGAAAACAAAAAGTAAGATCTCCCTCTCTATTATGGCATTAGGTTTATGCTCTCTCGCTTACGCGATTGAATATAAAACACCTGAAATTGGTTTTAAAGACCACGCCGCCCCATCAAAAGAAATGAAAGTCGCAGAATGGGGTGACAATTATAAAGTAGAAAAAGACTTTCAAGCTAACGACAGACAGATTGCTTCTGAAGCAGGATCTGAAATGGCCATCGATTCAGATCGTGAGCCTTCATCTGTAGTGGCAAAAGACAAAAAGAAAATGGTTGTACAAGAACCGAAAGATGAAAGTTTCGAGGCTCCAAAGCCTTGGATGTATAGAAGTGAATCACGTAGTAGTAAGTAGGTAGGAATTAGTTTGGTTTCGACCAATCCATCTCAAACGCTTTTGATTTCTCGACACTCCAAAGATTGAGCTTTTCATACTCACTTTTTAATTGTCCACAAGCGGCCAGGATATCCTGGCCTTTTGTGGTTCTGGTCGTACAAACAAATCCACGCTTAAGTAGTTCTTCTTGAAACCAAATAACTTTTGAGTTGCTTGGCCTTTTAAATTTTGAATCAGGAAAATCATTATATGGAATGATATTGATCTTTGATTTACTTTTTTCAAGTAAGTCTGTAAGTCCGTCTATATCTTCTTGCCTATCATTGAGATCAGCAATCAAAATATATTCATAGGTAATTCGGCGATAAGCTTTTAGTGGAACTTTTTTGATGGCACTAAATAATCTTTCTAAATCGTAGGCCTTATTAATTGGCATTAATTCAGTTCTAATGTCGTTGTGAGCAGCATGAAGTGATATGGCGATATTGACTGGAGGAAAGTCCCACATTTTTTCAATTTGAGGAACAAGTCCTGAAGTTGATAAAGTAATTTTTCTTTGTGATAAACCAAGACCTTTATCTTCCATAAAAATAATCGTTGCTGTTCTTACATTGTCATAATTATGAAGTGGTTCACCTTGACCCATAAAAACAATATTGCTGAGCCTTTCATCAGGTCCGACATTTTCTCTTAGCCATACACTAACGGCCATAAATTGGCCGACGATTTCATCTGCCAAAAGATTTCTCTTAAGTCCCATGGTTCCTGTATGACAAAAAGTACAACCAATAGCACAACCGACTTGGGAAGAAATACATAATGTAAGACGGTCTTTGGCCGGAATAGCAACTGTCTCAACCGTTTGACCATCTCGCATTTTAACTAAAAATTTTCTAGTTCCATCTTTTGATAAACCATTCCAAATAACAACTGGCAAAGTTAAATCAAAATTTAATTCAAAATCTTCTCTAATTTTTTTCGAGATATTAGACCATTTTGACATGTCTAATTCTTTAATTTTATACATCCACTGATAAATTTGATCTGCCGCAAATTTGGCCAATCCTTTTTCCGAAAGATAATCGCGCAACTCACTTAAAGTAAGAGCGTAAAGTGACGGTTTTTCTAGTTTTAAATTAATGCTCATAATGGCTCCTTATAGCAAAATCCCTAGAAGATGGCCTTAAAAAAGTAATTTTTACAAGTAATCACTGGAGTGCTAGGCTTAAAATATGAACTTTATTAAACAAATTACTGGCAAGAAGTCCATTGTGGCCTTGATATCATTGGCCCTTTTTTTCTCGGGAATGGAAGCCTTCGCCAATGCTCCCATCCCTGAAGACCAAGATGTCATTAAGCTCTTGGGCCGACCCTCAAAATTGGCCCTCTCCAATAAAAAACTGCGTTTTTTAGTTTGGAATCTTCACAAAGGTGCAGACAAGCCATTTCCTACTGAGTTCATTTATCTTGGATTTCAAAGTGATTTAATTTTGGCCCAAGAAATTTTTCTCGATAAAAAAATGAACACGGTTTTCCAATTTCTCCCTCAATTTATGAGTACAACGGCCACTTCATTTTTTTCAGGAAAAGAACTGACTCGCACCGGTGTTGCCACTTTTAGTACAGTGAAAGCCGAAAGCTTAAGCTTTCTTCGCACTGAAGTAAAAGAACCTATTACAGAAACTCCCAAGGTCAGTTTAGTCACTACTTATCCCATTCGTGATTCTAAAAAGAAATTAACCGTTGTGACTATCCATGCAATTAATTTTGTCTCTACACCGAGCTTTATGTTGGAGATGAAGAGGCTTTATCTAAAACTTAAAGACTTACCAAAACCCTTGGTTTTTGCCGGAGATTTTAATACTTGGAATAAAGATCGCATCAATATACTTGAAGAATTAGCTTTGAAACTCGGCTTACAAGAAGTGCCGTTTTCTCCAGATAATCGCACTACTTTTAATAAATTTCCACTCGACCATTTTTTTCATTCCAGTGACCTAAAAGTGGCTTCTGCCAAAGTAGAAAGTTGGTCTGAAGGCTCCGATCATAAGCCACTCACTGTTGTCTTAGAGTTTCAAAATTTAGACGAATCATTAGACTCATATTACGAACACAATTAATCAAGTATAAGCTGAGCATTACTCGCCAGAGACAATGAAAGGGCAAAGTTTACCTTCACTCCAGAAATTTTCATAATTCCGTTAAAATAAGAAGTGATATTATAAAAGGTGCTTATTATTTTACATTTGGAGTTTTGCTTGAAAAATAAATCAATGCTAAAAATTTTATTTCTTTCACTGGTTCTCTCTTCTTGTGGACTCATTGATAAATTTAAAACAACTGATCAGCCAACAGATTCAAACGAATCAACTGCAGCATCAGAAGAAAATATTCCCTCAGATGCAGTAGCAGGAACTCAACCTGCCAGTGAGCCAAATGTAGATGATCTTTTTGGAAATGCGATGAATGAAACCTCGAGTGCTGCTGCCGGAACCGATGGGGCCATCAAATCACTGCAAGATGATTTTTCAGCTGCAGGTCCTGCTGAAACAAAGATTTCAGAAAAAATTGACAAGATTAAAGACATACCTGTGATCGTTCACGATTCTCTTTCAGATATGAAAAGAGATATGACACCATCACATGAAGCAGGAACTATAAAAAACTACACAGTAAAAAAAGGTGAAACCTTAATGCAAATTGCCTTCACTATTTATGGTGATGTGTCAAAATGGAAAGACATTAAAAGTTTAAATAATGGAAACATTAATCAATTAAAGTCTGGAACGATTCTCAAATACCGTGCACCTGCTCAGAACTTTGTTTGGAACCCAACAGGAACTCCTCACTTAATTAAAACAGGAGAGACTCTAGGAACAATTTCAAATTCTGTTTATGCAACTCCAAAAAAATGGAAAAGCATTTGGGAAAATAATAAGCCACTAATTAAAAACCCTAATATTATTTACGCTGGTTTCACACTTTACTATAAAACTGGAAATGGTATGGCCAATTATGTTCAGCCAAAAGCCGTTCAGCCAGAGCCTATAAAAGAAGCTGCCTTCGTAGCATCTGATGAAAGTGAGCTGCCGGCTGTAAAAACAGAAGATGTTCAGGTGGATGAAGCTATTCAAAGTCTTGCAGCTCCAGAAAGAGCAGTCAAGGGACAAGTAAAATCTGAGGCAAAAGAAATCGATCTTATCAATAACGTGACGGCGCCAATTGAACAAGATGAACTGGCTCCTGATATCGATGAAGAAGTTCAGACGCTTTAGTTTATTTTTTAAAACTATTTAGATCTTTATTTAAAAAAGCGCGAGAGAAAACCCTTTTTCTTGCGCTCTATATTCTCTATCACATTCCCTTTTTCCAATAAATCACGATGAAAGTCAGAAGAAACCTGGTGATTTTCTAAAAGAGCATTGTAGTCTACAACCGAAAGCAAATTAATTTGAGCTGCATTGAGTTCTTCACATAAAGCAAAGGAATACTGATTGAGTGTTTCAAGACTCACAAAAGGACCAATCACATTGTTTGGAACTTTTTGATGGGATATTAATTCGCTGGCAAATTTCTCTTTAAAAAGATCTCTAGCCCCTTCTAACTCTAACATTCCTTTTTCATCTAATAAGTAGAGTAAAAAATAATTGGGTTCTGTTTCTTCCGCTGGACTTAGAACAAAATGGTGATAAATCCCTACGATGTAATCAATCTCTTTCATGAGAATACTCCAAAATCGACAATGACGGAGCCATCTGGTGATAATTCGATTTCAATTTCATTTGGGTAAGTTTGAACAATAACGTTAATCTCATCCAAAACTTTATACACAACAAAGTTTTTTGAAAGGCTCATTCTTATTTTTTTTCTATAGCTCGTGGGGTTATAAACACTCAAACGCCTTACTTCTTCAAAACGAAGTTCATTGGTTGAAGATGGTCTCGTACGCCAATAATAATCAATGCCATCAGCATTGTTGATTGGCACATGAACAATGGTAAACGTATCGACAAGAGCCTTCCAAAAATTAAAGTACTCCGCACTCTCTTCACTAAAACCTTCTCCATCAAATAAAACCAGTCTCCCCTCACCTAGGGAGACATTTTGAACCTTCGTCTGAAATGTCACTTTTTCTACTGGTAAATTATTTTCTAAAAAGAAAGTTTCAAAACGTTTATCAAATTCTTCTGATAAACCAGAACGGTTGATAACGATTCTCCCACCATTCATAAAAGTTTTTAAAATAAAATTAAAAATCACTCGGTCAATATCATGGCCGTGAAAAAGGTGGATATGCTCTTGATAGGGTGTTTTTGTATCGTGCATTTTAAGAGTATCATTTGAAATGATTTTATAGCTCCACCCAAAACTTGTATTAAGAAAGTTCCACAAACCTAAATCGACCCAGCTTTGAAACATTGAGCTCAACCCGTCGACCTTTTCGTACACTTTAAAAAAAGAAAGGGGAAGAAATGTTGAAATGTCTTCATGCTCATAGGCAGAAGTTGCCAGCCGAGCTGGAAGATATGAGTTGGCCACTAAATCATTAAGCTCGCGGCTTAAAACACCTTTTTTCAAGCGATGAGATAAAAGCACGGAAGATGGAATAATATCCTTCGCTAAAGAAACATAGAGTTCATAGGAAAAATCTGAAGTGAGAATACTTTCAGAAAGTCTTTTTAAAAAATTCTCTGTTCCTCCACCTAAGAAAGCCACATCGAGAACACCTTCAAAGTTATCTTTTAAACTATCTCTTGCATGACTCTCGTAGAGAGCTTGAATTGTTTTAATAAATTCGAATTCGAATTGTTTTTCTTCAATGTGAGTGAGCCGGTCTTCGTCCTTTTTTTTTGTTTGAAGAAATCTCACAAAGGCCTGTTCAAACGTTTTTGAATGGTCCTCAAAAAAAGATTGATATTGCCCTTCTTTGAAATATCCAGAGCGAATTCCCCAAATATCTGAACTAATCTTATTGGATAAAAAGTATTGGCCCAATTTTTTTACAAATTTATCAAAAGCTTCAAAGACCCTTGGGTCAAAAAAAGAATAGATTTTAACTAAGTGACCGTCAGCATCAATAACTCCATAGGCCATCTCTTCTGCATTTAGTGCGAGAGCTCGTGCTAAGAAATGAGGCAAGCCGCCGTTAGATAAAAAAGGAGCTGGTCCAACTGGTAAGAAGAAAATAACAGACTTTCCTACTTCAGAGGCGATTTCAACTAATTTTTTTAAATTTGTCTCAGGTCTGTGATCATCAAAGTCAAACTGATCACCAGTTTCTGTGTGAAATGACCAATTGAGAGGAATAATGATCTTTGTACCGGGAAACTCTTGAAGTTTCGACTTCCAAAGAGACGCAGATGTTTTCCAATAGAAAAACCAATTTTCACCTGGGAAAACGCTATCTTGATCTCTCGGAACCGGGGTTGTCAGACTCACTAACACCTCATGTCTTACAGTGTTCGTCGAAATTTGTTATAAATTCCTACTAATTATTTTTAAAATTATACTCATCAAAAAGGTGGTTGTGCAATGTGGTTTTTTAGTGCTGAAGAAAAAGAGCTTCAAAAAGTTTGCCGAGATTTTGCTTCTAAAGAGCTCACTCCTGTAGCTGAAAAACATGACAACGAAGAAAGTTTTAACTTAAGCGCATTTAAAAAAATGGGTGAACTCGGGATTCTTGGTATCACAGCTGATCCAGAATACGGCGGTGCTGGCCTTGGTGCAACAGCAGCGACAATTGTCATGGAAGAATTTGGAGCCGCATGTGCCGGCTCAACACTTTCTTATCTCGCTCACTCTATTCTTTGCGTGAACAACATACAAAACAATGGTTCAAGTGAACAAAAAGCAAAATACCTTCCTAAGCTCATCACTGGTGAGCATATTGGATGCATGGGCATGAGTGAACCAGAATATGGTTCAGATGCAGTTGGAATTCAAACCAAAGCAAAAAAAATAAATGACAACACTTATGAAATTAACGGAACAAAAATGTGGATCACAAATGCCCAGTATGCAGATGTGGCCTATGTCTACACTCGCACTGGTGAAGAAAGAAAAAATCTTTCTACTTTTATCATAGAAAAAGGAACTCCTGGTTTTCATGTAGGAAAACCGATTCATAAAATGGGAATGAGATCATCTCCTACCGGTGAATTAGTTTTTGATAAAGCTTTGGTCTCTACTAATCAACTTGTCGGCAATGAAGGCGACTCTGTTTATCACATGATGAAAAATCTCGATATCGAAAGAATTACGATAGCTGGTATCTCTCTTGGTATTGCTCGCGCTTGTGTTGATCAATGTGTGAAATATGCTATGGAAAGAAAACAATTTGGTAAACACATTGGAAATTATCAGCTCATCCAAAAAATGATTGCGGAAATGGCAACAGAAACTGAAATGATGAAAACATTCCTTTATTCAATTGCTAAAGAATACGACAAAGGTGTGCGCGGTCCAAGTTTCGCTGCAATGGTTAAACTTCAATTGCCGAAAATGGCCACAAAAATTGCACTCGATGCGATCCAGCTTCACGGTGGTTATGGCTACTCAAGAGAATTCCCTCTTGAGCGCATGATGAGAGATAACAAGCTCAATGAAATCGGCGCTGGAACGAACGAAGTCATGATCATGATCATTGCTAAAAATTTATTAAAAGAAATGCGAGACTAAAATGAATGACTTTCAATTAGAATTAAAAAACCAACTGAGCAAGTTTTGTCTCGCCAAAATTGAACCTTTGATGGAACACGATGATGAACACGAAGAATTTCGTATGGGCATCTTTAATGAGTTGGGGTCTCTAGGCTTTTGTGGAATGACTGTTTCAGAAAACTATGGAGGAGCTGGTCTAACTTATACTGATTTTGCCATAGCACTTGAAGAAATCGCCAAATACTCTGTAGCTTATGCTGTTACAGTATCAGTGTCTACAATGGTTCAGGCCATTATAAATGACTTTGGATCACCTGAACAAAAACAAAAATATCTGCCCAAACTCACCAGCGGTGAAGAAATCGGTGCATTTTGCTTAAGTGAATCGGGGGCGGGATCAGATGCGAGTTCACTTAAAACAACAGCTAAAAAAGTTGATGGTGGATATGTTTTAAATGGAACGAAACTTTGGATTACCTCTGGCGGAATTGCAAAAACTTATATTGTGATGGCCCGTACAGGTGGTGAAGGATCTAAAGGCATTTCAAGTTTTATTTTAAGAGATGGAACTCCTGGGCTTTCGTTTGGCAAAAAAGAAAAGAAAATGGGATGGAGAGCAAGTCCTACTCGCGAAGTCATTTTTGAAAATTGTTTTGTACCAGATGATCAAAGACTTCTTAATGAAGGCGAGGGGTTTAAAGTGGCCATGGCCGCACTTGATAAAGGGCGAATTACGATTGGAGCTGTCGCTGTAGGACTTTCACAAAGAGCTCTCGAAGAAGCAGTCAAATACTCACTAACACGAAAGCAATTCAATCAAGCTATTTTTGAATTTCAAGGTCTTCAGTTTATGATGGCCGATATGGCCTGTGAAACAGAAGCTTCAAGACTTCTCGTTCTAGAAGCAGCAAGACTTTATGATATCGGAAAACCAAATCAAATGATTGCTTCTTTTGCCAAATTAAAATCAACTGATACTGCGATGAAAGTGACAACCGATGCTGTTCAAATTTTAGGTGGCGTTGGTTATACGAGAGAATATCCCCTTGAGCGTTTTATGAGAGATGCTAAAGTTCTTCAGATTGTTGAAGGCACGAATCAAGTGCAAAGAGTGGTGATCGCTAGGCAGTTAAAAAAAGAATTTACTAAACACTAAGGAATTTTATGTCCATGAAAATTAAGCTCTATCCTGAAAGACCCTACATCTCTAAAGATTTAGTGAATTCAAAGTTAGCTATCTTTAAAAGCATCGTGAGTAATCCTCGCACACAATTTTTTTATACTTTTCTTAGAAGTGAACTTCATTCAAGCACTCAAGCTGTTTATGAAAAATTTAAAGATCGAAAACTGTTTGTTCATGTAGGCATCGGTGGATCGAGCTTAGGCCCAGAGATGATGGTCAATGCTCTTTGTAAATCTGATACCAAATTCCTTTTTATAAATAATATTGACCCTGAAGAACTTTTTTCTCAGTTAAAAGTTTTTGATACAACACCCATCAAAGATGCTCTCTTTTATTTTGTTTCAAAGTCAGGTGGAACAGCAGAACTCATGGCCGCTCTTGCTGTGATTACTAAGCTCCTTGAAGCTCACAATGTTAAACCTAGTGAATATAAAAATTATTTTGTTTTTGCGACTGATCCAAGTAAAAGTGAACTACTGACTTTAGCTCGTCAGTGGGATATTGAAACGCTCGAAGTTCCAAGCGATGTCGGTGGACGTTTTTCTGCACTTACTCCTGTGGGCTTTTTACCGGCTCTCTTTGCAGGTATTAATATGACAGAACTCATGCTGGGAGCGAAAGCTGCCCAGGCAGATATGTTGGAAGAGGAAGGAGCAAAAAATCCACTCATCGCCACTGCAGAATTTATTAACGGACTGAAACGAAAAAATCAAATTACTCAAACTGTTCTCATGCCCTATTCTTCTAAACTCAGGTCCTTCTCTTTTTGGTTTGCCCAACTATGGGGCGAAAGTCTAGGCAAGAAAAAAAATAAAAAAGGTGAGTTAGTTAATACTGGTCTCACTCCATTAGTCAGTTACGGTGCCACAGATCAACATTCCTTAGTCCAGCTTTTCGTCGAGGGGCCAAATGACAAAGCCTATATTTTTATAGAAGTCGAAAAATTCAAAAATGATTTCAGTCTGCAATCAACCTTAAAAAGTAATAACCTTGAAAAACTATCAGGTTTTATGTTGTCTCAATTGATGAAAGCAGAAATGGAAGGGACAATAAAGGCCATCCGTGAAGCTAGCCGTCCGGTTATTCATTTATCTATTGAAAAAAATGATGAGTTTCATCTCGCCTACTTGATTGTTTTCTTTGAAAGCTTAACGGCCCTCATGGGAGATTATTTAATGATTGATCCTTTTGATCAACCGGGCGTAGAAGCAGGTAAAATCTATGCATTTGAATTTTTGAATCAGTTGTAAAAAACTCCTTCATTGGATAAAATCAGTAAGTAAAAATTGTTAACTAAAGGACTAATTTAAATGAGCGGCGACGATACTACCATTGTCTTAACAGATATAAGAGCTGCACTTCAAACTTCTGAAAAAGAGGCTCAAGAAAAACCAGCAGCGCTACTCGTTGTTGGTGGTGACCTCAACGGAACTCTCTTTGATTTAAAAGAATCACTAGTTGGAATTGGTCGCAATGCAGACAATGCCATTGCTTTAGAATTTAATGGTGTCTCACGCTATCATTTTAAATTACATGCGAATGGTGAAACTCACAGACTTGAAGATTGTGGATCAAAAAATGGGACCTATTTAAATAATAAAAAAGTCGAAGGTGAAATTATGTTATCCAAAGGGGATATCATAAAGATTGGAAGTATTGCTTTAAAATATCTTCCCAAAGGTGACCTCGAAAGACTGACTTACGATAAATTAAATCTAGAAGCCAACACTGATAAGCATACTGGTTGTTACAATAAAACATATTTCAATAATCGTATCACTCTCGAGGTCAATAAATCTAAAGTCACTGGAGATCCTCTTTCTCTCATCATTTTTGACTTAGATCACTTTAAAAAACTTAATGATAGTTTTGGTCATGATGCTGGAGATTACGTTTTAAAGGAAATGGCCCAAGTCATTCGTGCCAATGGCATCAGAGAACAAGACGTCTTCGCTCGCTATGGTGGAGAAGAATTTGTTATCCTCCTCCCCAAGACAAACCTCAAACAATCTTTTGAAATTGCAGAAAGACTCCGTAAATTAATTGAAAGCAAAGAATTTTTATACGACGGGAAACGACTTCCCGTAACCGCATCTATTGGAGTAGCAGATTACCGCCAAGGAGTGAACACCGGAACAGATCTTTTTAAAAGAGCTGATGATGCTGTTTATAAAGCCAAGGAAGGGGGCCGTAATCAAGTGCAATTCTATAGGGGCTAATGGCATCAACTGAAATAAATCCAGCTATCGAAATTCTTCCTGAGCATATCATTGATCAGATTAAAGCTGGCGAAGTCCTTGAACGTCCGGCTTCACTCTTAAAAGAACTTATTGAAAACTCGCTTGATGCAAAATCAACTGAAATTCACATTCATCTGATTGAACAAGGAATGGATCTCTTATCTATCGAAGACAATGGTATAGGAATGAGTTTTGAAAATCTCCCTTATGCATTTTTACGACATGCAACCAGCAAGCTTAAAACATTTGAAGACCTCTATCGTTTACGAAGTTTTGGATTTCGAGGAGAGGCCCTCGCTTCTGTGGCCGCTTCTGCCAGAGTGACGTGTACCACGCAACCTCTCAATCTCAATCAAGATGGAGGAAAAATTATTATTAACGGCGGAGGTACTGAACTTCTGATTCCCCAAAGAGCAAATACTCACGGTACATCTATTTATATTAAAGATTTATTTTTCAACACTCCTGCCCGTTTGAAATTTATTAAATCAAAAGTCAGTGAAAAAGCTTCACTAAAAAAGATGATTTACTCCTTTGTGCTTGCTCATCCTCAAGTGACTTTTGGAATTAAATGGGATGAAAAAGAAAAGGAAGTATTTAAAGCAGTTGAATTAGGAAATGAAGATCAAAGAGTGGCCCAGGTTTTTTATAGTAAAAAAACTGACAATCAAGACCTAGTTGTTAGTGAGCAAAGTTATGATAAGTATAAAGTTACTACTTACTTTACTCAAAATACCTACAGCACTCCTCAATACCGCCACCATTACTTATTTGTTAATAAAAGATTTTTTCAAGATAAGTCCTTACACTTATCTGTTTTAAGGGCGCTAGAAAGCCTATGGCGTTTTGGTGAGAGTGGTCATTATTTTGTTGAGATTACGACTCCCCCGGAAGATATTGATGTCAATGTTCACCCTAATAAAACACAAATTAAATTTTTAAGGGCCGATGTTGTTTATTCACTGCTGACAACATCTATCAAGTCAAAACTAGCAGGGCTCAAATCGGAAACTTCACTTCAAGGCTCTTTATCAAACTCTTTACAATCTGAACCACAATCACTTTTTACGAAACAAGAAAATCAAGATCAATATCTTCAAAACTTAAATCAAGCTTCTCAAAATGATTGGTCTTCGTTAAATTTTGACTCACTTCATTCATCATCAAATTTAGCTTATACCAATACTTTAAGGAAAAAGTACTTTAACCAGTATTTACTTATTGGTGATGATAAGCCGATATTCATTGATTTAAAAAAATGGTTATCCACTTTTCTCACAAAAAACTTTGAAGAATTTATTGCAAATGAAGAAGCTCCAAGTCCACTTCTTATCAGTGAGCCTTTTCAGTTTCCTCGTGGAAAAATTGACCAGCGTTTAGAGGAATTAAAAAAAATAGGTCTAGAGCTCGATCGGCTCAATCCTGAATTTTTAATCTTGCGGACTATTCCTCTTTTTATTCCACAGGCTTTAATTCATTCAGTGGTTTTAAATATCATCCATTATTTTGATCAAACAAAATTTTTAACATTTGAACCAAATTCATTTAAAAACTATTTTGATCAAAAAATTAAAGCGAATGATCTTTTAAATATTCCCGATTTTATGTTAGAAAATATTTCTGAAGAAACAATTGAGTCATCATATGCAATGACTCTTTCTCCTGAGATGTTCCAAAAGATGTTTTCCCTATGAATAATCTCATTATTATTTCTGGGCCAACGGCTTCAGGTAAAACTAAGACAAGTATTAATATCGCTGAAATGATTAAAAATAAACTTAATCAAAAAGTTGCCATTGTTAATTTTGACTCTCTCCTTTTTTATCGCGAGATTTCTATTGGAACGGCTAAACCTGATCTCATCGAGCAAAATGGTATTGATCATCACTTAATTGACATTGAGTCTATCAAGAGTCCTATGAATGCTGCTCAATTTATCGAAATTGGACAAAATAAAATTGAAGAATTACACCGGCTTCAAACCATCGTTATTTTAGTTGGCGGAAGTGCTTTTTATCTTCGGGCCCTTTTAAAGGGAATGTATAAAACAAGCCATGTAAGTGAAGAGATTAAATCTAAACTCGATATGTGGTTTAAAAATGATGGGATTGCTCCCTTTATCGACTATCTAAAAATTCATGACCCTCTAACACTCTCAAATCTTCATCACAATGATCATTATCGCCTCATGAGAGCGGTTGAACATTTTGAAACCACAGGAACAAAAATTTCAGATCAAAAAAAAATCTTAGATGAAAGAGACCCCTATGATTTTTCACAAATCATTCATCCGTGGAACACCATCCATCTCTATTTAGATATTCCCAAAGATGAGCATTTTGAAATTATTAAAAGAAGAACTCACGACATGATTAATAAAGGCCTTATCGAGGAAATAAAGTCCTTAAAAAATAAAGGCTATACGCTAGAAGAAAAGCCATTAAGTTCTATTGGGTATAAAGAATCAATAGAGTACTTAAACGGTAGTTTAAGCCTTGAGCAATGTGTGGAGCGCATCTCTATTTCTACTCGCCAGCTCGCCAAATCACAACGTACCTTTTTTAATAAAATTTCTCCAAAAGAGAGCTTTAATCCCATCGAAGATCAGGATAAGATAATAAATAGAATTCTTTTTTTTCTAGGACAATCAAATGAATCATGAGACTCAAAGATTAAAAATTATTATTATCTCAGATGGAACTGGTGAGACCGCCACAGCTATTTCAAGAGCAGTTATGGCCCAATTTAAAGAAAGAGACGTTTTCTATACTCGCTATAAAAATATTCGTACCACTGAACAAATTGATGCCATTTTTAATGAAGCTGCGATTCATCATGATCTCGTCATTCATACAATCGTTTCGGGAAAGTTGCGTGAATATATTGCTGAGCTATCTAGGACCAAAAGAGTTCGCACCCTTGATTTAATCGGGCCCGCCCTCACGGCATTCTCAAATTATTTTAATCAAGAGCCAATGAGTGAGCCAGGACTTCTTCGAGCAGTCAATGAAGAGTATTATAAAAGAGTTGAAGCAATGGAATTCACCCTTAATCATGATGATGGTCGCAACCTTTCTTCACTTCATTTAGCCGATGTCATTTTAGTTGGTGTTTCTAGAACTTCCAAAACTCCACTTTCAGTTTATCTCTCACAACATGGAATTAAAGTTGTGAATATTCCGATGATTAAAGATCAGGCTCTCCCCCTTGAACTTTTTGAAGTCGATCAAAGAAAAATTTTTGCACTTACGATTGATCCTGAGTCTCTTCGAGAAATTAGAAAAAATAGACTTCAGCGCCTTGGAGCAGAAAAGCATCAAGGAGATTACGCTGAACATAATAAAATTGTTGAGGAAGTTGAGTGGGCCAGTAAAATTTTCAAAGAAAATAAGCGTTGGCCAGTTTTTAATGTAACTGACAAGGCCCTCGAAGAGACCGCTGCAGACATACTTAAACTTTTAAGTATGAGAAAAAATAATATCTTTAAAGAAACTAAAAAAGAAATCCAAGGATCTCAAGATTCTGGTGATGACGGTGATAAATCTAAGAATTAGTTACAACAGTTCACAAAGATCTATTGATTGATCTTCACGCTTAATATTGACTTCAACTTTACGTTCTAATTCTTCACCTTTACGTTTAAAGTAAATTTCATGTGTTGCAGGTGTTGAGAATGAATTAGCATCGACTCCCATAGGAAAAGCAATACCAAATTCTTCTTTCATTGGAATTTCACTTGTACGTTTTTCACCAAAAATTTCAAATCGTATTTCACCTTGGACATCACAATCTTTTCCAGTGCGAACATATCCAAAAGCCACTGGTGGTGTTTCAGGAATTTGAACTTGCAGGTCTGAATTATTGGCCAGGTTCATTTCTTTAACTAATGATTGGTGGCCATCAATTTGAACTCTTAAAGTAAAAGGTTTACCGACTGGAACTACTAATGAATTTAATAAATCTACATTCACTTTATTTCCATCAATGAAAACTTGCATTTTTTGCTTATCATAATGAGTCAGCATTAACTGTGCTTCACCTTTTGCTTCCGTGGTCTCTCCTGGAAGTTTATTAGCTGGTTGTCTTATATGGCCTGTTCTCTCAACTGGTTCAGTTGTTTTTACAACAGGATTAACTGCTTTTCGGCTTTTACTTATTGAAGAATATAAGTAGAGGGCTCCACCAACAACGATCGCAAAAATCGCAGCATATTTCCCGACCGGAGAACTTGCTTCTTGAACTGCATTCTTTTTTACGGCATTAGGTTTAACAATAGTTTTTACATCGTCCTTACTTACTGACGCTGTATTACCAGTACGCTTTAAATTAGTGAGTGTATTTTCATTTGCTTCTGAAACATTTTTTGTCACTCTAGTGCGATCTTCATCAAGCAAAGTCTTGTCTTTAGCAGAGACGTTTGTTTTACGAATTGAAATTGTTTTCTTTTTAGCTAAGCCTGTTTCTTCGAAACCAAAATCCAGCATTGCTTCTTTCTTAATTCCAGGAGAATCGTCTTTGAATCCAGCTCCCCCGCGAGTTCCACTCTCTCTAGGAGCTGATCCTCTTTCTAACTCTTTTCTTAAGTCATTAAGATATGGCTTGATATCAATTTTTCCATATTCAAACATTTTCTCGCGATCTTTCTTAATTTCTTCTCTAAAGAGTTCTTGAGAAAAATAAGATAAATCAGTTGAGTTAAAATCTGGATATTTAGCATAAAGAAATTTCATAAGAGCACGATTCATCTGGTCGAGATTTTCGTACCTTTTAGATCTATTTTTACTTAATGCCTTAAGAACAATTTCATCCAATTCTTTTGGTACATTGGGATTAATTGATGAAGGAACTGGTATTTTACATTCTTGGATCTTTTTTAAGATTGCAAGGTCATTATTTTCTTTAAAGAGTTTTCTTGAACATAACATTTCCCAAAGAGTGATACCAATGGCGAACTGATCATATCTCGCATCTAACTCTAGTCCTTCAAGATACTCTGGAGCTAAATAAGAAAGCTTCCCTTTTATTGTTCCTGCTTGAGTTGCTTCTGAATTTGTTTGAGATTTTGCAATACCAAAGTCGATAATTTTCACTGCCCCATCATAAGTCAACATGATGTTATGAGGTGAAATATCTCTATGAATAATATTGGCTTCTTGTCCTGTTAGTTTGTCTCTAAATGTATGGGCATAATAAAGCCCCTGACAGGCCTGTGAAATAATGTAAGTTGAAATCTCTACCGGAAAGACAAATTTTCTTTCTTTTAGTTTATCTAGATATTCTTTAAGGTTCCTTCCATCACAATATTCCATCGCAACGAAAAGCTGATCTTTATTGAGTCCGTAATCATAAGTTTGAATAACATTGGGATGGATAAGACCGAATGTGACCTTAATCTCGTCCATGAACATAGTTTTAAAAGCTTCATCTTTTGAAAACTGTGACTGAACCATTTTAATAACGACTAGTTTATCTGCCTGTTCACCAAGAAAACGAGCACGACAAATTTTTGCCATACCACCATCTACTAAGTGATCAAGGATTAGATACCTTCCAAATCGTTCGCGTTTTTCAGAATCAGCCATTATTTTTTAGCTCCCGAGACTCTATTTCGGAAGAATTAGGCCAAAACTTGAGATAATAATGAGATTAGTTTAGGGATATTTCAGAATAGCCAGGAAAGTTAAATATCAAAGGTTTAGAAGATTTTTCAAGACGACAAATTCCAAAAATCTGATAAAGCCTTAATGAGTTCAACTCAGAATCAGGATGTTGTAAAAGCTGAGCTTTAAACTCACTCAATTCAATTTTTTGAAACCCAGCATACTTGAGCTGATCATTCAGGTAAGAATAAGGAATATACTTGGTGTCCTGAGAATAGGCCATCACAATTCGAAAATCATTACATTTATCAATCTGGCCCTGCTCGCTTCTTGAAAACCAAAAATTAAAACTAGACTGTGGAAGAATATTTCCTATCATCAAATCAAACTGCAACGTCATCTCGTGGTGCCAAGAAAGACGACTTAGTTTTAAATCTTCTATCCACTTTTTATCAGCAGAGACACCATTTTTAATAATGAAATTTGCTTCTCTCACTGTATTTTTTGTTAAGTTCGAGCACGCTGAAAAAAGTCCCAACATAATAAAAAATAAAAAGTAAGAAAGTCGTTTTTTCATAGCTTAATCCATTCATAGATATCATTAAAAACAATTTGTGACTCTGATTCATTATACAAGTCATGGTTAAAATTTGAATAGTACTTTTTAGTGAGAAGTCCTTTTTTAAAACCTTTAGAAAATGACTCCATCCCCCCTTGAACCAAGTAAGGGCTATGACTAGACAACATCAGAGTGGGCTTATCAAGAAAGTATGAATCCTGAAAAAGATTTTTCACTCTTTCATTGATAGTTGTCAGGCTCCTAAATGTAGGTGAATGAGTAATTAGCGGGTCTTTGAGATAATTGACCTGTTCTTGAATGGAAGATAGCATTTCACTTGAATGGTAAATCGACATTGGTCTAGATTGTTTGATAAATCCTGAACTAAACCTTAACTTTGAAGCCATTTCTTTGGCGATAACAAAAGCGGCAGAAGAAAAACTTAAAATAAAATTTGTAAGAACTAACTTATCAATCTTCTTTTTATTTTCTTCACCCATGCGATTAATTAAATCGAGTAATCCAATAGCCCCCATTCCTTGCCCCAAAGCAATCCAAATGTCATTTTTCTCTTTCTCTAAACTGGTCATAAGTAATGCCATGTCATCTATTAACCAGCTCATGTCTTCTACATGGGCTCTCGTCCCATTACTTAAGCCATGACCTGCATAGTC
>JAYSPR010000249.1:0-46146 GCA_043721975.1 Bacteriovoracaceae bacterium
CACGACTCTTCCTGACTGAGGTGAATTTTTACAATCACCCTTTTGGTCTTCACTCACTACACCTGACATTGCTCTAACAGAGAAAAATAAAAGTGCTGAAATAATAATTGCTTTCATGAGTATCCCCCTTTTTAGTTAAACTTTTCTTATTATTTAATAAGCATAAAGAGTGCCAAATCGGCCATACAAATATATTCAATACTTATTCATAAAACATTCACATAATTTGTCTAAACTTTAGACACACTGTAATTTTTTTATGCATTAAAAACAAAAAATCCCACTATTCAGCAGGATTTTTGTAAAGAAATTGAATTTAATAATAATTATTTTGGTACAACAGCTGGAGCATCTGGTTTTTTCGCTTCAGCCAGTGGAGCATCCACAACTTTTTTTGGCACTGTCTTTCTGCCACCTTGATCGGCGTATATGCATTTTTTTGAATCTAGCCTTTCTTCAACTTTAGCGGGCTCGTCTGCAAATGTGTTCATAGAAGCTATAGTGATTAAAATAAGAAGTAATGTTTTCATAAAATTTCCCCTGTGGTTGTTTGAGCTTTAATTTGCATCAAGCGTGCCAAACTTAGTGCTTAATAAAAACGGGGATTTTTAAAATAGTTAAAGATATGAGTGTTTAAAGTTTAAACAGGGGCGTTTAAAAACTTGTCATTAATTACACATTTGATTGCTTGGTTCATTCTTACAAAGAAGCTTTACCTCAAGAACGAGATTGGCTTCAGTGGCCTTTAAAATAGGCTTAATATCATCGATTTTGGTTTGAACGTTCTCAGCTTCATCAGTCGTCATCTCAGCTAATAGGTCTAAAATAACGCTAAAAGATGATGAAATACCAAATAGTAACGAAGTAACCTTTATAACTTTAATTTTATCATCAAAAAAAGTAGCAGCTAAAGCCCCACCCAAAGTTGATATAGCCGTAACAGCATCTGCACATTTTTTAGCTTTAACAAAATTCTTTTTACCACTTCTTTTCTTTTTTGCTTCAACCAGGGCCAATTCAAGCGTTCGAATTTGAACTTTTAAAGAGCGGATACTGTGCTTTAACTCAGAGATATCCTCAAGTCTTTCAGTTGTATCTTGTTGAATAAGTGAATCAACTCTTGAAGCGCTAAAGGCCATATTAGGCACACTTGAAAGAGTCAAACTCAAAAGAATCAATAAATGAATAGAATGTTTTTTCATGAGAAAAGAATAATGCGGTTTGAAGATATTTGTTGAAAAAAAAAGAGAAGCTATAAAAATTACAGGAACTGTCTAATGATAAACAGTTCCTGTACTTATGGAGTTGAAATTTTAATTACTTAGTAGTACCAGTCGGTGCATCTGTTGTTGTTTTAACTTTGACTGCCGGAATGACGGGTTTATCAGCTTTATTCATGTTAGCAACTTTATTACAGTCACTAATTTCATCTGGAACTACAGTCATACACTTTACAGGTCTAGCTGTATCAAAATTAAACTTAGGGCCTGCGGTTCCACCAGCGGTATTTAAACCAATACAATCAGTATCTGATGTACAGTCCTGAGGTGAAGACACACTACAAGCTGAAAAAGCAGACGTTGAAATTCCCATAGATAATGCAGCAATTAAAAAAAACTTCATAAGTACTCTCCATTAAATAGATCAAATGATCTAATTCTTACATATTTAAATTTACACCGGCCGGTTTAACAATGCTTAGAAGCGACTGGAATGCTTGAGTCACCTGTAAAGCCATTTTTGCACCTGCTTTTGATTCAACTTTTTTAATTTCACCATAATTATCGTAAGCAACGTTAATGATACCAACATTTTCCATTTCAATTTCCACTGGTTTACCTAGTGAGTTATATTTAAATGAAAGTGTTCTTCGTGATTTAGCATCATCTTTTTCTTGATCTATCATTTTAGTAATTTTTCCAACACGGTCATAAATCAATAGAACTGATTTTCCTGTGCTATTAACTGCTTTTGATAAATTTCCGATTTTGTCGTATTGAAAAGTTGTCCAGCCATCATTATTAACAACTTTGGTAATTTTATTAATTTTATCATCGTAAGCTAGCTCTACGTATTCACCACGTGTAGATGTTTTCTTAGTGAGCAATCCTTTTGCATTATATTCAAAAGTAGTCACTTCTTTACCACGAGTAATTTTTAACGGTAGTGAGCAACATTCAGAATAAATTGTTTCTGTTTTAATACCGTCAACATCTGTTGCAATTCTATAAGTGTACTGTTGTCCGTCTGGTTTTGTTTTAATTTCATATTCATAACGACTAGATGTTTCTGCACCGTCGAGAGGTTTTTTTGCAACAGTCGTCCAGTAGTGAAAATCTGGATTTTTAGGATTATTTTCATATTTATACTTTGTTACTTCTCCCGTACGCTCAATCACTTCTGTTGCAAAAGAGTTTTTGTCGTACTTAATTTGAAGCTTAGTAGTATCGATATAAGCGATAGTCGTTAAGTTGTGATTAGAATCATATTCATATTTGTAAATATTTCCGTTAACATCTGTGCTTGTAGCCAGGTTCCCTTTTGTGTCATATGTATAAGCAGCTTTTTTATCTCCAGCAAACGAAGCACTCTTAATTTTTCCATCTGGGTACCAATCAAAAAGAATTTGCTTAGCTTGAGTATCTTTAATCGCGTAAAGTTGCTCTCCTTTATATTCAAACATAACACTGTAGCCATTTTTATCAGAAATTTTTGATAGCTTTCCAGAATTGTCAAAATAGTCTGTTTTTCCATCTGAACTAGCTCTTTTATAACCAGTCTTTTCTTTGATGATTGTTTGGATACCACGGTCATTTGAATAAAGAACTGTACCTTCTGCAAGAGACGTTTCAATTTCATATTTTTTTGAATAGAACTGTCTCATCTCAGCATCGTTATTTAATCTCTTCACAAGTGACTGGTAAGCCACTTCACTCATTGTTTCTTTCTTTTTCATAGCATCGACAATTTTCTTAGAAGCAACTTCAACATTGATTGCTTCTTTAGGTACGAAACGAGTCTGTGCTCCTGATCCGTTTTCCATAACAATAACTGAACCATCAGCCGATACCATCAACTTCGTTTCGTAGAGTGAACCCCAACCAAAACCAAACCAACCATTGTCTGTTGATTTTGAGTTATATGTTCTAGTGACCTCTAAGTCATGATCTCCACCTGGAGCCACGATATCTGTGTATGTAATATAGAAGTTACCATTTTTTAAATTGACTCCACCAAAGGCCACTAGTGGCATTAGTGCAAAAGCGATTAGTGATTTCTTGAAACTCATAAGTCTAAGTCCTTGTTGAAAATACAGTTAATTATTCGGTTTGATTGATTAAATCCTTTAGATTTTTATTTTTACTATTTTCATTATAACGTAAATACCGGCTAAATCGAACATAATGGCAAAAAAGAGAAAGACCAACCCGAGTGGTGTGGTAAATAATGGGGTCACTGATTTTGGGTCCTGAATAAAATAAACCAGACCTAAAAGATAAGGCATCGCCCCGATCGTCATCCCTTGAAACATCCCCTGTGCTGTATAGGTATCTACTTTTTGCTGAAGCCTGACTCGCTCTCTTATAACTTCTACAATCGTATCAAAAGTCTCTGATAAATTACCCCCAGTCTCTCTTAAAATATTAACTGAAGAAACAAACATATCATTGTCTTCAAGCGGAACTCGCTTGGCCAAATTTTCAAAACACTCTTCAAGAGGCATACCTATTCTATTTTGCTGAAGCAAAATATTAAATTCTTGTGATATTGGTGCGGGCATTTCTTCTACGATCATACCAATAGCCTGAGGAACTGAAAGACCGGCCCTAATACCATTTGAAAGCAACTGGAGCGCATCGACCATTTGCAAAGAATAATTTTTAATTCGCTTTTCTACGAGAAAGTCAACGACAATTCGAGGAGCTTTAAAACCTAAAAATGCAAAAAACAACCCTAAAATTCCACCAACAATCCAGCTCCCAACAAATCCAATAAGAACAAACATGAAAAAGCCTAAACCGACTGAAAGTGACAAAAGAATATACGTTAATTTGTCTTGTGGAATTTCAATAAAAAGAAACTCTAGTTTTTCAGTAATATAAGTTCTAGTTCCATAAGTTTGATGTTCAATCCAATCAAAAATATTGACTGAATACTTATAGCTGAAGAAAAAAATCATCATCCCAATCGTAAAGATGAGTCCGTTTCTGCCTAAAGTATCAACAAAGAAACTCATTTTTCCTCTATTTTTTTATTGGTGGTTTAGTTCCGTTCGTTCCCGGCGGTGCTGTGCTTGGTTTTGAAGCTGGAGTTGGTGTTGCAGCTGCCACAGGTGTACCGCTTGCCGGAGGTGGTCTGTTGCTAAAAATCCCTCGCGGAACATTATAACCTTTTCTTTCTAGGACCTCGATGAATTTTGGAATAAATCCAGTTGCCTGAAATTCACCAATAATCTTTCCGCCCTTATCAATTTCTTTTTGAATAAATAAGAAAATATCTTGAAGAATAACAACGTCACCCTGCATACCACCGATCTCAGTAATGTACATAACTCTTCTTGATCCATCATCGAGACGAGATTGCTGAATAATCATATGAACCGCATTAGCGATCATTTCTTTAATTGCACGTGGTGAAATCGAAGTCCCAGCATACTGTACGAGAGTTTCAAGTCGTCCTATACATTCTCTTGGATTGTTTGAGTGAACAGTTGTCATCGATCCATCATGTCCTGTTCCCATGGCCTGAAGCATGTCTAATGTTTCACCACCACGACACTCACCAACGACGATTCTATCTGGACGCATTCTGAGTGTTTGCTTAACAAGACATCGAATATCAATAGCACCGTCACCTTCTAGCGATGGTGGCCTTGTTTCAAGACGAACAATGTGCTCCTGAGGAAAATTTAACTCTGCTGAGTCTTCGCAGGTAATAATACGTTCATTAGATTGAATGAAGCCACCCAATACATTTATAAGTGTCGTCTTTCCTGAACCTGTACCACCTGAAACAATAATATTCCTATGGGCTTCAACGGCAATTCTTAAAAAGTCGGCCATGCTTTCAGTCATAGAGCCATACTTAACCAAATCTTTGTATGTGAGTCGCTTATCTGGAAATTTTCTGATGGTTATCGTACAACCATCAATTGATGAAGGAGGAATAATGGCATGAACACGAGATCCATCTCTAAGTCTCGCATCGACGTAAGGTGTTTTCTCATCAATCCTTCGCCCAATCGGAGCTACGATTCTTTCTATAACGTTGAGAACCTGACGGTCATTAGTAAAAACAACCTCAGATAATTTTATCTTTCCACCTTGTTCATAGTAGATCTTATAAGGACCAACAACCATGATTTCAGAGATTGATTTATCTCGTAATAAATCTTCAAGTGGACCAAGTCCTAAAGCTTCATCGATAATTTCTTTAACAATTTGGTTCATGTCCTCACGGGAATTTAAAACACCTTTTGTATCTTCTTTCCCAAGTAAATCGACAACTACTTTTTTAGTTTGTTCTTTTAAAATTATTTGAGCTTTAGGGTCATTATCGTCAGATTTTTTTAAATCCATTTCATCAACAAGGGCTCGGTGGATTCTTGATTTAAGCTCTGTCCATGGACTTTTTCCACCACGAACGACTCCACCTTCACTATTGGTGGCCGCAGCCGCTTCTGATTTTTTTTGACCAGGGTCTGCTGGCTTATTGAGTTTTTCAAGTGCTTTTAAAATACTCTTTTCATTAAGCCTTCTAACAGTATCAATTACACCTTTAGCAAAAGCACTACCTCTTGAAATTAACATGACTGGTTTTTTTTGATTTAAAGCGAGTGTGCAGGCTTGATCATCACGAGCAATTGCACTAAAAATAGGCTTGCCTAAAGTTTTAGCTATAACATCGTTCGTAACAGGATGGCCCGCTTGAGCTTGATTCACAATAAATTGAATCATATCTTTAGGAAACATCATCGTCACTAAGTCGGAGTATAATCTCTTTGTTTGATTGAGTGCCAAAATATCTGGAGTTACAACAACAAATATAAGAGTTGAAAACTCTAGAGCTTTAACGGCCAGTGGAGTTAATTCATTTCCTGCATCGATAATTGTAATCGGATAAATATTAGTCACGGCCTTAAGAGTTCTTCCTAGGGCTTCGACTTCAATTCCTTCCGCTGCAATTGGATCGTTGGGCATTCCAATATAGAATACATTTTGATTCATGTTAACGAATTGTAAAATTGAATTGGGATCAATGGCACCTTTAAATTCAGCGAGCTCTTTTAAATTTTTTTTTCCTTTCATCCCAGTGATAAAATCCTGGTCTCCACTCGCTTTTTGGTCAAAATCGAGAAGAAGTGTTTTTACTTTTCCTTCAATGGCGTAAGCAAATGCTAAGTTAGCCGCAACTTGCGACTTACCAAGCCCACCTTTACCACCAATAATAGAAATTATATGTCCTGCCACTTAACGGCTCCTCTTTCTAAATTTTCTCTCGATTTCACTGGCACCAGTTGCTGCTGAATCAATGATTTCCGGTGTTACAAATAAAACGAATTGTGAGCGATTCGTAGAATATTTTTTTGATTTTAAAAATGAAAATAAAGGTGATCCATTTTCAATTGTTTCTTCACTTGGAGGGTCTTTATCAAAATCAGTTGTATACTTACTTGAAACAACACCTCCGAGAACTGCTGCATCTTTTGATTTTAAAATAACTTCAGTTGTCACTGTATTATTTAATTCAGTGGGTGTTTGGTCCCCTGTAGTTGCACTGACAGTTAAATTAATGAATAAATTTATTTTTTCTTCCTGAAGTAGCTTCGGAGTCACGGCCATCGTAAAACCTGCAACAGCTGTTCCTGATTTTGTACTATCACCTGTACCAATTGCAAAAGGAATTTTTGTTTGTCTTGTGATAGTTCCTGTTTTTTGATCCTTAACAATAATAATACCTGATTGCAAAATTCTGGCATGGCCTGCACTTTTTGCAGATAAAAGTTTAGGAAATAAATTTGAAATTGTAGCCGCGAGTGTTCCTTGGGAAGATGTTGTCACTCCTCCACCGGCCGTTTTTCCCACTTGGATAGATCCTCCGCCTGCACCAATGACTGGAGTCCAACTAAATCCAAACGTTTTATCGTAAGCTTTTGTTAACTCAACAAACTGAGCTGTAATTTTAAAAAGCTTATCAATGGGCTCTTGCTTCTTCTTTTCGTTGACCGTAATTAAATTTAAATAAGGAAGTTTCTTAATGGTTTGAACCGAACTTGTCCTGATAGCCAAATTTTGAATTTGGTCTGGCAGATAAGCGGTTACTAATCGTTCAACATCCGTCTTTTCACCATCAGAGTTCACAACACCTTCAAGCCAAAAAATTCCGTTAACAACTCTTACTGTAACATCTTTATAATTACTTTTTTGAATTTCATCTTGAATCTTTTTTGCAACTATTAATTGAGTTTGTGGAGAAAGCTCGACCAAACGAAGTACATCAGGATATTTATCTAAAATAACAACGACTCTCCCGATATCACTTGGCACGACAATTTGCCCCCCGACATAGACGAGATCACCCTTGATACCTATTTCTAAGCCTTCAACATCTCCTAGAAGTTCTTTTAATTGAACGACAACTTTCGATTGATCCGATGCCGTTACTTTTAGTAAGTACCTGGCCTTAATATCTCCTGCTAAATCTCGAATGGTGAGAGAAGTATCTCCGGCTTTAACACCGGTAAGGAGAACTTGCTTTTTTTGTGGAACTAACTGATATGAAACTAAATTTTCATTAGCAATTTTAATAATTGAATTCGGTACGAAATCTAAAGTAATGATTTTTTCTAAACCAACAATGACTTCGATTTCTTTTAGTTGCTCATTTGGATCAGCTTCATCTTGAGCAAATACCGTGCTAAAAATACTAAAAAAAATAACAATGAAAAATAAAAACTTATTGAGCATTTTTACTCTCTTTTAAATATTTTTCTGAGAAAAACACTTTCGCTTCCGGGGCATCGTCCCCAAGTACATCGTAAATTTGAGTGGCTTTTAAACGAACGGCTTCTTTGTCAGAATTGTTTCTTAATGTTAACGACATTTCATTTCCAGCATAGCCTTGCAAGAAAGCTAATTTCTGGGCATCGTAGGGATCAAGCTCTAAGGTCACTGTGTTATAGGTTGTATAAGTATTTAAGTTCATCGTACGAATAACTTTAGGAGTCTCAACACCGTACATAGGAATTGAGTTAGTCATACTCATACCGGTCGAAAGGACCAGAACATCTTGAAGAACGGTTTTAATTTTTTGTAAATCTTTTCTAGAGCCTTGGGAAATATCTATCCCGATTAAAACATCGACTCGGTCACCTGGTTTGATGAGTCTTCCTACCGCATTTTTTTCAGTGATGTTAATGGCCATAGCACGTTTACCAACTGAAACCTGTCTTGATAAACCCGTTTTTATTCCAGGGTAAGTCACTCGAGGTTTTGTAATTTGCTCCCCTTTAATTATTGGGACTGTAGCAATTGTGTTTTCTAATTCTTTAATTGATTTAAAATGTCCCGGTGCTAAAAAATTTGCTGGAACTGTTTTTACTTCGACTTTAGAATCATCAATCAAATCTAATTCTTGGATATCATTTTTAGCAACAACAACTGAACTTTGTGTACCGTATTCCTTTATCATCGCACTTTTTTGATCATCGATGTAGGTATAGACCATGAACATTGCAAACACTGCAATGAAGACAGCCAAGGTAAGGGCGCGTGTGTTCATTTATTTTCCAACTTGTTTAAATAACTAGCTTTTATATTTTAGCAAATTTTATGAGAAAATTATGAATGGGGAATAAAATGACTAGGGCCTTAGTTTGCCAATGAACAATTGTAGGGATTGTTTTGTTCTCCAGGAATGATTTCAAAATAAGCACCATTAGGACTCGTTGTATAGGCTGGGCCACAGACTCCATAAAAGGTAAATACTCGGATAAGTCGAGACTTGCCTTCGTCTTCTCTCGTCGAATCATCACACTCTTCAGTGGTATTACTTTTTAAAACTGAAGAAAACTTAAAACAAGGAGCAAAGGCCAGTTTCCCGGCACCATCACTTTTTTCACGCCATCCAATAGCATTGAAACCAATTCGTTTAACAGCTCCACCATTTAACTCTTGTAAATCGGTCAAAGAATTAATGTAGGAATTGCCTCGTACTAAGGCATAAAAGTATCCCCTCACTGCTTTTTGTTGATTAATAGAACCACTAATGGAATTTCCAATGGTGTAGTAAATTGAATACAAAAAAACTAAAAAAGGAATAAAGATGATCAGTTCAAAAACGGCCTGTCCTTTTTCGTTATTAATTAAATTTTTTTTCAACTTACCCACCATTATCTTCTAGTGTGACGTGGACATCACAACGAGTAAGCCCTGTTAGTTTGATCGCTTCACATGTTTGAACTCTCGATTCTGTTCTCGTTGGCTCTCTTCCTAAAAATGATTCCGAAATAAAATTGACGGACTCTTTTCCTCCAACAAAACCAATTGAAAAGCGCTGTGAGTATTTTATGAAAGCACCAACAAATGCTCTGTATTTTGTCGTGCCAGTATCAGGAGTATTAAACTTTAATAGACTAGAATCCACTCCTGTTACAAGGGTCTCTGGCATATAAGACTTAAAGACTAATTTTGCTTTTGCTGCTGCTCTTTCGTCGCCTTCATCCGTTGAATCCCTTTCTTGATCATCGACTAAATAAGCTCGAGAGGCCATAAAAGTTGCATGATGAACCATGTAGCCATCTGTAAAGTTCATGGCCATTTTTAAGAATAAAAAAATAAATCCAACTGCTGCTGAAAAAGTTAAAATAAACTCTATTGTTGATTGACCAGATTGGTCTTTTAATTTTTTGTTATGGTGGATAGGCACTTGTTCCACCAAAAAAACGACTCTTATTTTCTTTCGGATTAAAATAGGTGTCATGCTTGTTTGACTGATATTCAAAATTTAAAGCAGTATCTGTATCCACATCGGGTGATAGAGGACGACCATAACGATATGAGTATTCAATTCCCCGCCTCAAGGTGAGAAAAAATCCCTTATCTCCACCTAGGAAATCTTTAAATCTTCGATTATTAAATAACGAAAAAGCCAGCGAGCTTAAAACAGCAAGAAGCAGAATATACTCAACTACAGATTGACCTTTAGACGAGGTTTTTAAAATGTGAGAAATTTGTAATTTTGCCATCCAAACCACATCCATGCGATAAAGATTACTGGTGCGTAAGTAAATTTTTTTCCAAAAATTTTTTTTATTCCTACGATATCTTTCATTTTTAAATGTAACACAATTGTATCGAAATTCTTGAGAATATTTACCAATAGCAGAATACTCCCTACTAATATTGTAGAGTATAGAAGATAGACAAAAGTAATTTCTTGCAACTTGAGTGGAACAAGAAGATATAAAGACGAAAGATACTTGGAATCTCCCCCTCCCATAATGTTCATAAGGAAAAGTGCAAAGCCTACAAATAAAAAAACAAAAGGGATTATAAAAACTTGAAAATTAAACGAGTACTGCTCAGGGAAAACAAAGATTAAAACAAGAAAAAATAGTGAATTAATAAGCATCCACATATTAGAAATTTTTTGAGTTTTAAAATCAATATAGGCCACAAACAAGAGCTGAATTGAAATAAAAATGTAAACAAGCCAAGGGAGCATTATCACTTTTCCTGATTTTGATAGCCAGTATAAAAACAAATAGTTTTGCACACACCCACAGTAAACTGCTCGGTGAGCTCGTAGCCAAGATAACCAATCGATGAGAGCATTGTTTTTCCTAAACCCTTTACAAGGCTTATGGAGATAAATGTAATGAAACTAAATATGAGAAGATATTCAATAAGAGCTTGTCCGGAAGACTTCTGGTTAATTTGTTTCATAATTTAAGAATTGAAGATTGAACAAAAAGATACAACAGTGGGAAAAGAATTCCCTAGGTATTCTTAGGCACTCTTAAATCATCAAGAGCTTCTAAAGTACGGTCAAATGAGAAGTGTTCGAGCAGTTTTTAATTGCCCGTATCGATCCCATCAACCATAGTGTCTGCTTTGTTAAAAACACTATCTGTAATGCTTGTCAGTCGCTTTCCAGCTGTGTCTTTAAATTTGAAAACAATCATGGCCACGACAGCTACGAGCAAAATATACTCTGTAGACGTCTGCCCACTCTCATCTTTCAAATACGCCATAAGACTTTTCATACTCATCTCCTGCATTGGAATATTGCCAAATCCTTCTTCGGCAGCAATGCGATAATCTTTAGATCTATTAGGTCTTTACAGTATTATTTTACCATTAAAGTCGGATTTTCTTAGGGAAAGGCACCTAACTCACCTTTTTTTTTACTAAGTACTTGAAAAGAATCAGGGGTAAAAAACTTTCCTGGAGGCTTAATTATGAATTGTGTATAATGAAAGTGGGTCTAGGAGTTGGCATTAAGTCGGTTCCTCTATAAAGATATATTCGGGAGCGGTCCCTGGTCACGGTGAGCAAGCTCATACTAAGCCCTCTGGGTTTTTTCAGTGAGAAGCCTAAAGAGACTACTTACTGCAGCCACCTATTTAAAAATGGGCGGAACCTCGAAATAGTCCTTCACTTAGGCCCCTTTTAAATTCTTGACAGTAAGCATATCTGAACCGATCATTTTTCTATGATCGAAACAAATCAAACACTATATCAGCCTCTTAATTATTCATGGATAGAAAATCTGGCCATGGAAGAAATTAATATGGATGAATCTGGTATTGTTAACATCAGTAGCCACTTAAATCCTAGCCTTCTTTTGGAAGAATCATCGATCGAGCTCATGAATGATATTAGAGATCGTCTTGAGGCTTACACCACAAAGTTCAATGAACACCGTGGTAGAAATAATGCTAATTCAGCTATCAAACTTTTTAAAATCTCTAACACCGTTAATGACTTTATGCTTTTTAGAAATTCATTGCGATTAATTTTCGCCAGAAAATCTAGCGATGTTATTTCTATTGGATTCTTGGCCAATGGAAAAGATATTTACGGTGCAAGGCTTTCATTCAACGATCAATTCGGCTCGACCAATATTCATGAAATCAGGGCTTCACTTGGCGCTTTTAATAAAATTTCATGGAAATTTAATAATGAAGCTATCGATATCGATACAATGGTAAGGCACTACCTTACTGAGTTTATCGTTAATTCTGCCAGATAATTCCTAATTAATTTTTACCAGTTGTTCGGCTTTCAACTTTAAGGCATTCGAAAGATCCTGCCTCTGTTCTTCTGTCATAGTATTTAATACATTTACAACTAATTTGATGAGTTTATTATTTCTTTCTTTCCTTGCATCTTTATAATTCTTTTCAAGTAGTGAATTATAATCATTGAATAATTTTTCTATAAAGACATCTCTTTTGTCATCTCGTAAATAGGCTTCTCTAAAATCACTATTTAATTTTTTTCTTTGAGAAATAATCTGTTCAATCGGTAAAGGATTATTCAATACGAACTCTTCAATCTTTTCTTCTTGTGAATCTGTTAAGTCATCAAACCAATTATTAAAAGAAGATTTTAATTTCTTAGAGTAACTTTTTTGACTGTAATTCTTTTTAAAATCCAATAGCCCTTCTTCAAATTTATTTTGAAAATATTTTATTTGCTCTGGGGATAATTGGCCGGCAAAAATAATAGCACTTTTGCTAAATAACTTAATTGACTCATAAAAAAAATCATTTAGTTTTTCAAACTCTATCCAAAGATCCTGATCATTAAATACTTTTTTTTCTTGGACTTTTCTAGATAATCGGCTAAGTTCGACTGAAACATTGGGAATGATTTGATTTTTAATTTTTAAAAAATCTTTCTCAAACTCTGCCCTTAGCCAATTCTTTTGAGTACTGTTTAAATCAAAATAGTCATCCGCTTTATAGACAACATAAGTACCTGCAAATTTTGCTGCGATATCAAGTCGTGAGCAGCTAATGCTCATTACGATAAATAAAATAAACAAAGCAGGATTTTTTTTCATTTCAGTCCAAATATTGTGAAATCTGATTGAGAAAAGGTTGTATGATTTTATTCCCAAAATTTAAGATATACAAATTCACAAAACTTAAAATTATTGAATGTTCTTTGTTTATAATACACTTTCGAAATGTGATGATGGCTTACTTAGTCATCTAGATATAAGAGACTCCATCTCCCTTATTAGTAACACTTTTGCTTATACTTTTTTGCCCATCTAAGCGCCTAAAGGTAAATTCTAATGAGTCTCTAATGGTTGGCATTTTAATTTTAAGTAATCCTTCTATATTTAACACATCCAGCCTGAAATGAAGATGCTCATCAACTCTTTCAATTGAGCTACTTTTTAAAATAGGCAAAGGCCACTTGCCCTTATTAATCAATCCATCTGATTCACTAAAAACTTCTGTATAGGCTTTAGCAAATTCATAATGAGTCATTGTATCTTGAGAGGAAAATTGAACAAGTCTATTAGCAACGTTTTTATCAATACACATCTTAACTACCATTGCGAGATAGTAAACATCCACAAAGCCTTGATGAACGAAGTCATCATAAACAGCTGTTTGATTATTTTTAATATTATTTTGCAATTGCTCAAACCATGAGTTTCGAAGTGCACTGACTCCTCGGCCATAAAACTTAGCACATCTAATGATAAGATAATTTAATGAAGATTTTTGCAAATAAAACTCAGAAGAGGCTTGAGATTTTCCATATTGAGTAATGACGTCTGCATTGTCCATTTCATTGTAATTTTTATTTGCTCCAGAAAAAAGATATTGAGAAGAAAAATAAACAATTCTTGCTCCATATCTTGGAGCGAGTTCAGCTACGTTGAAAAGTCCTGCAGAATTAAGTGCATCCGATGCGTTTGGCTTTTCAGCACATTCTTTAAGTGAAGTGAGGCCCACGCAGTAAAGAACAATATCTGGCTTAAAAGCATAAAGTACTAATTGAACTTCATCTTTTGCAAGAACATTACATGGCAGACATAAGATACCTGGAAGAGACTGGTTGCGTTTGTGATAAGTTCCAACAATTCGGTAATCTTTGCGGAGAAACTCAGCTAAATTAGAACCTAAGAAAGAATTTATTCCGATAATTAAGACTGTTTTTCGACTATCTTTGGTGCTACTTAGATCAAACATTAAAACCTCTTATTAATCTCTTTCATTAGTATAAACGAAAATAAAAAAAGTTGCCCCATTCGGGGCAACTTTTTATGAATTAACCATTGAGTAGTTTTAGTGCAGAGTTCGGAGCAGCGTTCGCTTGCGATAACACTGAAATACCTGCCTGAAGAAGAATATTATTCTTAGTCATGTCGGCCGTTTCAGATGCTACATCGACATCTCTAATTCTTGAGTTAGCAGCTGATAAGTTTTCATCGCTGATTTCAAGGTTATTTTGAGTCGACTGCAATCTGTTTTGAAGGGCACCAAAGTTTGCTCGTACTCCGTTGATTTGCACAAGGGCATCATCAAGTTTTTTAAGCGCATTTTGTGCTCCTTCTTTCGAAGACACCCCGTCAAGGTCCAAACCAAGTGACTTGAGGGATGCATCCGCCCTAGATCCATCGTATTGAAGTCTATCGAGGATAGGGTCATTCTTAGTACCAACTTGGAATTCGAGTTTTCCGCCTGAACCATCGAGAAGTTTAATTCCGTTAAATTCTGTAGATCTTGAAATTCTATCAATCTCTTCTTTGAGACTTTGAAATTCAATATCGGAGAATCCCCTCTCTGTGGTTCCCACTGTATCTGAAGCGGCTTGGACTGAAAGTTCTCTAAGTCTGATGATGATATTAGAAATTTCATTCATTCCACCTTCTGCCGTTTGTAACAGTGAGACAGCATCACCAGCATTTCGCTTGGCTTGTCTCATTCCTCTTATCTGTGCTTTTAAGTTTTCACTTATTGCTAAACCTGCAGCATCGTCACCGGCTTTTGTAATACGTTCCCCTGAAGATAACTTTCGAAGGTTATCGTTAAGGTTTCTCGTATTGATCCCTAAGGATCTTTGAGCTGATAATGAAGGCACGTTTGTGTTTATTCTTAAACCCATTGTTAATCTCCTTTCACGCAAAACCTCCTGTTTTATACTTTGAACATCTTGTTCAAAAAAATTATTATTATTTTTAAATTTATCAAGTAACCAGTAGCTATAACTAAACCTTAAAAACTACTCAAAAGTTTAATTCATCAATTTACCTTACAGTTTCACTTCAACTCACACTTGCAGGTATGTTTGAAGCTCATCGCTTATTAGCGTTGAGAGGCTGCTTGAATCAAGCTCAATGCATTGTTTGTACTTGAGTTCGCTTGCGCTAAAACCGATGTACCAGCTGTCATTAAGATGTTCTGTTTTGTTAATTCTGCAGTTTCTGCAGCGACGTCTGTGTCTCTTACTCGAGAGTTTGCAGCTGCTAAGTTTTCAATACTTGTTTGGATATTGTTAACTGTTGACTGAAGTCTGTTTTGAAGAGCACCGAAATCTGCCCTAATACCCGAGACTGAAATGATCGCTTGATCAATTGAAGTCAAAGAGTTTTGAGCTGAAATTTTATCCGAAACAGAAGCTAGGTTTAATCCTAAAGCTGCAACGTTAACGTCAGCAGAAGAAGCATCAAATGTTAACCTGTCAGATATAGGATCGTTTCTTGTTCCGATTTGAATATCAAATACCGCACCAGTTCCGTTAAGTAATGGAACACGGTTAAATTCTGTTGAATTCGCGATACGATCAACTTCACTCGTTAACTGTTCAAATTCCACGTTAAGAAATTTTCTTTCTGTTCCACCAATAGTATCAGAAGCTGCTTGAACCGATAGTTCACGAAGTCTGATTAAGATGTTTGAAACTTCCCCTAAAGCACCTTCCGCAATCTGAACTAATGAAATACCGTCTTCAGCATTTCTTTCAGCTTGACCCAGACCTTTAATTTGAGCTTTTAAGTTTTCTGAGATTGCGAGTCCGGCAGCATCATCACCGGCCCTGTTGATTCTTTGTCCTGAAGAAAGTTTCTCCAGTGACTTGTTCATCGAGATTCTCGTCGAACCTAGATTCCTTTGCGCGTTTAACGACGCAACGTTCGTGTTAATTCGAAGTCCCATACATCCTCCTTGATTTCTGGTTTGAAAAACATCATGTTTTTCTGTGGGACTAATCCCACGGCTTCATAATTAACTGATCGAACGTTTTTTAAATTAACTTTAGGAAAAAGTGTCTTTTTTTTCGACATTTTTTCACTAGCAAGTGCCTAAAATTATTGCAATGGTGAATTTGAAATTAATTAGTCAGGTATAATGTTGAATGAAAAATGATCATTTTATTTAGAAATTGTCGCTAGAATAGTCATATATGGATAATGAAACACTTGAAGCTAAATATGTTCTTACAGATCTAGGTAAAAATCCTGAATTTTACGATGAACTCATCAACCTTATAGAAAAAGAATTTCATTATTCACACACTCATTCCTTTGCAAAAGATTTTGCACCTCTTATCAACCCACTAAACTTTGAAAATTGTTTCATAATCATTGACGAAAAAAGTAATAAACTTCTTTCTCATCTGGCAATTTGTCCACGGACGATGATTAAAAAAAATAAACTACTAAATGTAGGCTTAATAGGAGGAATCGTCACCGATTACGACTATAGAAAGCAGGGTTTATTTAAAACACTTATGAATCATGCTCTGTCACAAACAGAAGACCGCTGTGGTCTTTATTTATTGTGGAGTGACCTGGGTGGTCTCTACGAAAAATTTTCTTTTCACTTAGCTGGTGGACTTGTCGAAACTGGAAATGGTGTTTTTTCTGATCAAAATAAACCTCCCGGATTTCAAAAAACGACTTATGGGCAATTAGAAGAAAATGATTTCGAAGATATCGTAAAAATTTATACAGAATTTAATGAAAAATATTTCTTTACCATAAAAAGAGAAGAAAAAGACTGGTCTATTATAAAAGACATGGATTCAATTGATCTCTTTATCAAAAGAAATGAAAATGGAAAAATTGAAAACTATTTTTGTGTCAACAAGGGGCGTGACCTGGCCAATATCATTCATGAAATTGGAAGTACTCCTGATAAATACCTAGCGCTTGTTAAACAAATCAAATCCTATCAAACCTGGTTGCCTGAAAGTGAGGTAAGCCTGGTTGAGTCAAAAAATGTTTTTTATACCGCTTATATGAAGCTTGGTAATATTAATATTTTAAATAAATTTTTTGATGAAGTAACAAATGGGTCACTTAAAATTAAAATTATTTCAGATGATCAGGTCGAATTTATATTTAACTCAATCGAACATAAATGTTCAGTTATTGATTTCAAAAATTATCTTTTTGGACCTAAACCACTACAAGAATTTGAACCCTTTCTCTTATCACCTTACATCGCTGGATGTGACAGTATTTAAAATTCATTCTTCTTCGTGACTTTCGGTTTAAAGATCGAATTGACGTAATCAAGGGAGATTTCATAGGGAAAATCCTGGTTTTTTATATTATGCATTTCAATGATTGTATCTTTATTGAGATAACTCAAATCTGAGGTCTCCATAAAATTATAATCTATTCCACCTGGTTCCATTTTTAGAAAAAGAAAAGATTCATCGGCAACTCGGTAAGGAAAAATCGTTTTAAAGCCAGCATAATTAAACGTACTCGCAATGACACTGTTGTTTAAAATATGCCTTTCATTAAAGATTGTTGTAACCGTTATTCGACCGCGTGGGTGATCTTTCCTAGAATTTTCCCTGTCATAAAAAGGAGCATCCAAAACAACAAAGCCATTAGGATTAAGGGCCTTTCTCACGTAAGTATAAAACTCCACACTATACAAGCGTGCCAGGTCGTATGAGTTTGGATAAGGAAAATCAATAAATATGGCATCATATTTATTTTGAGTATTCCGAAGATAGTAAAAACCATCATTCACTTGAACATGGACTTTAGGATTATCTACTGAGTGCTGATTGAGTTCTGCAAAACGTCCCTTGGCCAGATCAAGCATTTTCTCATCTAGCTCGATAAAATCTATACTTTCAATAGACTCGTGCTTAAGTAGCTCTCTAAGAAGTAGCCCATCTCCACCTCCAAGCAGGAGAATTTTTTTAGGAACAGATTTATTCATCGCGATTGAAACATGGGCAAAGGCCTCATGGTAAAGATGCTCCGTAGCCGTATTAAATTGAAAGTTTGTATCAAGTGCTAAAATTTGAGCATCTTGAATTTCACCATCAATAATTTGAGGATATTTAAATATATCCAAATACTGATACAATGATTTGCTTCTTTCAATTTCTGGATATTGTGAAATCTTTTGATAAAGATTATCAATATCTTGTTTATTTTCAGAAAGAATCTTTGGCATATAGTAAAAAATCTTTAAATATGTCTGGGTGATTTTCTTTTCATTTAAGCTAATCGATAAGCCAATCAAAAAAACTAGAGACGTTAAGATTAAATAAACATTCTTATTTTTATTTAAGTAACGAAGAATAAAGTAAAGACAAACGAATAAATTCAAAGAAGCAACTACAACGGAAGTCAGAATCACATCGAGTTTTGGGAGCAAAAAATAAGCAAAACATGTCGTACCTAAAAGTGTTCCTATGTAATTAATACCAAAGATTTGATATTCAGAGTCCCCTCCATCTCCGAGATGGTCTTCTGCAATTCTCACCATCAAGGGAATTTCAAAGCCAGAAAAAAGCCCAATGAGAAATGTAAAGCTCTGGACGATGATAAAAAATATGATTTTTAGGATGAATAAATTTTGTAAATAGGCACTTGTATAAAAATCTCCCGTATAAAAGAAAAGAGAATCTATGTATTTATAGCTTCCATGCACGACATAAATAAAGAACACACTCAGCGCTCCTAAAAAGGAAAGGGCAATTTCCGTTGTAATGATACTTTTATAGGTGTCTTTTAATTTGTCCGAGTAATAAGCGCCAAGACCCAGACCACCAATATAAATGCCTATGGTGAGAGATTGCCACCAAATATAGTTGCCTGTAACTATAGACAAGGTATTGGACAAAAGTAGCTCATAAATAATACTACAAAAAGCAAGCAAGCTTGTGACAACGAGAATTTCAAGTTTCATCAATCTTAGCTTCGAACTCATTGTTGTCCTCCAAAATATAGAGCCTGGACAATAAATTGATTAACACTTGAAGCATTGAATAGGAGCACTGACCAGACAAGGAGCATAATGATAATCGAAATATTATAGAAACGATTTTTAATTTTGATTTTAGTTAATATGAAAAGTGCTACTAATATATTAATAAGCGAAACGACGTAGCCCATCGTAAAAATATGCAAGCGAGGTAGTATAATTATGGGAAATAAAATAGCCCCAAGCAATGTTCCAAAATAGTCATAGGCAAGAACATAATTTCCTCTTTTTTTATCAAAAGATTTTCCCATATCAATTAAAAGTGGAAGCTCTAGTCCCGACAAAAAGCCAATTAAGACGATGAGTAAATGATTGAGTGTAAAAAGTGGCATTTGAATCCAATTAGAAAAGAAAGTAATTCCTGCGCCACGTGCGATTTCATTAAAAATAAAATCATTTAATAAGACAACAATGGGACCGATGCCACCAATTAGTGAAAGTAGTAATTCAATTCGAACAAATTCTTCAAAAATATTTTTCTTAACAAGCTTCTTGTAAAGAAGTGCACCAAAACCCATTGCAGCTATATAAAGTCCGATCGTGGTATTGTATCTTAGGGCAGTGTTACCCATGGTCGTTGAAAGTGATTGGGCCAAAAGCAACTCGTAAAGCATACTGCATCCGGCGACCAGGACTGTAATCAGATAAACCAATTCGAGATCTTTTGATTTTATTTGTGAACCAATTTTTCCTCGAGGAATTATTCTTTGTTCAACTTTTTCAAAGTTAACTTTTTGGGAAATTTCATTTACAATTTTCTGAAGATCTACATCCATATTACAGACATAGATATCTAGAGAAATAAATTTATTTTCAGGATAGGTATGTAATGTAAAATGGGATTCTGCTAAAATAAAAACAATTGTTTCACCCTGAGGGGTAAATTTGTGTTCAATTTTATTAACCACGGTTAAGCGAGCTTCAATAATTTCTTTAATACTTTCAATATTTGCTTGAGTGAGATCATTTTCACAAACGGCATCAAAAAGTAAATGTTGGGACCTCGTGTCCATTAATTTATCCTATTTCTTCTTTTGAAATATAATATCATTGATTGACGTAACTTTTATAAAATAACAAAGCAGTATGGTGATAGAAATATAGAGGTAGAGCTGAAGTGAGTTGGGTGACAGTGTATATCCAAATAGACTTCCCAGCATGGTGCTTAGTGGAGCAATCAACTTAACAAATAAAATTCTGTGAATTGAAAAAATAAAGAGAGAATTAAGACCAACCCAGCTAATGACTGGAACATTAAGCTTTATGTTTTTCTTCTCAAGCCATAAAAAAGACGAAATCAAAATGCTCTGTATGCCCAAAATATACAGTGTTCCCCAAAATGATTCTGCTAATAAATGTTCTGTCGCAAATGCATTAGTTCGTTCGATGGAAAAACTCTCACCCCATATATAATATAAAAAAACAAAAACAAGACCCAAAATGATAAAATAAGTGTTTTTTTGATTTTTAATGTTTGCCCGGTGATAATGAACATGACCCATGAGAAAACCCAAGCATCCAGACATTATAAAATACTCTAATCTCGCATCATATTCATAACCTGGATGAATTGAATTTCTTATGGCCTCTTCCCAAAAATCAGAGAGGACCTCAATTGGAATAATAAATCTTAAAGTAGAAAATAAAGTAAGCGCAATGATGCCTCGAATACCTAAAAATGAATATATCAGCGAAAGTGCACTTAAAATTACCATCCACAGCATGATGGGATAAAACGATATGGCTTCACCAGTATTGGGGGCAACTATAAAATTTTCCAGAACAAAAAAAATAAAAATTAAGCCAAAACCCTTGAGTCTATCTTGTAGTCCAGATCTAAACTCAAAAGGATCTTTTTTAGCTAAATTAAAAGCGGACATTGTTAGATAAATTTGACTGACCCAGGGAGTGAAAATTAAGCAACACCAATACTCTATCGGCCCCATAGAGACTTGCTTACCTATTAAGGGAAAATGAATTGCATAGGTTGATCTTAGGGCCATTGCATCCCTAAAATAATCAACATACCAAACGTTTAAGTAATAACCAAAATGTTGATAAAGGGCCAATAAGACAAAAAAGCCCCTAAGAAAATCTAAATTAACTATGCGGTCATTCAGTTGACCATTATTCTTTTTGATCAGTGATATCCTTATCTTTTTTCTTAGTCAGAATTTTATCATAGTTTCTAATATAGGCATTTGTAACTTTTTCAAAAAGAGTTAGATCTTCATTTGAATCGTACTTACCCTTTGATGAATTTCTGGCGTCGATCGCTTCGGCAATAAGTTTTCGATCATTGGCATTACTCGAGTTTTTATCTACGTCAGAACCACCTTCTGAGGCTCCTGACGATGATTTTGAGCCTGATGTTGAGCTCGATCCAAATAAACTAACACTTCCGTTTTGATTATTGGCACCAAAAGCACCATTATTGAATCCAGAATAATCTGCACCGAGGGCACCTTTTTTCTTATCGGCTTCTGAATCATCAGATTTAGAAAGCCCCATGCTCGCGTTTGCTCCAATTGCTCCGTTGGCCCCTGAAAATCTATCACTGAATTTTTTAGCTGCGAGTCCCATTCTTGCTGCTCGGTCTTTGTCCCCGCTAGCTGCAACTGCTTTGTTATAAGCATCTAAAGATTTCAACTGATCTTTTCTAATATTTCTTAAACTCCCAACTGTTCTTAGTAAGCTTTTTTGATCATTTGTTAAATTAGCAACCGCGTTTGCTCCGGCCAACTTAGATTGATCAGCGAGAAAACCTGGACTTAATTTAGATAACTCACTATCGAGATTTTTATTATTAAGTAAGGCATTTAATGTAAGTGCGTTATTCACGTCACTTTGTGAATTTGCTAGCTCTTGCTTGATAACCGCTTGTTGAGCTGGGTTGAGTAAATTTGTGGCAAGTTCTGTATCTGCATAAAGCTTTAAGGCCCTGTCATAATCTAAGCTTGTAGCTAAATTTAGTTTCGCTGCAGCAGTTGCACTATTGGCAAGATTTGTACTTCCACCACCAGTTACATCAACTGCCATAAACTCAAGATAAGTTAACAAGCCTACTGTTGGATAACCAATTTCATCAGCATAAGACATCTTTGGCCATAAAAAGTGGAACTCATAAGCATAGTTAGCAAATGATTCTAAATTTTCAGTATCAGTACTTAATAAAAATCCTTCTGAAACCGCAAATTCTTTAGCAGCATCTTTAATTTTTTTAATTTTATCATCTGAAAATGTATAGATACTTTCTTGAGTTAAATCTGGAGCATATTTTCCAAGTAACGTTGCTTCAATGAAAACTTCTGACATGTATTCTTGGGCAACAAACTCTCCCCCGCCTTTTTTACCACCACCACCAGTTGCGCCAGGATTTCTTCTCAACATCTCTGCTTTAGCATTGAGGAAACCTGTTTCAAGTTTTTCTGTATAAAGAGGTTGGTTCATATAAACCGACGAACGACTCACGCCAACTGGAACCCAAGGATCAACAATATATCTTGGTTTATTATCTTTTGTAACAACGACAAAATTTTTCAAACAGGCATTGGCCCCTGTGTGAATTTTACAAATTTCATTATAAGGTTGAAGTAATGTTCTAGTATATTCTGTACATGAATCTTTTTTTCCACAACTGTATGTTCTAGGTTGAACTTTATAGTCTGTAATTTCTGGCCGGTGAGAAATCCAAGCTCCTTTGAGTGAAGCTATCATCCACATACCACCAGCACCAGTGACAGCTGAAACTGAAATGATACCGATAGAAGCCCATGTAGTTAGAATGGAAGCACTGGCGAACCCGCCAAGGATTGCAATTATCCCCGCAGCTAAAACAGCACCGAGAAGCCCACCTAAACCAGCTGAAGAGTTGTTTGGATTTTTAACGTTATAAGCGAAGAGATCATAACTTTTTGTTTTGTAATCATTCCATTTTGCTTCAGGTCCCTGTGTCCAATTTAAAACGCTAGTAAAATCTTTTTCTGATTGGAGATTTAAAGCCGCAAATCTTGTATAAAACGCCACAAGATTAGTCGTCCAGATCTTCATCATTCTCTTGCCTTTTAAACCTGAGGCTGCTGCATTTTCATTATCAAGTGGTGACCCTCCAGCTGTGCCCGTTGGCGTGGCTTTGTATTTATCAAATTCTGCTGGACAGCTTGTTTCAAAATATTTTTTATCATCTGCTTTTTCAAGTTTGTTGTAACCTTTTACATCCAAACACGCACATCTCATCTGTATATTAATTCCATTAATCGTAGAAAAAAGTAACTTTCTATTATCACGACTTTTAAGGCCTATGGCCTTCATTCTTGCAAACAATGAAGTTCCCGCACGGCCTCTATCAAGCCAGTAATCTGGTTCAGAGTCTCCTGTGAGCATAAAATCATAAGCCAACATAGCTACGTCAGAATCAAATTTTCCTTTTTGTTTTAAATCAGCAAAAAAATCTTCTTTAAAATTCATTTCACAAGTTTCGAAGTTAGATTTTTTTGAAAAATTTAATTGTGCAACAACTTTTTTAGGATCTACAACTTCAGCCTCTTCAGTTCTTTTTGCTTCAAAATTTTCGTACTTATCTCTATCGCTTGTAATTTCATTTTTCATCTCAGCTTTTGTTAGCTCAGCTGGCGAGGGTGCTGGCGGAGGAGGTGAGGAATTACCCGTTGAAACACCACCCGGATCTGGATTTCCATTATCAGATTCTGCACTTGCCTCTGAAATAATTATATTTAAAGCCTTATTGAAAAAAATTCTATAAGTTGGCTTTACTCTCACTTGAGGAATCACTGAAGGAGGTACCGCTGGTACACAAACACCTTTCAAATTCTTATAAAGTCCTTCGCAACAAACTTGTCCTCTCTGAGGTATTGCTCCGTTGCCTAGGCAGTCTTTACAGATTTTTTTAGACTGACAAATATTACTTACGCAAGAATCTGAACAACAGTCAAGATTCTTTTTGCAAGATTTCCCAATAACTTCACATTCACCAATTCCAGCTGTCTGGTAATTAATTGGTAAGCAACTCCCTTCACCACAAACTGGATTTTGATCACACGATTCTTTTAATTGTAATGGCTGATAACAACGAAAAATATCTTCACAAATTTTCTTTTTTGAGCCAATTTTTTCTTCAACACATTCTTGAGAAGTACACTCTGAGTTCTCCTTACATTCTTGTCCTCGTTTTTTCTTTCCAGGACTTTCCAACTGGATAGGATCCGGTGCACATTTTAATCCTTCCTCACATCCCCAAGTGTTACAAACTTCACCACGGGCAGTTTTCATCAAAGCTTTTTTACTAATTTCATCGAGTTCGTTTTGAATAAATTTATAAAATGCTTCTTCTGCTTTATCTGGTGTAATACTTGGGTCTTTAGAAAACACTTCGTATTTTTGTTTAATATAAAGCATTTCTTGACGAGTAAATTTCTCGCGTTTTAAATAATCTTCTAAAGCAAGGTTGAGACCTGGTTTGATAATTTGTAAATCGACTTTTCCTTTATTTTCAAGCTTGTGTTCTGCGATTGAAAGTTTTACTTCTTCGATAAATTTCTTTTTATCTTCATCACTAAATCGGCTCTTTGCAGATGCCACGCCTAAAAATAATGAAAACAAAATGATTAGCTTAAACATACGAAACCCCAATGAACAATTAATTATCTTTATTTTAAGGGGTTACCGCGCCAGGGTAAACTAAATACTACTGCTGCCTAGTTAAATCGCCGAAAGGCTTAAAAAGTGACTGATTTCTTCACCTTTTCAACTGACTCTTTTAGTTGGCAATATCCTTTATTAGCGTCGTAAGTTGGCGAGTCCGGCAGAAAAAAGTAAAACTCCAATACTCCATAAAACCCAGCTCCCCGTAGGTAGCTGTGCCCAATGAGAAATGTCTCTTTCACCAATGATGGTAATGCCAGAATAAATAAAGACGGACGTTAGGAGTGAGTAAGCTAAAAATATCACTGCTCCAATGGCTGACCTAAATTCTTTTTCATATCCCGTATTTTTAACTTCGACGGCATAGCCTTTTTTAGCAAAATCTCTCAAAAACCATTTTATGTGACGAGGTAAAATTCTCATGGTTGATGTCAGATCTCTCGCAGCCCAAGCAGCTTCTTCTAAAAGTTCATCTTTACTGAAAGTGCTTTCAATAATTTCTTCAATATCTGATTCTAAAATTCCAAATATATTGAGATCAATGCCCAATTGCTTGCCCACGCCATCGAGAGTGATAAGGGCCCTAAAAATAATATACCATTCACGTGGGAGATAAATTTGATGTTTTTTTAGTGTGCTTAAAATAACTGAGAGTAAGTCTGAAAAATTGGTTTGTTTAACAGTCAGACCCACAAAAGGGCTTAAAGCTTCGCGGACATCTCTGATGAGAGAATCAGTATCAGGGATTGTGTCATATTCAGCTACATCTAAAAATTCATAAACTAAATTTTCATAATTGTAAGACAAGATCGCATAGACAATTGCAATGAAATGATGACGACCACTTTTACTCAAACTTCCCATGAGGCCAAAATCGATAAGACCAATTTTGCCGTCATTTAAATAAAAGAAATTTCCCCCATGAAGATCTGCATGAAAGAAGCCATCTTTTAAAAAAGTTTTTAAAAATAGGCGAACACCATATTCCATTTTGGGGACAATCTCTTCTTTTCTAGAGAGAATTTCATCATGGCGGCTAAAAGGTATTCCCTTTAACTCTTCCATGACTAAGACACCTTCTGAAGAATATTCTTTATACACTTTGGGTATATAATACAGATTTTGATCATCATGCTTTTCAATATTGCGTCTCAATCTTTCACAATTGAGGGCTTCCACATGAAAATTTAATTCTCGATGAAGTGTTAGAGCAAAGTCATTAACAACACGGGAAATCCCTAAGTACTTGAGCTCTTTACTTACTCTTTCTGCTTGAATTGAAAGAAACATTAAAATAGAAAAATCTGTTTCAATTTCTTTTTCAATTCCTGGCCTTCTCACTTTTAAAACAACTGGGTGCCCATTTTTTAAAGTGGCACGGTAAACCACGCCAATAGAAGCTGTTCCGATAGCTTCTTTTTGAAATGAACTGAAAATATCTTCAACGCTTCCACCTATACTGGTTTCTATCTGTGCGCGGACTTCTTCAAAACCAACCGGTTTAACTTTGTCTCTGAGCATTCGCATTTCTTCAATGAAAGAAATGTGAAAAAGATCATCGCGAGAACTTAAGAGCTGACCAAATTTTATAAAAGCTGGACCTAACTCTTCGAAACATTTTCTAAGACGAAATCCTAAAACCTGGTTCCAGTCTTTCTCCGACTTATTAGCTAGTTCATCGCGAATTCGTTTCTTTGACTTTGGCAAAACAAAATTAGGAATTTTATTAGTGGTATTTTTCGTAATAAATTCATCAAAGCCGTGGCGAGCAAAAACCATGACAATTTCTTGAAGACGCCCGACATTTCTAATAGTTTTTGATAATCCGATACCAGCTTTGATCAAATCCATGAAAAAACCTTTTGAATGAGAAGCCCCTATATTATAATCTTACAAATAACTTTTGAGGTTCATTTGCACACTTTTTTACTAGCTCTTCTATTTTTAACTTCTTTTAGGCTTCAGGCAATAGAGACTTGTAGCCGAGTTGCGGTTATTAATTATCAAGAAGTTTTAATTGATTCTAATTCTTCTGAAAAAGGAGAAGGACTTCGCTATCACCTCGAAAAAGATCCTGTGGCGAAAATGCATTTAGACACTTATCAAAAAAACTCGAGATTCGTTTGGCCATCAGCGATTATTGGCTCTGCGGGAACTGGACTACTCCTCTATGGATTTTTTAATTCAAATTCAGAAGACCGCAGAATTTTTATCATTTCTGGTAGTGCAACTTTACTCGTAAACTACTTGATCGCTCGTACATTGGAAGTGAGCAATGAAACCAATCTCAATAAGGCCATAGAAGAGTATAATAAGAGAAATCTCCCAAAAATATTTTTTAATCCAGAAGACAGCCAAGGCCAATTAAGTCTGCCATCGACAAAGTTTGGTCTTGCACAGCAATGGACTTTTTAATTCAAGGTTAAGATTATGAATAGTTTGACGTGCTATCACTGCCAAAAAGCAATCCCAGTCCTCGGGGCCTTTAAGATTCTAAGAACTGAGGAATGTCCCTATTGCTCAACAAGTCTTCATTGTTGTAGGATGTGTTCTTTTTATGACTCGCGAGTATATAACGAATGCCGTGAATCTAATGCTGAAAGAATCGTCGACAAAGAGAAAGCTAACTTTTGCGACTATTTTAATCTTTCAGATGGAACAAACAAGTCGACTTCAAAAGAAGATCTGACAAATCAGGCTGCATCACTTTTTAAAAAATAGGATCTCACATGGACGAATTGCCGATCACCCTCTCTGGAAAAAATAAGCTCGAAGCCGAGCTTATTCACCTTGTGAAGGTTGAAAGAGAAGGACTAAAAATCACCATTTCAGATGCGAGAGATCTGGGAGACCTAAAAGAAAATGCTGAGTATCATGCGGCCAAAGAAAAGCAATCAATCGTCGAAGGACGTATTGCTCAGCTACAAGGAATTCTAGCTCGCTCAAGAGTCGTTGAAGTCAGTAAAATTAGAAGTCAGAAAATTGTCTTTGGTGCCACTGTTCACGTTTTTGATGTGGCCAAAAATATAAAAGTCACATTTAAAATTGTTGGCGAAGATGAATCTGAATTTAAAGAGCACAAAATTTCTTATAACAGTCCTCTCGGGAAGGCCCTTATTGGCAAAGAAGAAGGTGACACTGTCATCGTAAAAGCACCAAAAGGTGATATTGAATACGAGGTTGAAGGTTTTGAATTCATTGACTGAGAGATCAAATACAAAATCCAAGACTCTCCACTGGAATTCTTCTTTAGAAGATCTCCTTGGAAGAGCATCTAAAAAATCCTACGAAAAATTAATTCTCGCTGGCTATCATGAAGTTTATGATTTTCTTTGGCTCTTTCCACTTCGAGTCGTTGAGCTTCCACCCCTTCGAAGTTTTGAATTCATTGAAGAAGGCCGTATTTTTATCGGCCGAGCAAAAATTTTAAATATTCAGGCCAAACCTAATTTCCGAGTCAAAGGGAAAGGTCGAGCTATGCTTTATAATATTTTAGTTCACGTCCAAGATCTTCTTTCTGATAAAGTGCTGACACTAAAGTGGTTTAACACATACGGATCAGTCACATCTAAAATTTCTAAATGCACTTATATTGAATTTATGGGTGAAGCTTCGACCTTTAATGGACAAGTGCAATTCGCTAATCCTGATTTTTTTCATCTTGAATCTCCAGAAGATCTTTCTCCTTTCGTTACTGTCTCAAATGAATTAAAAATTCAATATCCTACAGTGAACACAGTTCCTGGCATTCAAATAAAAAAAATTATTGATAAAATTCCTAAAGCTCTTTGGGATAATATCCCAGAAACTCTGCCAACTTCACTCATTGGCCAAAATCATTTCCTCTCTCTTGGTGAAGCGTTTAAAGTTATTCACGCCAAAATTAAACCAACACCAGAATTAGAAAAAAAAGCAGAAGATAGATTAATCTATGAAGAATTTTTTCACGATCAAATTAAAATTAGTTTGCGAAGAAAATTTTTCAAGAAACCTAAAGCTCCTAAAATGGTCGTTTCAAATGAAGCACTTTTATCTTTTGCCAAGCTCTATCCATATAACTTAACTCCTGATCAAAATAACTCTTTAAGTGAAATTAGAAGAGACCTTAGTCTCGAGCATCCAATGATGAGGCTTATTCAAGGTGATGTTGGGTGTGGAAAAACAACTGTGGCCATGATTACAGCAATGATCGTCATCGAAAATGGTTATCAAGCTGCTCTCATGTGTCCTACTGAAGCTCTCGCGATTCAACATTTCGTGAGTGCCATTGAACTTTTTGGCGAAGACACTGTTAAATGCAAATTGATTCTTGGATCAACTTCGGCCAAAGAAAAAAAATTAATACAAGCAGAGCTTTTAAGTGGTGAAATCGATTTCATCATTGGAACTCATTCACTCATTCAAGAAAGTATTGCTTTTAAAAATTTGGGACTTGCTATTATTGATGAACAACATAAGTTTGGTGTCGATCAAAGAATAAAACTGACGAATAAGGGCCAAGGTGTTCACTGCCTAATTATGTCGGCAACACCTATTCCACGTTCTCTAAGCCTAACTCAATACGGTGACCTAGATATTTCCACAATAAAAAGCATGCCCTGTGGAAGAAAAGGACATAAAACGAGAATTGTCACTGAAGATACTTACCAGCAGTACTTAAGTTTTATTAAAACCAGACTTTCTCTCCGTGAACAAATCTATGTCGTCGTTCCAGCAATAAATGAAAATGCCGAACAAGATTTTCATAACCTCATTGAAACTCTCGAGCGCTATAAAAAATATTTTCCCGACCATATCGTTGAAGGTCTTCATGGCCAAATGAAATCTGACGAAAAAGCCAAAGTCTTTTTAAACTTTAAACAACATAAAATTGATGTTCTCATATCTACAAGTGTTATAGAAGTCGGAATTAACGTCTTAAACGCCACAGTTATGGCCATTATTAATCCTGAACGCTTTGGACTTAGCTCCCTTCATCAATTGCGTGGCCGAGTCGGTCGTGGAGACAAGCCGGGTTTTTGTTTTTTAGTGAATGACAAAAAATCCAAAGGTGAAAGTCTCGCCCGCCTCAAAGTGATAGAAAATAATACTGATGGTTTTAAAATTGCCGAAGAAGATCTGAAACTCAGAGGGGAAGGTGATCTTTTTGGAACTGAACAATCAGGCAGCACTACTCAAAAAAAATTAGCTAACATCGTTCTTCATGCAGACATTCTCAATCAGGCCCGCGAAGATGCACTAAAACTCATAGGTGAGCAAAATCCAGAAATCGTAAGACTCTTAGACAAGTATTCAAATGATATGCGCGTTTTTACCACTGTCTAAAACCTGACAAGACTACTTCTTACGCTTCAGATGACTTTCTTAGATAAATTCATTTTTTTTTAATCTGGTTAATATATAATAACATTATGATTCACTTAGATGTTATCTCTGCAAGCGATCCATTGGCACTAGGACTCTATGAGTTTGAGTACAATTATGTTTATATTGGTCGATCAAAAAAAAATGATCTTATTTTTTTAGATAAAGATATTCCTGCTATGTATTTAAAAATTTCCATTATTGATGATGGTAAAGGCGAACACCTTATTATTAAAAATAATCTCAACGACCCTTTCTTTTTAATCAATGGAAAAAAAATTAGTGGCTCACTCAAGCTTAAAATTAATGACGTTATTTCTTTTGCAGCCACAAAGTTAAAAATAATTAATTACAAAAAAAATCTTAATGACTTAGACATTTCGGAAGCTTTTGATGCTTTTGAAGCCAATGCTAGTGAATGTCGAGTGGCCCTGGATTTAATAGAAGAAATTATCGTTGATTTTGAAAAGCAGAATAATAATGTTTAAAAAAAATCACCCTAATTATTTTTACACAACCGAAGGAATCAGAATTTTCTATAATACGAACTTCGAGCTTTCCACCCTTGATAAAACTAAACCTGTGCTTGTTTTAATTTACGGACTCCTTTGCAGTAACCACCACTACAAATACCAGATTCCTTATTTCGAAGAGCAGGGCTATCAGGTTCTTTTACACGACTATCGTTTTCATTTTGCTTCTTCGCAAGACGGCGACATCGAAACCTGCACATTCCCCAACATCGCCAAAGATCTTCACGAACTCTTAAACAATCTTGAAATTAAAAAAACTGTGTTCGTTGGCCACAGCATGGGTGTGAACATTTGCTTAGAGCACGCCAGAAGATACCCCGAAGATGTGACAGCCCAAATCCTTATCTCTGGAACTGTCGTTCCCCCCCAAGACATTATGTTCGATTCTAATATTGTTGATATGAGTATTCCCTATCTAAAAAATTTTACTGATAAATACCCTGATCTTTTTAAATCATTTTGGAAACATTCATACAAAAACCCTATCGCTCAGTATGCTATTTTTGATGGTGGCTTTAATAAAAAACAAGTTGAGATGGAATTTGTTCAACTCTACATGAAAAAAATAAGTGAGCTTCCAGAAAATTTATTTTATCACCTACTCAAACTCATGCATGATCACGATGTGATTAATTATCTAGAAACAATTCAAGCGCCAACACTGGTGATTGGTGGAGATAAAGATAAAATTATTCCTAATTATCTTCAGCAAATTTTGACTCGTTATATACCTTCAAGCACTCTTTACATTGTTAAAGATGGCTCTCACGTGCCACAAGTAGATTTTCCTGAACTACTAAATCATAGAATGCATAGATTCATTTCGAAAAACACCTAACCCTATTTAATTTAATTATTTTTGAGATTCACAATCAAGTTCATAGCTTCGTGACATTCTATTAGTCACTGCCCCATAAAATGAATAAAGTGAAAGTTGCATTTTATCTGAAAGATCATCGAATTTTACGGTTTCTTTTTTATTAGTAAATCTTAAATAATCAAAATTTCCAAATGGGTTTACACGACTATTGCTTGCACCATTTAAATAGGCATCTGTATTTACAGTTGTTTCTTTAGGAATCTTAACAGGTCCCCTAAATTCAATCGAAACACTTTCTTTGCCTGCATATGTATCTTTCTTGTAACTTGCTGATGCACCTGTAATTTTTCCAAAGAGACCTTTTTGCAAAGTAATCTCGACATCTTCAATTTCTCTTCCGTAAGTACCAACGCTCAAGCATTTATATTTTTTCTCATCTGCTTTCGCAATATTTAAAAAAGTAAGAGCAATCATTCCTATAACTAAAAATTTTTTCATTCCCAATCTCCGATAGCTTTAGTCAGTTTATACAAGCTTATCTGCTCCACTAAAAATTGGTATCGTCTTGAAATTTTTACACTGTGCAATTGTTCGAAAAATAGGTACCTCGTTTTTGTTTAAGGAAATACGTACGTATACCGACAAGATTTCAATTGATGAACAAGGCTCAGGTAAACATGAAGATAGTCTCAATGATCATATTCGTAATTATATTTCTCGCTGCCGATGCCTATTGCGAAAGCATCAGCCCTCTATGTGTTTCTAAAGACACATTACCAGATAGTTTAATTAACTCTTTTAGGAATCAGCGTGATCAAAATTTGCTTAGTTATGTGAAAATGATTGGATATCAAGATTCTAAATACTTCCCTCCAGATGGAAATTTTGATGGCACTATCAATACTGCCAGAGAAATTTTTTGCAGTAGTGACCTTAATAAAACGCCTGACATCCTTAATGGTATGCTTGAAAATTGTCACTCTGAATGTCATAAAGTCATTTGTAAAAACAAATCCACTTTAGACCAAACTTGCACGAATAAAAACCAAGAATCTTCATTTTTAAATTGTAGAGCTATGTGTTTTACCATTGTAGATAAATACAAACTTTATGCTGACATTAAAAAATCATCAAATAAAAAAGAAGCCACCACGACCTGCACTCGTTCCAATGAGATCAATGATTCTTCTGGTAAATTTAGGAAAGTTCAAGAGACATTGATAAAATCATTGCCGGCCAGTGAGCAAATAGTTCCCAAGTAAGAAATTAAGGATTAGTGCTTCTGCTGTCCTTTCTACTTTCAATCGGCTTATTAGTAAAATAAGAATTCATGCGTTCATTATTTATCCAATTAACTAAATGATCTTTAATCACCATTAAGCATGAAAGAAATCTTCACAAGTTTTTACTGCTTTTCCAAAAACTGAATTAGTTGTTTAAAATTTCTTACGAAATCAGACTATTGCGATCGACTAAATGCCAGAAGCAATTTTTCACAAAAAATCGTATTGATCCCAATGATACTTGAAAAAGAAATGAACTTTGATAAACTATAAAAACTGGTGGTTGTTGAGGAAACTTGCAGGTCTCATTTCTTCAACCACCAGAAAACTTCTCAAATTCTCGATAAGCCTTTTCAGGCTCAATAGCATTAGTTAATCAAATCGTTTTAAAGATTAGAAAGTGGAATGGATAATTTTTCATATTTGAATTTCAAAAAGTTTAAAGCGTAATTTTCTTAAACTCAATCAGCGACTTAAAGACTCGCTTCATCGCAGACTGTACCTGATGCTTTTTATACTCTTGATGAGAAGCATCCCCTTGAGAATTTTCTCTAAAGGCATCTTGATCGACAACTTGAATTTCATAAGGATAAAAAAATCTGATATCACGAGCAACAAGAGAAATATCCATACTAAGAACCCTGCGAGCAAGTTCATTTTCTTCAGGGTTACTTGATTTAGCGAGCCTTCTCAGTTCGTTAAATTCTTGCAAAAAAGGATTCTTATATTCAATGAGCTGTCTGCAAGTAAATTGAATCGACTGGTAAGCCTTAGAAGTATGTTTATTTTTTTCACTCTCATGAGGATCAATTTGAGCTTCAATCGCCGCTCTTTCCATTGCAGCTAAAAATCTATCTTCTGAAAGATTATTTCTGATGGCCATTTTGACAAGTGTTTGATGAGCTTCTTTAAACTTCACCATATCAATCATCGTATTAACGGCACGACTTGGTTTATTGTTGTGAGGAATAACTATATTTTTTTCGAGCAAAAAACGAACAAGTCTTAAAGTATCAAAGCGCGAGTGAGTAATAAATCTTACCCCAACTCGATCAAATAATTCTTCAGCGACGTTCTCTGCCTTATGAAGCAGTTTTATAATGACACTTTCGCGGGTTTTTTTCGATTTTGTTTCAAAGTCAACTAGAGGAACAACATCATCAGTTCCTTTCACTCCGATCGAAAGTTTGTCGTCATCACTTCTAAAGACATATTTATAAAATCTGTCGAAAATTTGAGTTTGAACAATACTAAAATAATTAGAACGAAGATCTTTGTCAGCGTGGATAATTGTGTGCATGACCTTTAAGACGGCTTCGGCCCACAGTTTGTCTTCTCTCTTTTTAATGTCATCGTAAGTCGCCATTAAAAAAAGTTGGCTGATATCTGAAATCATGAGGAGTGAGTTGGGTACTTTTAAATCGAGTCCGTCTGGATTTCCCTCTTTTAAGAAGTAGCGACGAATAAATTGCATGGCCTCTTGAAAACTTCCAAACATTTCTGACTTGGCCACAGGATCATTGGGATCGAGTCCGTAGCCCTTAAGGAATTGATTGACCTCATCGTTAGAAGTCATCGGCCCCAAGAAATTTTTTGTATCTAGTGCTGACCTACCGCCGATAACGACGTCGAAAATTTCCCAGTCGAACAAATATTTTTCAAGATAACTTGGTCTTTCCATTTAAAACCTTTTATAGATCCAGAAGTAAGGCTAAACTATTATGTAATGAATGAGACTAATCGACTAGATCGAAGAAGACTAGATATTCTTTTCCTCTCCTTTTTTGGTGTAGGTTTTTTGCCCAAAGCACCAGGAACATGGGGCACCTTGGCTACACTTCCCTTCCTTTATATTCTCGGTCGCTTCAACCCACCATGGGTTCTTTTTATTCCTTTTATTATTATCGTCACTTTGATTTCTTCTTTTGTGGCCGACGTCGTTCAAAAAAAACACAATCTTCACGACCCACAATTTATTGTTATCGACGAAGTTTTAGGAATGACAACCGCTTGGCTTTTTATTCAAACCCACAACATCACTCACCTTTTTATACTCTTTGTTTTGTTTCGTTTTTTTGACATTGTAAAATTCTGGCCCGCTTCTTATTTTGATAAAGAAGTTCACCATGGAGCCGGCACAATTCTCGATGATATTGTCAGTGGAATCTATGCCGGACTAATCTACTTAATTATTAATTTTTATTTTCATTCTTTTTTCAATTTTATTTAAGTTACGCTAAAATTACGCTTGACTTACGCAACAACTACGCACAGACTGGTATTAAGAAAAGAATTGATTAATGATCCATCAATTTGTGAATTTATGACTAAATTAGTCTAATAATTACAAGCCTTTGATTCTTTTATAAGTTGATTAAATTGCATAAGTTTTAAGTTATCGATTAATTATAAAGAATGTTAGCTTTATCGCACACACATTCAAGCCAACTCGGAGGATTCATGTCATTACAGAAAGTATCAGCAGCCCCATCACCTGAAAAATTAAAAGCTCTAGACTTAGCTTTATCAGCAATTGAAAAACAATTCGGTAAGGGCGCAATCATGAAACTCGACAATAAAAATACTGTCGAAAAACTAGCAGTCATTCCAACTGGATGTTTGAGTTTAGATCTTGCTCTTGGTGTTGGTGGAATTCCTCAGGGAAGAATCATTGAAATTTACGGGCCTGAATCTTCTGGTAAAACGACACTCACTCTTCACATCGCGGCTGAATGCCAAAGACAAGGTGGAACAGTTGCTTTCGTCGACGCTGAACACGCACTTGATACAGCTTATGCAGCTAAACTTGGTGTTGATATTCCTAATACACTTATCTCTCAACCAGATTCTGGTGAACAAGCTCTAGAAATTACCGACATGCTTGTTCGTTCAGGTGCGGTTAATCTTCTTATTGTTGACTCTGTTGCAGCTCTTACTCCAAAGGCTGAACTAGAAGGAGATATGGGGGACTCACACATGGGTCTTCAAGCAAGACTTATGTCACAGGCCCTAAGAAAACTTACTGGATCAATTTCTCGTTCAAACTGTACAGTTATCTTCATTAACCAACTTCGTATGAAAATTGGTGTTATGTTTGGTAACCCTGAAACGACAACTGGTGGTAACGCTCTTAAGTTCTATGCTTCAGTTCGTTTAGACATTAGAAGAATTGCTGCGATTAAAGACGGTGAAACTCATATCGGTAACCGCACGAAAGTAAAAGTCGTAAAAAATAAAGTTGCTTCTCCTTTTAAAGAAGCTGAATTCGATATTATGTACGGGACAGGTATTTCTAAAGTTGGAGATATCTTAGACCTTGCTTCGAATAACGGTATCGTTGAAAAAGCTGGTGCTTGGTATGCTTATAATAATTCTAAACTTGGACAAGGCAGAGAGAATTCAAAAACTTTCCTTGAAACAAATCCAGAATTGCTAGAAGAAATCAAACAAAAGATCTTAGTTAAGTTTGGTTTGGTTGCGGGTGCTGAAGCCCCAATGGTTGACACTGCCACTGGTGAAATCATCGAAGCCTCAGAAACTGAAAAAGTAAAAAAGACATCTAAAAAGAATCTTCAGTAATAGAAGCTCAAACCACGCTCCACTTATCCCCTCTTGAATAGGAGGTCGTAAGAAAAGCGTGGTTTTTTTATTTTAAAAATTATGACAGCAAGCAGAGCCTATTCATACCTCGTTAAAATCATCTCAAGCCGAGATTACTCTGAACATAAACTCAGAGAGAAACTTCGTGAAAAAAAATTTCCTCCCGAGGACTGCGAAGCGGCCTTAAACGATATTAAATCTCGCGGTTATTTAAGAGAAGATGCCTACACAGAAGCCCGCATAAAAGGTTTCATGAATAAGGGCTACTCAATCAATTATGTCAGACAAAAACTCGCTCAAGAACACCTCACGGTTAGTGATGAGCAAATTGAAGAAGTTTTTACAGAGCACCGAATAACTGAAGGCAGCCAAATTGAACGGCTTGCTCAAAAAAAGATAGGACGAAAGACCGATTTAGACTTTGACGACCAAGGCAAAATCTTACGTTTCCTTATGACTAAAGGCCATAATTACGCCCAATCAAAGAAAATTCTCAAATCTCTCCTCGCAGGCGAAGTCTTAGAAGACATTCATGACGATTCTTTCAACTAAATAATCTAAAAAAATTGATGAAATTCACTGGGGGAAGTACAATATTTCAAACTTTAGCCCAAAAGGATTTCCCATGTCTGAAAAACTCACTGGCCAACAAATAAGAGAAAAATTCGCACAATACTTCATGAAGAAACAACATGAAAAAGTGGCTTCGAGCTCGCTTATTCCACATAACGATAAAACTCTCCTTTTTTGCAACGCTGGTATGAACCAATTCAAAGACTATTTTACTGGAAAATCTCAAGCGGCAAATCGGCGCGCTGTGAGCATTCAAAAATGTGTCAGGGCCGGAGGAAAGCATAACGATTTAGAAAACGTAGGTCACACAGCTCGCCACCATACTTTTTTTGAAATGCTTGGAAACTTTTCCTTTGGTGATTATTTCAAAGAAGACGCTATTAAATTTGCTTGGGAATTTTTAACGGAAGAATTAAAAATTCCTAAAGATAAGTTGTACGTCACAGTTCATTATTCAGACGATGAGGCCAGAAAGCTTTGGAATAAAGTGGCCGGTCTTCCTGACGATCGAATTTTTAATAAAGGCGATAAAGATAATTTTTGGGAAATGGGTGAATTTGGTCCATGCGGTCCATGTTCTGAAATCTTTTTTGATCATGGCGAACAGTACACTGATAAAGAGCTCGTTCGTGTTGATCCTAAAGATTTACTAGAAGATGAAAAACGTTATGTCGAAATTTGGAATTTAGTTTTCATGCAGTTTGAAAAAACTCCCGAAGGTAAATTCTCACTACCAAAGCCATCTATCGATACAGGTGCAGGTCTTGAACGAGTTGCAGCTGCTCTTCAAGGTTGTTACAACAATTACAATACTGATATTTTTTATCCGATTATGAATAAAATTGGAGAGATTTCTGGCAAAAAATATGAACCATTTGGAACTGATGAAAAAACTAAAGCAGCCTTTAGAGTTGTAGCTGACCATATTCGCTCAGCAACTATGTTAATTACAGATGGTGCCATTCCTTCCAATGAAGGGCGTGGTTACGTTCTAAGAAGAATTATCCGTAGAGCTGTAAAATACTTAAATGAACTTGGTGTAAAAGAAATTTCTTTTTATAAACTTGTTCCTGCAGTTTTTGAATCTCTAGGAATGGAGTATCCTCAAAATGCTTCAAATGCAGAGCTCGCTATAAAACTTCTTGAATTAGAAGAAAGAAAATTTAGAGAGACATTAGAAAATGGTCTTAAGTTTTTAACTGAAGCTCTCAATAAAGAAGTCACAAATAAAATTCTTTCAGGAAAAGCTGCTTTTAAACTTTACGATACCTATGGGTTTCCAGTTGACCTAACTGAAATGTACCTCATTGATCATGGCCTTAAGCTTGATCAAGATGGATTTGATAAAGCCATGAAAGAGCAAAAAGAACTTTCAAAAAAATCTTGGAAAGGTGGACTTGATAATACTGATAAAGTTTTTCATGCACTTAAAGAAAAATTTGGTGTAACTAAATTTGTTGGGTACGAAAAATTAGACGTGGAGGCAAAACTACTTGAAGTGATCGACATGGGTGAAGTCAAAGGACTGCTTTTTGATGCAAGTTCTTTTTATGGTGAATCCGGTGGTCAAGTTGGAGATGTTGGAGTCGTTCGTTTAGGGAAAAATATTTTAGCTAATATTACTGACACACAAAAACCTGTTGATGGACTCCATGTGCATTTTTCTCAAGATGCGGATGCTCTAGAAGTTGGAAAGACTTATACTTTGTCTGTCGATCAACAGACAAGACAACTCATTATGAGAAATCACTCGGCCACTCACCTTTTGCAAGCAGCGCTTATAAAAATACTAGGGCCTCATGTAAAGCAAGCGGGGTCAATTGTGAGTAGCGATAAATTGCGCTTTGACTTTACTCACTTGCAAGCAATGACAAAAGAAGAAATTGAAAAAGTTGAAAATCTTGTCAACCAAGAAATTGCAAGAGCTCACAAGGTTGATGCCAACATTATGGATATGGAAGCCGCTAGGATAAAAGGGGCCACGGCCCTCTTTGGTGAAAAGTATGGAAATATCGTACGTGTCTTATCAATGGGAGATTTCTCTACAGAACTTTGTGGAGGTATTCACGTTCACAATACTTCAGATATTGGTCTGATTACAATACTAACTGAATCTTCTCTGGCAACTGGTGTTCGTAGAATTGAAGCAACAACTTCTGAGACTGCTATTCATTATTTATCTCATCGATCTAGCCTTCTAAAAAAAGTTGAAGCGATGTTCATGGATAAAGAAGAAAGAGCATTGGGTAAATTAGAAAATCTTTTTAAAGACTTAAAAGAAAAGCAAAAAGAAATCGAAGCACTGAAAGACAAAATTCAATTAAGTGAATCAAAAGATCTTTTTAATTCGGTAGAAACTTTAGGTGGAATTGATTTTGCAGTCATCGAAGCCAGTCCAGAATCAGACCTCAGAAAACTCTCAGATTTATTTGTTAGCAAGTTTCAAAATGGTGCCGTTGTTCTTTATAACTTAAACGGTGATAAAGCTTCTGTCCTAGTTCGTGCTGCGAAGGGTGCCTCAAAATTCAACGCCGGTGAAGCTCTTAAAGAAATTCTCCCTGTCATTAATGGACGAGGCGGTGGAAAACCCGACATGGCACAAGGATCTGGGGAGGCTGCACTCATTGGAAAAATTGCAACTCAAGCGAAGAATGTCTTAAAATCAAAGCTAGGATAAAGTTGATGAAATTTAAATTTGCGACACCGTTATTAGCCATCAGCTTAGTTATAAGTCTTTTTTCTTGTACAAATAAAAATAACGAAAAAAAAGACAAATCATTTAATGTGGCCCTCACTAGCGAAGTCTCTACGCTCGATCCAGTCAACTCTTACGACAATGTTTCAGGCATGGTTATTTACAATATTTGTGAACAGCTTTATGACTATCATTATCTCAATCGTCCTTATGAATTAAAACCTCTTTTAGCCGAAGCTATGCCGACAATTGAAAACAACGGCAAGCGTTACGTTATTAAAATAAAAAAAAATATTCGCTATCATGATCATCCTGCTTTTAAAGGACAGCCTCGATTTGTTAAGGCCCAAGACTTTATCACACAATTTAAAAGACTTTCCTTCGCACCACTTAACTCTACTGGGTGGTGGGTTGTCGATGACGTTATTGTTGGTGTGAATGAATTTAAAAAATCTGTAGGAAATGACTTCGAAAAATTTAAAACGACTTCTATCTCTGGACTTCGAGCTTTAGATGACAATACACTAATCATTGAACTCACTAAACCTTCTCCACAGTTTATTTATAAGTTATCCATGAGTTTTATTTCTCCAGTTCCACTGGAGGTCATTGAACATGACAAAAATGATTTGAGTCAAAATCCAATTGGAACCGGTCCATTTTATCTCACCAAAATGGAGGCGACTAAACAGATCACTTTAGAAAAATTTCCTCATTATCATGAAAGTACCTACCCTTCAGAGGGTGATCGTTTTGCTAACTCTCGGGGACTTCTTAAAGACAGCGGTGAAAAAATTCCTTTCATAGATAAGATTAATTTTGTTGTCGTCAATGATAACAACATTAGATGGGAACTTTTTAATCAATACAAATTGGATTTAATTGTTTTACCTCAAGAGTTTTATTCACAGGTTTTTGATGATGTTGGAAACCTAAGAGAAGAAATCAAACAAAAGAATATCAGGCTTCAAACAATGCCAACCCTGACTTACTGGTGGCTTGCCTTCAACATGAAAGATCCTCTCTTAGGAAAAAATCTTAATTTGAGAAAGGCCATTGCTCATGCGGCTAACATGAATAAATATATTCTCTCGTTTACCAACAATACAGGACAGCAGGCTAATTCGATCCTTCCTCCTGGAATTTTTGGTTATGATCCTTCAATGACTTTGCCTTATGAATACAATCTAGAAAAAGCCAAAGATTTTTTAGTGAAAGCTGGATATCCTGGTGGAAAAAATCTTCCTGAACTTATTTACGATACTCGTGCTGAGTCTAAAATTAATTTTAGACAGGCTGAATATTTCAAAGAGCAACTTGCTCAAATCGGGATCAAACTTAGAATTGTTCAAAATAATTTTAAGCAATACTTAGAAAAATCTCGCACTGGCCATTTACAATTTTTCCAAGACGGATGGACCTTAGACTATCCGGATGCTGAAAATATTTTTCAGCTTTTGATTTCAACTAATCACCCTCCTGGTCCTAACGCCTCATTTTATTCCAACGCTAAAGTTGATGAAATGTATGAGAAAATTAACAAACTTCCCGATGGTGAAGAAAAGAAGAACATCATTTTAAAAATGGAATCTATCGTAAACGAAGATTTACCTTGGGTTATGCAGTACTATTCAAGAAATTTCATTCTTTATCATGATTACGTAAAAAACTATCGCCCCTCAGATCTAATCTGGAGTTATCCAAAATATATTAAAGTTAAGTAATACCTGATTTTTTTAATGGGGAATATTTTTCCCCATTTGCCCAGATATATCCTCGAAGTTCATTGAGCTAAATTTTCCACCGATACATTTCATAAGATTCAAAGACTGCACTTTGAATAAGTATGAGAGTTTTGAATGAAGAAATTTTTTGAATTACCTGTGCTCTTTATGATCGCGCTAACTTTCACCGCCACCATGGCCATCGCTAAAGATTATGTCATTTATAGCATTGCTCAAGACATACCTATGGGCAATAAAGACGAAGTCATAAAAAAGAATTTTTACGTTGATATGGGAAAAAGCCAGGGGGTAAAACCAGGAAGCATTCTCGATGTTTACCGTGTGGTTTCAGTACTTGACCCCTATGAAAGCAAAAAGCGTTATAACCACAGAATTAAAATCGGTGAAATGAAAGTCCTTCATGCTGAAGAATCTTCTGCTATCGGCACACTCAATAAGCTTGAAGAAGGAGAGGAAACTCCCGTCTTTGAAATTGGTAAAATGATGATAGGAGATATCGTCACAGTAAAAGTTAGATAATTACGATCGTTGATGAAGTAATGTTCTTCTTTCTTGAATCAGCTCAGTCATTTTATTAATAGCATTGAGAGATTTTTCGAGTCTTTCAATTTCCTTAGGCTCAACCTGAGGGTTATTTTTCATCACTTTCAAAACAAAAGTCGCCATTCCGTGAGCGACAACAATATGGTTAGACATATCATGTAGAAATGTTCTTTCTTCAAGTGCGAGTTCTTTTAGGGTTTCATCTGACATAACTAAAATCTCCTAATTTTAATATACCACAAATACTGTTTACTCTAATTTTTTATACTTAATTAAGTTTACCATTAAAATTGATTCTTTTATTCCATTTGGCTTAACCCAAAGCAAATAATCTTCACCTTTAAAAATTGATAAATCTCCTTCAGCATCAAGCCTAATTTCCCTTATCTTTACTCCAGTATAAAATCCCTTAAAATGAAATCGATAATATTTCTTTTGTGTTTTGGGACTATAGCGCATTGCCTGGCACCGACTTAGGACTAAAACCATTTCCTGCATAAATTACTCTCCTATCTAAAGACATAGATATTGCAATTAATGATCAAATGATTTCTACTTAAAGTACTGAAAAGATAGTCCGTATTTTTTTAAACAGGTCAAATTATGATAAATGAATCAACAATTTCTAAATTGTTTTTAAAAAAAGTTAAGAAAACCCCTAACCGCAAAGCTATTGGATGGATAGATCAAGGGGAACTGCAATTCATCAACAATGAAGAGTATCTCAATAAGGTAAAAACCTATTTCTATGGACTGATAAAAATCAATGCTGAATCACAAGACCGCGTGGCCATTCTCGCTCAGACCTGTAAAGAATGGCATTATTTCGATCTAGCCGCTTTATGTGCACGCACTGTTGTCACACCTATTTATCCAACTTATCTGGCCCACGAGGTTGAATACATTTTAAATCACAGTGAAACAAAAATTCTTTTCTTAGAACAAGAGTCTCAATTTCAAAAAATTCTAGAAATTCAAAATAATCTCACTCATCTAAAATATATTATTAGTCTTAAAGAAATCTCTGAGGATTCAAAAGAAAAACTTTCTTCTAAAATTATTTTTCTGACTTACCAACAATTTATCCACAATGGTACTGAGGAGATGAGTAAGTCTCCTTCAAAATTTAATGACATCGTTGAATCTGGTGAAGAAAGTGACATCGCTTCAATCATTTACACCTCAGGAACAACTGGGGACCCTAAAGGGGCTGTCATATCGCAGAAAGCTTTTGTGGCCATGCTCAGAAATGTTTATACATCTCTCAAGACTAATATTCTCTCGACCGACCGAACTCTCACCTTTCTTCCACTCTCACATGTTTTTGGTCGCTGTGATTCTATGCTTAATTTAATTTTTGAACTGGAATGTGTCTTTGCTGAATCAATTGATAAAGTCGTTGAAAATATGCAGGTGGCGAAACCTACTGTGCTTCTTGCTGTTCCAAGAATATTTGAAAAAGTTTACTCTAAAATCTTAGAAAATATTGCTAAAGAATCAGATCTTAAAAAAGTTGTTTTTGACTGGGCCCTCGATTCTTCAAAGCAGTATTATGAAAAAATTAATCACGATCAATCTCCAAGCACACTTGATATTTTACAAAAAAACCTCGCTTATAAATTAGTCTTTGAAAAAATTTATAAACGCTTTGGTGGAAAAATACGTTTTCTCGTTTCAGGTGGGGCCCCTTTATCACCTGAGATAATGAAGTTTCTTCAAAACGCGAATCTCACTATACTTGAAGGTTATGGTCTCACTGAAACCGTAGCTCCGTGCATTTTAAATCCTCCAGTCAGGCAAATTCCTGGCGCGATTGGACTTCCCCTAGGGGACGTTCAAGTGCGCTTTGCTGCTGATGGTGAAATCATGCTTAAGACCGATGCTCTCTTTTCCCAATACTATAAAAACGAAGTGGCAACAAAAGAAGCCTTTTTAGATGGATGGTTTCTCACTGGAGACATTGGTGAACTCACCACAGATGGTTATGTTAAAATCACGGATAGAAAAAAAGACATTATCATAACAAGCGCTGGCAAAAATGTAGCTCCTCAAAAAATTGAAAATGAACTCAAGCTACAAAAGCATATTTCTAATGCGATGATCGTTGGGGATCAAAGAAAATTTCTCATTGCCATCGTGAGCATAGATAGAGACGTCTTTATAGAGGAGCTGGCCCAGCTTGGAATCAGTGGCAACCCAGACTATAAGGAACTAAGTGAGCACCCTAAGGTCTTTGAAATCATCGACCAGGAGCTTCAGGCGGTAAACTCGAACTTGGCTAGCTTCGAGTCAATCAAAGGATTTATCCTTGTTCCAAGTGATTTCTCTGTAGAAAATGGTCAAATTACCCCATCACTCAAGCTTAAGAAAAAGGTCATTCTCAAAACTTATTTAAAAGAAGTAGATGCGCTGTATAAAAAACTTGAAAATTAAATGCTTTTGACAAAAATCTTCTTTTTTACTATAACCTAAAGTTCGTAAATGTATTTTAGCTCTCTTAAAAGAGCATCAGGGGATCATCCATGGCAAGAATTACAATTGAAGATTGCTTAGAAAAAGTAGAAAACAGATATGAACTTGTTCACCTTGCAACCAAGAGAGTAAAGCAACTTAGAGAAGGCGCAGAGCCTCTAGTAAAATCAAAAAACAAAGAAGTCGTTACTGCTCTTAGAGAAATTGCTGCTGGGAAAATTAAGCATGCACCTATCAGTGAATATGATTCAGACGAATTCTAAGTAAAATATTTAAAAAAATTTCAAAGGCCGTCTTTTATAGACGGCTTTTTTTTGCCCAAAATCCTAAAGTCCAAGCATTTTACTCGGTCACAGTGATAGATCTTAAGTTTAAATTGTATTTAGAGAATTAATTTTTCTTATGAATTGATCCGATAGGACCAATAAGTAGGTTCTATGGGCTTTGCAAGAAACGGGGAATTGCAAATCTTTTAGACTTATTAAGAGAGGCCAGTGGAGACTGGCCTCTTCTATAAAAAATCTGATTACTTCTTTAATGCAATTTTCAAAACTTCATCAAAATGAGCAACTGGATAAAACTTCATTCCTTTTCTATGAAGAAGTGGAACTTCTTTTAAATCTTTTTCATTTTGCTTTGGAAGAATAATATTTTTAATCCCTGCTCTTTTTGCTGCTAGAACTTTTTCCTTTATTCCCCCAACTGGTAATACTTTACCTGTTAAGCTCAACTCCCCAGTCATCGCGATATCTGAATTCACCGCTTGATTAGTCGCTAAACTATAGAGGGCGAGGGCCATAGTGATTCCCGCACTAGGTCCATCTTTTGGTGTAGCTCCTGCTGGTAAATGCAGATGGACTTCATGAGACGCTAAATAATCCTCAGGCTCATGTAGAACTGGTGTTGGTACAACTGGCGCAAGTGGAAGTTTTGATGATTTAACCACTTTTCCTGCGAGAGCACCTTTTTTAGCTTTAGCATTTTCCTTAGTATCTCTCGTGAAATCTACATCAATTTGATTTTGAAGAATTTTCTTCACATAAGAATAAGCCAAACTTGCTGATTCGTTCATGACCCCACCTAACTGACCTGTGAGTTTGAAGCCTTTTCCTTTTAAAGGAAGTGTTTCAATAAAAAGAATTTCACCACCGTATGCCGTCCAAGCTAAGCCTGTCACAACACCTGGTTTATTTTTCTTTTCAGCTGAATCAGAATGGAAACGAGGTGTACCGAGCATTGATTCTAAATTTTCGATTGTCGGAACAAATTTCTTTCCTTTGCTTTTTGGACGAGAAACCTTATCAAGGGCCGCTCTTCTACAAAGTTTAGCAATATGTTGCTCAAGAACTCGCACACCTGGCTCACGAGCATAATCTGCAATAATTTTTTTTATGACATTTAAGCTTAGTGAGAAATCTGCTTTTATCAAGCCATGCTTTTTGAGTTGTCTTGGAATAATCCATTTGGTTGTAATGGCCACTTTTTCTTCAAGTGTATATCCTGAGAGCTCAATGACTTCCATCCTGTCTAAAAGTGCTTCTGGAATATCATTGATATAGTTGGCAGTTGCGATGAATAAAACTTTTGACAAAT
>JAYSPR010000250.1:0-27848 GCA_043721975.1 Bacteriovoracaceae bacterium
TTTAGATTTAATTTCATAGGCAATCTTATTACTAGCAAAAGCTTTAACACGATTTTTATCAACCAATACTACCCATTCACCATTTGATAGCTTACCTTCAAGACTTACAAACAGTGGATTATTATTAACAAAATAAGTGAAATCTAATTCGATTCTATGAACTAGACATGGCCAAGCAAGTCCTACGATGCACTCTTCAAAGTGATTAGCTTTTCTGCTTCTGGCTGATTCGAGTCCATCAAACATATTCATAGGCGAAAATGGTGAAACGACTTGGATGGCCGGTCCATAATGTTCATTTGAAGCCATTATTAATTTTCCACCAAAAGCGAGGCTGGCCACATTTATTTCTTCACCTTTTTTAAAGCGAGAAAGATTTTTTTTAACTTCAACAGTTAAAGGACTATAAGGTATATTTAAAGGTTTTGTCGGTGCAGGAATGATATCTGTGTAGATATAATTTTCCAGCTGAGATTCATCTAGATTTTTATAAAGACCAATTCGTGAAAGTCCTCCATCAGGGTAGTTAGAGACTCTAATTTGGTGATAAATCTTTTTTGTCGTGTTTGCTTTTAAAGCTTTATAAGAATGACCATCAAGAGGAGTTTTTGGCAAAATCTCTGTCCATTCATTTCCATTTAGTTCACGGCCTTCGACTCTCACGTTAGGAGTATGATTACCGTGGTGATACTTGGTTGAAAAAGACACGAAATTAATTTCAGAAGGAACTTTTAATTCAAAAATAACCTGGTCACATTCTTTTTGATTATGGCGAACTGTCTCCCAGCTATCCATGATTTTTCCTTGCTTACCAAAGAGTTTTGGATCAAAGATTGGAACATTCGGACTAATTAAATTTTCTGCTCTGGCAAATTTCTGGTTAGTGACTTCTAATATTTTAGCACCGACAGCGAGATTTTTGTCTGAGAGTGCATCCAGCGGGCCTACATCAATAATTTTTTCTGGAAGATTAGGAATAAAAGCATCAAAGATAAGGCTTTTGTAGCCGATATTAACGATTTCTTCTTGAGATAGATTTGTGACATTAAAATTTTCTTTAAACTTTGAAAAATCAATTCCAGAAAAATTTAATTCACGAAGAAGCAGCTGAGCAATTTCGGAAATAAATAAAACTGCGTTCAATTCTCCGTTACTTAATATTGTAAAACCTAAGCCTTGCTCGGGACCTTGAAAACAGTGGACATAAAGGGCCCTGAAACCATCGTTGGCCCCTTGATGAATGGCCAATTTATTAAGTCCGGCTTCAGCGACAAAAACACCTAGGCCCATTTCACTTCCCATGAATTTCATGCAGCCATTATCGGAACTATGAAGCATTAAGCGAGCTGTGTTGTGGGAAATTCCAGAACATCCTTTTAAATCATGGTAGGCAAGAGTTAATGAGTGTAAAAAATCACTAACTGCTCTCGCGGTTCCCATGGCCCCAGCGGCAAAAGCTGGAAACATCAGGCGCGAGCCAGGAATTTCTTCTCCTTTATCAGTCAGACCTTTTGCATATTTAATGAGAGGTAGATTTTTTTGTTCAAAAGTAAATTCACACCATAAATCGTGAGTGAGATCTTTAATTGATTTTCCAGAATGAGCTTCAATTAAATGTTCTAAAACGATGTAGCCACCTCCAGAATACTGAAATTTTTCTCCTGGAGGATTTATAACATCAACTAAATTTAAAAGTTCACTTATTTCTGGCATCTTGCTGTCAAGTGGGTAACCTTTCACATAATGCATGTTTAAAGCTTGGTGGCTCATCAAGTGTGAAATAAGAACTTGATTATTTTTTAAACGGAAAGATGATTTTGTTTTACTTAATACTTCATTAACAGAAGTTTCGAGAGAGATATTATTTTTAGTGAAATATTCGATAGCAAAATAGCTGGCGAAAGACTTACTTAAAGAAGCGACTTCAAAGTAAGTGTCCACACGGGCTTCTCCGAGAGCGATGCTTTGAATTTCTGGCGTTGTGATTGCGATAGAAGCTGAATGAATTTTGTGCTTTTTAAGAATTTTTTGAAAGTCATGATGAAGACTATTTAAGGGATGAGCCTCTACCCGTTTTTTTGTAATTTCAAATAAGGCCAGTCTCGCATTATGAAGTTCAGTGTCTTCTGTGTTTTTTATTCTTTGATTTAAAATATGTAAAAGCTCGCTACCTGATTTTCCTTTAGCAGACACAAGAAATTTGACACCAAATAAATCCTGATAAGCCTTTCCCGATTTTTGAAGCTGAGCTTTAACGTTCTCTTCTGTATTAAAAACTAGGGATTGCTCACTAGTGGCCATGGCATCAAGAGTTTTTTTCCCCTCTCCAATGTCACCGTGAAAACTGGCGGCTTCTCGGATCATTGCTTTATCAAAGCTCATGATTTCCTTTTCAATAGATTCTAAGTCTAAAACGATATTTTTTGCTTGGGACTTAGCAAAACTAAAAGCACCACACATTTCAAAATAATAATTGAATCTTTCAATTTCACCTGAGAGAGCATATTTTTTTGAATCAATTTTTTGAACGGCATTCCATGGATCAAGGGAATCTCTCACTTCTTTAATGGTGAAAGGTAGAAGGAGTTCAGTAGCAAACTCGACTGGTTTTTGATCAGTCATGAGTTTTACCATGAGTTTAAAAGCGACCGGATACCAAAGGGCCGTTCTTTCATCCCATTTTACTTGGACAATTTTCTTTCCATCTGATTTATCTTTTCTAATAAAGTGCAGTTCTTCGTGGGCGATTTTTAAAAACTCTTCTTGGTCAAACCGATTGTGATAAATTTCATGCCACACTTCCCATCTTGATCTCTCAGCTGTCGCTAAATCATCCATGACTCTTACGGGAGTTCCTCCTATTTGAGAGGGAAGCGCCACACAGCCATTACCAGTTAGCCAATCTGTTATGTATTGCAAAGATTGAAAGACATTGTAGCGAATTTCATCGGGATGGTTGTTCGCGATAAAACTTGATTCTTTAATATCGGCAACAAGTAGTGACCTCACGTATTGAGGGTCATCAATATGGAGTCCTTCTATATCTGGTCCGTGGATAAAATCTAGAATCTCTTTATGGTATTTTTGATCAAGTAGTCCTTTCACCATTAATTCTAATTTTGATGGATCCCCTTTTTTATAAAAACTCCAGGATTCAACTAAGGCTAAACCTAAACGAACAAAATCTGGATGGGCCACCCAAAAGCCAGTGAGGTCTCGTTTCATTTGGGTAATAACATCTTTTATGTAGCCTTTAATTGTGATTTGAAAAGAATCACTAAATAGATCAGTTGTTGTTGGGAGTATTCCATACATACCACCAACTTTTATGCCTCCACGAGATCCGACAACCGAGGCTAAAAGATCGTGGGAACCTTTAATGTATTTAATAACAATGTTGGGATCGGCTTTAACCGGTATACGGTAATTGCCATCTTCTTTAAAAAGTCTGGCCGTTGAGCCAAGATAATCATGCCAACCTAGAGAAGCACCTGCAAAATAAGGATGAAGTTCATCCATAATTTCATGAACTCGTAAAATAGCACGAGGGTTTTCAAGAACGATCATAAGTCTTACTGATCCAAGTACGTATTCAGGATGAAGAGATTTCATCATGTCTTCAGCGACTTTAATCATGTGGTGTATGTAGCGAGCTTCTTCCTCATTTTCTAATTTGGGAACATAAAAGCTGAGGGCCTCTTTATTATGCCAATTGTGAAAGAAGTGCATTGCAAAGTCATAAAGATGAAGCGGAATGGGATTTTCTTTATAAAATAAAAAGAAGCACGGTAGAGCTATGCCTGGAAAGCGCTTAATAGGTAATGATAATTTATCACTAGATAGCTCATAAACTTTTTGAGTCTTTTCATCGACTACTTTCAGTGAACGATCAAAGCATTGAGTAAGATTTTCACCTGCGCTAATGAGATCAGCTCTCATTGGAGTTTTAGAATCTTCATCATCTGCTCCCCATTTAGGAGTGCTTTGGTGAGTTTTTAATAATTCGGCAACAATCTCTGGCTCATCTCTAAGTTTTCGGTGATAAGCATTCATGGCATTGATAGAAAGTTTTGCATTATCAGGTGGTCCAAAAAGTGTCACGTGATGACCTTTTAGATATTCTGGAAGTGGTGCTATAGGCTTTTCACTAATACTTTTTTTTGCATAGTTGGCTTTTAAAGGGCCAATAACCACTCGACCATGAGAATCTTCCATTCCTAAAATAGTTTTATAATCATTTGATGAAAAATCAATTTTGAGTGATTGATTAAACTGATAACAAGAAGCCGTTCTTTCATCAATAAATTTTCTGTCTAAAATACGTTGATCAAGGACAAGGCCTAATTCCTTTTTTGTTTTTTCATAAAGTTCACATAGAAACTTCATTGACTCGAGAGTTTCAAGGCCTCCGGTCTCACCGACATGAGTAAGCCTATCAATACCCTGAAATTTTTTAGCAGATTTTTTTAAGGTCTCAAAAATTTCTGGAGAAATATAATCATTGTAATAAGGTATTTCAAAAGATTTTGTCATGGTCGTTACCTAGCTGCCTCTGTAAGTGCTGTACGCAAATGGATTGAGGATTAATGGGACATGATATTTTCTTGTTATGTCAGAGACTCTAAAAGTCACAATTGAATCTAAAAAAAATGATTCTTGTTTGTGAATTTTAAAATAGTCTTGAGTTTTAAAAATTAAGCGGTAGTCACCTATCTCATAAGCAGTATTGAAGACAATTCTTCCATCTGAATTCGTTTTATCTTCAAATAATAAAGTCCAAGCACTTCCATTATATTTTTCCAGTTGGACCGAAACCTCTCCAGCGGGCTTACCTAAAGTTGTATCAAGTATATGTGTACTAATCATTTTTATCCTTATGGTTTATAATTTAAACTTAAATCAATTTTTGTTTTACCATCGACATCAATTTCTTTTGATTGAACTCCAAACACCTCATGCCAAACTTCTAATGTGTAGTGACCTGCGGGTAGTGCTTTTAAAGTAAACTCTCCATTGACATCACTAACAGCAAAAAATGGATGTTCAACGATCGCAAGACTTGCAATCATCCACGGATGCACGCTACATTTTGCTTGTACGAAGAATTCTGCTTTATCAAATCGCTTTGAAATTCTCATATCTTTTTTTGGCATGGCCAAATTAAAATTTGTATTATTTTTGGTAACTGATTTTACATTATGAAAAATGGCATCACTATTAACAAAGATAACTTCTTGGCCAATTCGCGCTGCTGCCACTCTCGGGTGATAGATACAGTTTTCTTGGTTTAGTATTAGAGGCTCACTTGGTACATCACTAAACGTTTTTCCCTCGAGACCTTTTGTGATTCGAACTAGTACATTTTGTAATTTTCCGTTAGTCACAATGACTTCATTACTTAAATCACTCCCACCTTGTTTGCATCCTCCAGGAAGAGTTAATTTTTTTCCTTTTGGAGGAGTCCCCGTAAAAGTAATGACTCCATGAACGTCGACGGCAGGCACCTCTTTCTCCACAACTGCAGCGACCGGCATCGGCAAGTCTGCTGGCACCTTTTCCGTGGCAACCGGCACCGGCAAGTCTGCTGGCACCTTTTCTGCCTTTTCTGCTTCTCCGGTGTTAAACATGACAGTGGTGAGAATGATGATTCCAATGAGTCCAAAGATTTTTGAGCGAGTAGGATTTTTTAATCTTGCGACAAAAAATTCGCGAATAGCGGCACCAGCGGCACACAAAAATAAAAGAATGAGCCAATTGTAGTCATGTCCGTAGGTCATAGGAAAATGATTAGAGATCATGATGAGTATGACTGGTAAGGTGAAATAGGTATTGTGAGTTGAGCGATTTTTTGCATTCTTCGCCCACTCTTGATTTACAAGAGTTCCGTTTTTTGAAGCTTCAACCATTTTTAATTGGCGAGGAATAATTCTCATGAACACATTGGCAGTCATCCATGTTCCAAGCATCCCACCGATATGAATGTAAGCAGCTCTTCCACTTAATGTGTGGCAAAGTAAATAGGTCATACCTACTAGCCAGGCCATGGTGAGAATGTGTCCGATGATAGGGCTATCCTTAGTTATTTTTCTTTCCCATAAGAAATCATAAAAAATCCACGAGCCCACTAAAGAAAAAATTCCAAGCAGCACTGCTTGAATATAACTAATATTTGAAACTCCCGAATCTAGAAGATAAGTACCGTCTCCTGTATAAAAAATCATAATGACTAAGTAAGCTCCAGAAAGCCAAGTCCAGTAGGCTTCCCATTTAAACCAATGAAGATCTTTTGGAACTTTAGTGGGCCCCATAAGTAATTTTTCAACGTGATAAAAACCACCGCCGTGAACCATCCACACTTCACCGACATGTGCTTCATTTTGAGATTCAGCATTTTTTTGAAAGGTGCGGTCAAGCCACATAAAAAAGATACTTGTACCAATCCACGTGATCCCAACCGTGATGTGTAGCCATCTCCCTAATAATAAAAACCATTCGTATAAATCTTGATTCATAACAATCCTTAACTTTGAAATAGAATTGATAATTAGAGCATAAAAGCCTCAAAAAAAGTACTGTGCAGAAAGTCGAAATGGCATTTATTCGCTGGGAATAGAATTCGTTTAATGATAGCTTTTTGACTTAATTTTAATCGAGGACTTCTTATGATTTATGCTGGTTTTTGGAGACGTTTTGCTGCTCTCTCATTAGATGCATTTATAGTTTGGCTACTTTGTGCCGTGACAATTATACCTTGGTTTATCCCACCCTTCTGCTTAATTATTGCCGCTGTTTATCGCGTGGTTTTTGAGACATCTTCTCTCAGAGGAACACCTGGAAAAGTCATAATGGATATTTGTGTGGTGAAAGCAGATGGCTCAGTACTCACAGTCAAAGACTCTTTAATTCGTTTCGCAGTTTCATTTCTTTCTAGTGCCCTTTTATGCTTGGGTTACTTAATGTCTTTATTTACAGAAAAAAAGCAAACTCTTCATGATTTTGTGGCCAATACACTTGTTATTGAAACAACATTTGAAAATAAAAATTACTGGGAAGTTTTTTTATCGCAATCGAAAATCATTTTTGGTAGTTCTGCACACCCAATAGAACAGTCTGGCTCCTCAGTTAATACTCAATCACTTGAAGAGCTCTATAACCTTTATCAAAAAGGTGCACTGACAGAAGAAGAGTATAATTTAAAGAAAGCTGAATTTTTAAAAAGATTATAAAAAGTAAAAAATTGTGAGGCTTATAATTCCCCCAAAGGGAATTACGGCCCACAATGGAAATTTGCTTTTTAAGGTCACTACAAATGCGACAATCAAAAGACTTAACATCATTGGAGTAAATCCCACTCCACGACCTAATTTAAAAACTGCAATAATTATTGGCCCCACAACTCCGGCTACAGCACCAAAAATAAAATCTTTTATCCATGCTTTTCCGTTTAGTTTTTTTACCGCGTGGGGAAACCAAGTCGTCATGTGAAAAAATGAAGCAGAAAAAATGGCCAATGTAGCAACAAATGCTCCAGGATAACCATACATTTTATGCCCAATATAAGTTGCAGTAATAACAACTGGCCCTGGAGTCATTTGACCAAAAGCGAGAGCATCTAAAAACTCACTCTGTGATAGCCAATGATATTTTGTCACAACATCATTTTCTAAAACAGGGACGATAGCAAGCCCACTTCCAAAAACTAAAGATCCTGCTTTGAAAAAAACTAAGGCCAGGGTGCTTAAGTCAAAAAATTTTCCTTCTGTAATCATTAAGATTCCAAATCCTAAAATAACGAAAGGCTCTAAGCTAGGATGAAAATAATTGATAAAACCTGAAACGATAACCAGAAACCAAAAAGAATAATTTTTTTCATTACCTTTAACTAATCCTTTCAGACTTCCAAGAATAACTCCGAGAGCAGTGGCCTGCATTCCTATCATTAGAGGATGCATAAAAGTTAAGTGAGAAAGATTTGAAGAAAAAAGAGAAAATAAAATCATAAGAATAAAAGCTGGAAAATTTAGTGCGATACCGGCGGCGAGAGCGCCCCAAAATCCTGCCCGATGTCGTCCTAAAAAAACGGCCGTCATGAAGGCAACTGGGCCGGGCATGGCCTTTATTAGTGCAAAGGTTGAAGTAAATTCATCTTGCGATATCCACTTTTTTTCTTCGACACATTCTTTTTGCATATTGGATACGAGAGCTAAGGGGCCACCAAAACCAAAGGCCCCTAGCCTAAGAAAATAAAAAAAAACTTCTTTGATGGATATTAAGATTTTACGATTCTTGTTCGCCACGCTCTGATGTCAGGAGCGAGATAATCATACTTCATAGCGGCCAGTGTGTATGAAGCATATTCATAATCTGTTGTATGAGTTAAACATTCTGTCGGGCAGACTGTCGTGCAAAGTCCACAGTACATACAAAGCGCTGTATCGATTGTGTATTGCTTAAGATCAAGACGAATAGGTGTACCATCTTTTGTTTTAATTTTTGGAGCGTCTGTCGTTCTTTTAACAGCGGCAATATAGATACAGTCTACCGGACAAGAGACTGCACACTGCAAACAAGAAATACAATTTTCAGCATCATTATAAAGGCGAGAGCGAGAGTTTGAAGGCAACTCTTCTCTTACTTCTGGGTATTCAATAGTGACAACTTCTTTGCCCCAAACATACTTAAAAGTAATGCCCATTCCAATGGCCGTTGATTTAATGGCATCATAAACATTTCTAAACCACTGCCCGAAAGTGAGTTCTGGTTCAATATTTTTTTTAAGGTGAATCGTTTCCATAATAGTTCCCTAATTAATTTTTTGTGTTTAACGGTCAACTTCGCCCAAAACAATATCAATACTTCCAATCGTCGCAACTAAATCTGCCACCATTTGTCCCGGGGCCATCTCTGGCAACATCGACACGTGAGTGAAACATGATGACTTAACTTTAAGGCGATATGGAGTTTTTCCTCCGTCGGAAATCAGGTGATAACCCAACTCTCCACGAGAACATTCTGTTTTAAGGTAAATTTCCCCGGCCGGTACTTTGATAATTTTTGGAACTTTTCCCATGACTGGGCCTTCTTCGATTCCTTCAAGTACTTGGCGAACAATTTTTATTGATTCAAACATTTCTAGGATACGAACATGGTAGCGATCCCAGCAATCTCCAAGAGTTCCTTTTTCACCTTTACCAACTGATATATCGAAGTCAAATTTTTCGTAGAGTCCGTAGGGTTTTTTACGACGTAAATCCCACTTCACACCAGATCCTCGTAAGACTGGCCCTGTCGCTCCATAGTCATAACACTGCTCTGAAGTCAGAATACCTACATTGGCAGTTCTTCCGATAAAAATTTTATTTTCACCAACCAGGTTGTGATATTTTTTTAAATTCTCTTCAAATTCATCACAAAAGGTTTTTACTCTTACAAGTTGAGAATCATTGATGTCATTCCAAACACCACCAATCCAAATGTAATTATATAAGAGACGAGCGCCACTTAATTCTTCAAAAAGTCTTAAGATTTGTTCTCTGTCTTGAAAAGCATAGAGAAAAGGAGTGAAAGCTCCAAGATCGATAGCGTATGTTCCAAAGAAAAGTAAGTGAGAAGCAATTCTTTGAAGTTCTGCGACTAAAATACGAATGTACTCTGCGCGCTTTGGAACTTCAGTCCCCAGCATTTTTTCAATTGTGAGGGCATATCCCCACTCCATGTTCATGGCACCTAAGTAATCCATGCGATCAACAAATGGAATGACTCCTCTATAGTCCAAGTTCTCTGCGTGTTTTTCAAAACAGCGGTGAAGGTATCCAATATGAGGAATAGCTTCTACGACAATTTCCGAATCGGTTTTAATTTCGACTCTTAAAACTCCATGAGTGGCCGGGTGTTGAGGACCCATATTGAGTGTCAAAAGATCTGACTTTAAAACTTCCATATCTCCAAGAAGAATTTTTTCTTCTACGACTTCGTGATGACCACCAGACATTATTCACCATCCTTTGCTTCGGCGTCGACGTCTACGTCTCCACCTTTCGAATCTTTCCAACTGGCCGAGACTTTTTTAGGATCTCCCACATCTTCTTTTAATTTTTTTCCAAACATATGATCAGCACTATTAATTTTGTGAGCTGGATTAACGACCATATCGAGATATTTTTCTTGAACGACATAATCTTTTCTTAAGGGATAACCTTGCCAATCATCTGGACAAAGAATTCTTCTTAGATCTGGATTACCGACAAAATTCACTCCCAGCATATCGTAAGTTTCGCGCTCTAAAAAATGAGCTGATCTCCATAAACTTGTTACTGAATCTAATTTAGGAAGTGTGTCTTTATTATTTCCTGTTCCGTCACCTCTGCCTAATTTTACTTTTAACAGGAGATCGCGGTTTGTTGTAAAGTCCGCTAAGCTGTAAGTAACTTCTAGGCGATCTGAATAATCTGTTCCTGTGATCACTTGAAGAACATTAAATCCTTCCGCTTTTAAAATTTTACAGACATCGAGAATTTTTGAAGCTTCAACAAGAACTGATGAATCTCCTAGTGTCGCTATGAGTGCTTGAGCATTAGCTCCTGAAACTTTTGAATTTAAAGTACTCGCAATTTGATTATGCATGTTTTACCCACTTATCGCGAAGGATTCTTTCATTGGCGATTTTCTTTTGAAGAGTCATGATTCCTTCGATTAAAGCTTCTGGTCTTGGAGGGCATCCAGGAACGTAGACATCAACTGGAACAATTTCATCTACACCTTTTAAAACGTGGTATCCGTGTTGCCAGTAAGGCCCACCTTTATTTGCACATGACCCCATCGAGATGACATATCGAGGCTCAGGCATTTGCTCAAAAAGAGTTTTAATTCTCGTGGCCATTTTAAGTGTCACTGTACCAGCAACAATCATAAGATCCGCACGACGAGGAGTGGCCATGAAAGCTCCACAACCAAATCTTTCTAGATCGTATTTCGAAGCGCCAGTCGCCATCATTTCAATCGCGCAACAAGCGAGACCAAACGTCATAGGCCACAGTGAGTTCTTTCGTCCCCAGTTTAAAAAATCGTCAACTTTCATCATTACGACGCTGTCTTGCATCTCGTGCTCCCTTAATAGTTTAGGCACTAAGTTTATTTTAAATATTTCTAAGTAAGTAGCTTTAAATTTTACCGACAAAAGCAAGTTATCGTCAATGAAAACTGGCCATACACTTGATAATTTTAATCTGACTAAAGATCGGCGAATTTATCGCAACGGCTTTTGAAATCTTCGAACATTAAACGAAAGTCTTGAGCGCTTTTGTTGCTATCAATTTTTGACTCACCACTTGCTGGTGATCTACTTATTTTTTCTTGCATAAGAGTAATACGATTTTTATCGTTTTTACACACCCTGTCCATAATATTGACGTACTCTCTGACAGCTGCGACGGGATATGGAAGTCCCCAAGCAGATGAAATAAACAGAGCGTCACCACTTGAAGCTTGAGGTAATTCATCTTCTTTAATGGCAAATTTTTGTAAATCTTTTTTGAGGTTTTTGAAGTGCTCACCTACTTTGTAAAACTCTTGTACCCCTAGCTCTTTTGAAACACTTCCTAACTTTGCATCGAGAATTTTTGAACAACTTGATCTATTAAAACCTTCTCCAGGTGAAAGTTCTTTTAAAACTTTACACTCTACCATGAATGCATCCACCTCGCCTCCACGTCCCTCAACGGTACTTTTAATAAAATCTTTTAAATGAAAACGTGAATCATAAGGATTAAAAGGTTCTCTGTAGGTAAAATGAGTGAGTTCGTGAGCGAAATCTAAAAGGGCATCTAAAGTTTTTAAATGACGATTGAGATAGACTTTAGATCTTGTTTCATAAACAACATTGCTTGGATTTGAAGCCTGAAAACGACGCACCAGAGTCGTGTCTGTTAAAGAACCCTCACCTGTTGCGAGTACATCAAATAAAGTTAGTCCTTGTTGAGCTGCTTTTTGTGTCGCTTTTTCTAAAACTTTTATACCGGTAGGAGATTTTTTTAATCCTCCTAATAAAAATTTAAAATTTTCTTCATCAGTTCTATTTTTTTTATACCATGGATCGTTGAAACTAAATTCTTCATCGATGTCTATCACTTTGGGTGAAGCATGAGCAATAGCTCCATCAAGCGATATAATTATGGTAGTAAACAATGTCAGACGAAGAGTGAATACAAAGTGTTTATTCATACTCAGATTTATCGGTTGTGTCGCTTTTTAATTGAGATTTAATTTCTTATCCGAACAATGTACTCAACCTTAAGAAAAATCTTGCAAACTCTTTTGCTTTGTTTGATTCTTAAGAAAGTCTTAAGTCGCTAATAAAATTAAATTGTCGATAATTAACTAAACAACATGATTTAAATCAGGAATGACAAATATGAAGATTGGTACAAAACTGAAATTATTGCTTATTTTTCTCACGATATCGCTAATAACAACTTCAGCTTTATCTTTTTGGATGGCGAATAAATTTACAAACCAGATCTCTGATCTTGGAGAAGTACAATTGCCAGGTAGTATTAATATGACCTATGCCGACATGATGCACGACGGGATCAGGGCCAATGTTTTTTCGGCCATCATCGCTGTTAAAGACAAAAAACCAGAAGAGTTAAAAGCAGTGAAAGAAGAATCTGTCGAATTTGCAGCGAACATTAGAAAGTATGTTGCAAATTTACAAAAAATTGATATGCGTCCCGAAACAAAAAATGCCATCGCACCAGCTCTTCCAAAAATTGAAACCTACGTTAAATCAGCAGAAGAGATTGTTGATATTGCTCTTAGTGGTGATGAGGTAAAAGCGAGAGAACACCTTATCCAATTCGGGCAACGTTTTAGTGAACTAGAAACAGATTTGGGAGTTTTGGGAGAATTAATTGAAAAAGATGCAAAAGAATCTACTTCTTATGGTGCGGTCATAAAAAGAACCGGACTTTATATCAATCTTATTTCATTACTAATTGGAATAGTATTATTAATTTATTTTAAAATGGTCATGAATGAACAACAAAATCAGCTTGAAACTATAGTTTCAAATCTCAATGAAGAATCACAAAAACTAAAGAAAACAGCTCTTGGTATAACTTCGTCATCGCAAGCGCTTTCGAGATCGACCACTGACCAATCCAGTGCATGCCAAGAATCTTCTTCTGCTCTTTCTGAAATAAGTTCGACAGCTCTTTTGACTCAAGACAATACTAAAAAACTTAAAAATAATTCTACAACCAGCTTTGAATCCGCTCAAGATGGTCAAAATAAAATGGAGCAGATGCTTCAGGCCATGCAAATTATTAATGAAAGTAATGAGTCGGTAAGGCATCAGATTGAAGAAGGTAATAAACGAATTGGAGAGATTGTCTCCGTCATCAATGCTATCGAAAATAAAACAAAAGTTATTAATGATATTGTCTTCCAAACAAAGCTCCTTTCTTTTAATGCTTCAGTTGAAGCGGCTCGCGCTGGAGAATCTGGTAAGGGCTTTGCCGTCGTTGCAGAAGAAGTCGGAAATCTTGCAGCGATGAGTGGAAATGCTGCTTTAGAAATTTCTGAAATGCTCACCAGTAGTATTCAAACTGTCAATTCCATCTTAAGTACCAATAAGAGCAATGTTGAATCACAACTTTCTGAAGGAAAGAATAAAGTTAATAACGGAATCGAAATAGCTCACGGATGCGGAAGTTCACTCAAGACAATTGTTCTGCAGGCTTCAATGACAAATGAGTTAATCAAAGAAATTTCAACGGCCATTGAAGAGCAAACGATAGGAATAACTGAAATTTCAGGTGCAATGAACCAATTAGATCAACTAAGCCAGCAAAATTTAGTTATCTCTACGGAAAATCTAAACTCTTCTATTGAACTTCAAAATCAAGTTCAAAACTTAGAGGGAGCTGTGGATTCACTTAGCTCTATGCTGACTCGTAGTTAATTCTTACTAATTCAAACAATGAAAAAAAGCATATTCATATAGAAATGTTTATTCTAGCATTAATTACCAAAATTAATTGATGTTCAAGGATGAATCAAATGATGAAGATGTTTAAGGCTACCAATAAAGCCGTTTTTCTTTCCTTAATGGCGGCAACCGCACTCTCTTTTTCTTCTCTGACTTTTGCAGCTACAACTCCAACTGAATTAATTGTTAAGTTAAAACCAAACAGTCCTCGCCCAGACTTTGGAAAGAACACTCAAGTCCAAAATCTTTTTGACAATGTTTATATTCTTAGAAATAAAGACCTTACACTTGTTGAAAATACACTTAAGTCTAATACGAATGTTTTATACGTCGAAAGAAATCAACACGCAGTTAAAAGTCCATTGCCGCAAGTTGAGTCTACATCAACAGAGATCGCTCAAAAAAGTGTGAGTGCTAGTCAATTCAACGATCCTAAAGTTAATCAAATATGGTCTTTTGATGATGCTTCAAAAAATGGTGTTTCAGTCAACTCGGCCTATAAAATTCATGGAACACAGGCCACTGAAACAATTATTGTTGCAATCGTTGATACGGGTATTGATAAAAATCATGAGGATTTAAAAAGCGTTCTTTGGGTGAACCCTAATGAAATTTCAGGTAACGGAATTGACGACGATAATAATGGATATATAGATGATGTTAACGGTATTAACACTCTTGTTCGCGATAGTAACGGAAAGGCCACTGGAAATAACCAAGACACTCACAATCACGGAAGTCATGTAGCCGGAACAATAGGCGCAAAACAAAATAATGGAATTGGAATTGCTGGAATCGCTTCAAACGTAAGACTAATGGGAATAAGAACAGTTCCTAATACAAGTGATGAAACTGATATTGATGTGGCTGAAGCTTTTATTTATGCTGCAAAAAATGGAGCAAGAATTATTAATTGCTCTTTTGGAAAAGGTACTAACGAAGGTCGCAATCTCATCCCTGATACATTAAAATATATTCAAGATAAATTTGGTGTTCTTGTTATCGCTGCCGCTGGAAATTCCTCAGAAGATATTGACAAGAATCCAACCTATCCGGCTAATCACCCTAATGATAACCTCCTCATCGTAGCTTCAACAACTAGCAGTGGTGGAATGAGTAGTTTTTCAAACTACGGTAAAATCAATGTTGATGTCGCTGCACCTGGTTCAAGCATTTACTCAACTGTTTTAAATAATAAATATGCATCAATGTCTGGAACATCGATGGCAAGTCCAACAACTGTTGGTGTCGCTGCTGAAGTTCTCTCTCAATATCCTAATCTTTCACCAATTCAATTAAAAAATGTTTTGATGTCCTCTGTGACCAAAATTAGTAGCTTTGCCAATAAAATGGCCTCAGGTGGAAGAATTGATTTATTAAAAGCATTGGATCTTGCTCGAACAATTAAATAAGTATTTTTAGTCATTCATGGGAGCTTCGGCTCCCTTTTCTTCAGTAGGACTAATTGGTGAATTTTCTTGGGTCTCTTCATTTTTAGTGGCCTCTTTAGTAACTTCTTTACCGGATTCATCTTCATCTTCACTATCAAATTTTAAAGCAAAGAACTCTTTAGATTTTTCCTCTGGTGTTTCAATTGTTTTTAATTCTGAAACCACTGTCGTCGCAAGGAGTGGAGGAGCTTTCCGCCCCATGATTCTTCTTTGACGATTTGAAATGTAGCGGCTAGGTTTATCGATTCTAAAACGAATTGGATTGGGAAGAACTGCGGCCATTAAGGCGGACTGAGCGTTGGACAATTTCTTAGCAGGCCTTTTAAAAAATTTCTGAGAAGCTGCTTCAACGCCATAAACACCTTTTCCAAGTTCAATGACATTTAAGTAAACCTCGAGAATTCTTTCTTTGGGCCAAATCACTTCTATTAAAACTGTAAAATAGGCTTCTAATCCTTTTCTTATCCAAGATCTTGAGGGCCATAGAAAAACATTCTTAGCAGTTTGCTGAGAGATGGTGCTCGCACCTTTCGTTTTTTTATGAGTTTTATTATACTGCATGGCCTTTTCTATGGCCTCAAAGTCAAAACCAAAATGCTGATAAAATTTATAATCTTCTGCTTTAATTACTGACTGCTGCATGGATTTAGAAATGTCTTCTATAGGAACCCAATTTTTTTCTATACCAACAAAATGATCTTCAGTAAAAAGCGAAGCGGTACTTCTCCAGAACATGAGCGGAGTATAAGGCACGGGAACAAAACGATAAAAAAGTGTCAAGGCTACACTAATAATAAGAAACCATTTAAGTGATTTAAGAAAAAAAACCACAACTTTAAAGAAAGTTATTTTGGGATTTGCTGTCTTCTCATTCATATGAAGTTCTACCATATCATCAAATACAAAAAATTGAGATTATTTTTTTATATTCATGACACTTTCAAGTAATCTTGGAATGAGCGCACGGAGTTGTTCTTCTTCTACTTTAGAAAATGAAGAAAAGATTTCTTTTTCAAGGCTTGTGCGAAGTTTCTTAATTTCTAAAAGTGTTTTTTCTCCCTTCGGTGTCAAAATAACATTTTTTGAGCGGCGGTCCTTGGGATCTACGACTCTTTTAACCAGTTTGTGACTTTCAAGCTTGTCGATAACTTTAACCATCGTCGCTTTGTCTACGCCAAGTTCAGAACCTAGAGCTAATTGGTTAGTTGCTTCACCTGAATTTAAAATGTAAAGAATTCCACATTCGGGAGTACTTAATTCGAAATGCTCCGTATTTCTGGAATCCATTATTGATCTTAAAATGAGACCTGATTTGATGAGATTATAGCCGAAAAAAACCCTGAGCTCTTTATGAACGACGATTTCACAGACTTTATCAATATTATTTGTCGACTTAGATTTTGCTTTCACAGATAGATTATAACACAAATAGTTTGCATTGCAAACTATTTTAAAGTAAAACTAATTATTATCATCGAGGCAAGAAATGAAAACAGCTATTAAACTACCCATCCTATGCCTACTTGGCTTAATTTTAAGTCAATCTGCCCATAGTCTTACTCTCCAAGATGCTCTCAATTTAGCCCTGGGTTCTTCACCTGTTATTCAAAAATCTAACAGCGTTAAAGAAGAAGCCTATTGGAAAAGAATTGAGGCCACATCAACCTTCATTCCAACTCTATCTGCCCAGGCCAGTTATTTATTTGATAAAAAATACGCTTTAACAAATATAAGATTTGCTGGAGCAACGACAGATACAATCGTTCCTCAAATCATTCCTAACGGCCAATTGTCCCTCACTACAACTCTTCCTATTTTTGAAGGTTTTGCTGGCATCAATCGTTTGAGTGCTGCCTCATTATTAGAGGAAGCCGCTCAAAACGAAGCTGATTGGTCGAAGTTTAAAATAGAAATGGGTGTAAGTTTAGCGTTTTATCGTACCCTTGCTTCTAAATCTCTTAAGCAGATTGCAGAACAGAATCTTAAAATTTTAAGAGATCACTTAAAAGAAATCCAACTCTTTAAGAAAAATGGAATGGCCACCAACTACGACGTACTTCGCGTAGAAGTGCAGGTTTCAAATGCTGAATCTGAATTACTTAACTCAGAAGACAACATTGCTATTAATGGTCAAAATCTTATCGAACTCATGGGATCGGAAAATAATTCATTAGAAGTCAGCGGTGAATTACCTCAGATTAACAATTTAACGACTGAAAGTTTGGAACAATTGAACCCAAACAAAGACTCACTCAACAGCAGACTTGATCTTTTAGCTCTAAAAAACAAAACGAACTCATACTCTTACCTAGAAAAAGCTCAATCGAAATTTTGGGTTCCTAAAATTTCACTTTTTGGGCAATATCAACTTTACAATAACCTCAATACCTCTCTCACCGATTCTTATCGCAATGCTTACCAAGCAGGTATACAGGCCACATGGAATATTTTTGACGGGATAGTGTCTTATTCTAAGTCGAGACAAAGCACTGAGCAATTTATTCAAAATGAAAAAAATTATCGTTTGAGTGAAATTGCAGCTAAAAAAGATTTAGAAGTTTGGATTAGAAAAATTCTTTTCTACACATCTTTATATAAAGCAAGAAAAAGCGATATTGGTAAATCAGAAGAAAGTGTTCGTTTGGCCCGCGAAGGAAGGCGTGTCGGATCAAGGTCCAACACTGATCTTCTCGATGCTGAATCAGATCTTTATAAATCTCAGGCCGGTGCTATTAATGCCCAACTTGGAGCTATAGAAGCTCTTATCAATTTTCAATTAACGACTGGAAAAAAAATCTTATCATTTTAAAATTAAATTTAAATAAATTAGGAAAATAATCATGGATCAAAAAAAGAAAAAATATCTTGGGCTTGTTGGCACAGTCGCTGCCTTTCTTGTTATCTACTTATCATATGAGCATATAGCTTTTGTCACAACTGATAATGCCCAGGTTTTCGGCCATAGTGTTATGCTTGCTCCGAAAGTTTCAGGCTACATTGTTCAGGTGAATATTACTGAAGGGCAAAAAGTAAAAAAAGGTGACATTCTCATTCAAATTGATGAGCGTGATTATGAAAATGCACTCAAGCAATCTCGCGGAGACCTCGCCTCTATTGAAGCTAGAAAAAGAGATGCAGAAAAAAACTATAGAAGACTTGTTGATCTCTTGGCACAAAACGCTGTGTCCCAACAACAATTTGACACTTCAACAGCTCAATATAATGACGTTAAGGCTAAGTATGAAGCTGTTTTATCAGCAGTCTCGCAAGCTGAATTAAATTTATCTAACACAAAAATCAAAGCTCCTTCAGATGGTTTTATTGCCAAAAAATCTGCAGAAGTCGGGCAATTAGCTTCTCCTGGTGTTCCTCTTATTGGATTTGTTGATGCTGGTGAAAGATGGATTGTGGCCAATTTTAAAGAAACCGAAATTGAGGCCATCAAACTCAATGCTAAAGTCGATATTAATGTTGATGCCATTACATCGAGAAGCTTTGAAGGAAAAGTTGAAAATATTAGCTCTGCAACGGGAGCCACTTTTACTTTGCTTCCTCCTGATAATGCCACTGGGAATTTTACAAAAGTTGTTCAAAGAGTTCCGGTGAAAATTCTTATTACGAATCTATCAGCTGAAGATAGTGAAAAATTAAAGACAGGTTTATCTGCTTTTATCAAAGTTCATAAACACTAATTTGTTGAGTAGGGATAGGGAAAGTAATAGCTATGGAAACAACAGATCAGCCAAATATTAAAGCACCTATCATTATTTTTGTCGCCGTTCTCGCGTCGCTTTTGGAAATTATTGATACTTCCATTGTTAATGTAGCACTGCCAACGATGATGGGAAATTTAGGAGCGACCTTAGAAGATATCAGTATGGTTATTACTGGTTATGCTATTGCCAACGCTGTTATTCTGCCCTTGTCTGCTTGGCTGGGTGAGCGCTTTGGGCGCAGAAGATATTATTTGGGATGTATAGGTTTATTTACAATCACATCGGTTGCTTGTGGTCTTGCTCCCAATTTAGAATTTCTTATTATTTTTAGAATTCTTCAAGGACTGGCCGGAGGAGCTCTTCTTCCAACTTCTCAAACATTAATCTATGAACAATTTCCCAAAGAGAAAGCTGGTATTGCCGGTGCCATTTTTGGAATGAGTGTTATGGTTGGCCCTGCCTTGGGCCCGGTGCTTGGTGGATTTCTCACTGATCAATTCGGATGGAGATCTATTTTTAACATCAATCTTCCCTTGGGACTTCTCGCCTTATTTTTAGGGGCCACGTGTATTTTTGATTCTAAACACGAAGAAGGGTACGTTAAAGAAAAAGGTTTCGATTCAATTGGACTCATTTTACTAGTCTTAGGAATTGGTTGCCTTCAGTATGCTCTTGAACGAGGCGAAGCTGATGATTGGTTTGCTTCTAAAATGATTATTACTTGTGTAGTTACAACGATTATCTCTTTGCCTACATTTGTGTGGTGGGAACTTAAGGTTAAAAATCCTGTTATCAATATTCGCCTCCTTAAAGAGCAAATTGTTGTTAATGGTATTTTACTCATGGGACTATTAGGATTTTATCTTTATGGGGTTCTTTTTGTTCTGCCAGTTTTTGTCAGCAGCGTTTTTCATTATACTGCAACTCAAACAGGAACGCTCTTTATACCAGGCTCAATCCTCACCATGGCCTTGATGCCACTAATAGGACGCCTGATGGTCTCTGGAGTCAGTGTGAAGAAATTAATTTTCATTGGGCTTTCTGGACTCATCGTGTGTTTATGGACAATGACAGAGCTCTCTCCACTTTCATCTAAAAGTGACATTATGATTGCGCTTTATACTCGTGGCTTCTCTCTCGCATTTTTATTTGTTCCTATCAACTCGGGCATCTTAAGTCAGTTTAAGGGACAGGCCATGGGGCAAGTTTCGGGTCTACTTAATCTCTCCAGACAAATTGGTGGAAGTATGGGAATTGCACTTGTTGGCACGCTCTTAACGATGCGTGGTCATCAAAACTATATTGACCTTGCTTCAAGAGTTTCACTGCTCAATACAAATACTCAACAAGTCTACTATCAGATGGAGTCTGCTTTTTCTAAAAAAATGACTTCGAGTGTGGGTATGATTAAAGAAAATAAAGCAGCTTTAGGCAGTATCAAGCGAAGACTCGACGGTCAGGTCTTTATGATGAGCTTCAATCAACTTATGTGGATCATCATGATTATTTTCTCTTTTTCATTCATCCCTTGGTATTTTTTAAAATTGCGAGTGAAGCCTGCCGCAGTGGTTGACGCACATTAGAGCGAACTATAAGATAAGATCATTCCACTCACCATTGGATAAGCTTATGAAAAGAAAAATATTACTACTGTCTTTCTTATCGATACTTCAAACTCAAGCTCTTGCGAAATTATCACTGTCTTATGAAGATGCTGTTAATTTGGCCATTAAGAATAACTTAGAATTAAAAGCGGCTAAAGAATCTTTCAACGCTTCTGAAATGAATGTAAAGAGTTCTTACGGTCAATTTCTTCCAGAACTCAATCTTGGTTTGACCTATAATCATCTCACCAGTGAACCCAAAAATTCTGCAACGAGTACAAGTAAAAACTATACTGGGTCATTAACGCTTACTCAAAATCTCTTTAATGGCTTTAGTGATAGCGCCGGAATCAAACTGGCAATTGGAAAACTATTAACTGAAGAAGCTAATTTTCAAGAAACCAAATCTCAAATAAGTTTTGATTTAAAATCTGCCTTTGCTCAATATTTTTATGCAAAAGATTCACTGAGCCTATCTCGTGATATCAAAAAGCGCCGTGAAGACAATTTGCGAATGGTTGAGCTTCGGTTTGATAACGGCAGAGAAAATAAAGGATCTGTGCTTCTTTCTAAGGCCTACTTAGAAGGAGCTAAAATGGATCTTATGAAAGCAGAAAATACGATGAAAACGAGTCTTCTCTTTTTAAAACGAATACTCAATCTGAGTGAAAATGACGAAACAATTGAACTCAAGGATGCTCCCATAACAAAAGCTCTCGACTATGAAAGCGCTGAACCTAATTACGACCAAATAATCACTTCTACACCAACAGCAAAAAAATTTCAGGCCATTTTTATAAGTGCCGAAGCTAACCGAGTTCAAACTCAAGCAAATTTTTATCCTACATGGAATATTTCCGGGGCCATAGAAAAATCAGGCAATTCATTTTTTCCTAACGATAGTAAATCATTGAAGGTTTCTACGGGACTTTCATGGTCGCTCTTTAATGGTGGCAGTGACTACTTTGCCTCTACCGGGCAAAATCTTTTAGTGATGGCATCTGAAAAACGCTTAGAAAATCAAATGAAAGAATTAAAGAGAAGCTTGCAATCAATCTTTGTTAATTTTAAAGAAGCTAGTCTTGCCGTCAATGTCAGCCAAGCTTTTTTAAAAGCTGCCGAAGTCAGATCAGACATCGCTCGCAGTAAGTACAATAATGGAATTTCTAATTTCGATGAATGGGATCTTATTGAAAACGAACTTATCAATCGCCAAAAAGATTTTACTCTCAAAATTCGTGAACGAGTGGTGGCAGAAGCATCTTGGGAAAATACTCAAGGTAAAGGAATAATTCCATGAAAAATAGTAAAATTATTATAATTGCAGCATTAAGTATTCTGCTCATTGGAGGAATCACTTATTACTCCTATAAAAAATCCAAAAAAGCTGAAGTCAGTTATAGTGAACACACTATTGTTTTAGGCGACATCGATCTTACGATTTTAGCCACTGGAACTGTTCAACCCAAAAATCGTCTGGAAATAAAAGCTCCCGTCGCCGGACGTATTGATCAAGTTCTGATTAAAGAAGGCTCTCGTGTCACCAAAGGTCAAACTCTTGCTTGGATGAGTTCAACAGAAAGAGCGGCAATGTTGGATGCAGCGAGAGCTAAAGGTGAAGAAGAGTATAAAAAATGGTCTGAACTTTATTTGCCAACTCCAGTACTCGCTCCCATCACAGGGACTGTTATTTTAAAAAGCGTTGAACCTGGACAGACGTTCACTAATGCTGATGCTGATGCTATTTTTACTATGTCTGATCACCTCACCGTCAAAGCTCAAGTTGATGAAACAGATATTGCTCAAATTAAACTTAAAAGTGATGCTAAAATTATCCTAGATGCTTACCCAAATAACAGTGTCACTGCGAAAGTTGATCAACTGGCCTTTGATGCTACGACCACAAATAATGTTACAACTTATGCCATTGATGTGAAGCCCGAGACGACACCAGATTTTATGAGAAGTGGTATGACTGCTAATATAACTTTTTTTATTATGTCAAAAAAACAAATTCCTCTCGTGCCGAGTGAAGCTGTTAAAGTCAACAATGGCGTGACTGTTGTCCTTAAAAAAAATATGAATGATAAATCCAATAAGCCTACAGAAGTGCCAATTAAAACAGGACTTACAGATGGAAAAAATACTGAAATCACCGAGGGTCTAAGGGCCGGTGAGGTGATTTTAATTCAAGATTATTCTATTGGAGATGGTTCCCTTGAATCAAATAATCCATTCAGTCCAAAATTCCCTAGAGGCGGAAAACGTAAATAAATGATTGAACTTAAAAATGTCGCAAAATCATTTAAAATGGGTGACCATCAATTAGATGTCTTAAAAAATATTGACCTCACTATTGAGCGTGGAGATTTTGTGGCCATCATGGGCCCATCTGGTTCTGGAAAATCCACCTTGATGAATATCTTGGGACTTCTTGATGTGCCCACCACTGGATCTTATAAACTGAATGATCTTGAAGTGGCCAAACACTCAGAAGATGAGCTAGCCATTATTAGACGAAGTGAAATCGGATTTATTTTTCAGCAATTTAATTTATTACCGAGACTAGAAGCTTGGCAAAATGTGGCCTTACCATTGATTTACTCCGAGGGAAAACTAGATTTTAAGAAAGCCTCAGAACTACTTTCTCAAGTTGGACTGTCCGACAGAATCCATCATAAAACCAATGAAGTTTCAGGCGGACAACAACAAAGAATTGCCATTGCAAGATCTCTAGCAAACTCTCCCAAAATTCTTTTTGCTGATGAACCCACCGGAAATCTCGATTCCAAAAGCGAAGGTGAAATTCTTAATATATTAAGAGAGCTTAATCAAAAAGGTATTACGATTATCATCGTTACCCACGAAGAAGAAATTGGAAAACAGGCCAATCGCCTGATTCGTATGCGCGATGGAGTCATTCAAAGTGATGTGAGGTCTAATCCATTAACGAAATTACCCTATACAAAATCCTTACGTCATTATGCTAATGCTTTTTCTTGGAAAGAAATCATTGAACATTTTAATCAAGGCTTTCGAACTTTAGCTGCAAATAAAGTGAGAACTATATTATCAATGCTGGGAATTTTAATTGGAGTTGCAGCTGTCGTTGCCATGCTTGCTTTAGGCTCTGGTGCTCAGAAATCAATAGAAGAACAACTTTCTTCTATGGGATCGAACCTTCTGGTTCTTCGCGCCGGCAATATTCGCGTTGGTGGAGTCATGCAAGAAAGTGGCTCTCGTATAAGACTCTCCATAGATGATAGTCTCTCGTTAAAAAAACAAATCACTGCCATCAGTGACGTCTCCTCTAATGTGACAGGTAGAGGCCAAGTGACGTACTTAAATAAAAACTGGAATACTTCAATTGCAGGAGTCAGCCCAAGCTATGCTCAAATGCGAACGACCATCCCCGACTACGGACGCTTCTTTTCATTCGAAGAAGGCCAAAAAAGAGCACTCGTCGCAGTTGTTGGTCGCACTGTCGCTAGAGAATTATTTGGTGACAAAAATCCTTTAGGGAGCATGATAAAAATTAATAAAATTAATTTTTTAATCATAGGTATTTTACCAGCAAAAGGAGCTTCTGGTCCTCAAGATCAAGATGACCGCATTCTCATTCCTGTTCAGACGGCCATGTATCGTTTATTTGGAAAAAACTATGTGGACTCCATTGATATCCAAGTTGCCAGGCGTGAAGATATTGCGAGTGTAGAGGCCAGTGCCAAAGAAGCAATGATTAAACGCTACAGAGTTCCCATTTCAACATCAGACGATGCTTTTCAAATTTTTAATATGGCCGAATTGCAAAATGCTATTTCACAAAGCAGTAAAACTATCTCTACTCTTCTAGCGACCATCGCAGCTATTTCTTTGGTTGTTGGTGGAATCGGAATTATGAACATCATGCTTGTCTCTGTGACAGAGCGAACAAAAGAAATTGGACTTAGAAAAGCCGTAGGTGCCAAACGAAATGACATCCTCATGCAATTTTTAGCCGAATCTGTGGTGGTGAGTTTTTTAGGTGGTTTTATGGGAATCATTTTAGGTTGGCTTATCACTTTTACTTTTTCTATGATTATTGGCTGGAATGCCAGTGTCTCGTTAAACTCGGTTTTACTCGCTTTTGGCTTTTCTGTCATGATAGGAATAGTCTTTGGAATCTATCCGGCCATGAAAGCTTCAAAACTACACCCGATCGAAGCACTAAGATATGAATAGTCATGTGATTAGAAAAAATTCGACTCAGTAGAGTGGATTTATTTTAAATTCGTCCTATAATTTAGGGATGAAAAATAAAAAGATTGTGGTCTCTATTACTCTGATATTCGTTGTAATCATTGGATATGCCGTTTATTTAAAAACGAAGACAACTAGCAAAGAAGCAAAACTGCGTGAAAAAGAAATTTCAGCGCTTTCTCCAGAAATCGGCCAGAAAAAAAGTTTTTACACTGATGTCTTTATGGTCAAGAATGTGAATCTCATTCCGCATATTATTTTAACCGTCTCAGATGAAAAGAATCTCATCGTTGACAGTAATCATATAAATGAAATCATCACGCCTTATGGATTCAATAAGCCTATCACTGATGCCTTTAAAAAAATTACAGTAGACTATGTTCCAGATGCTTCCGAATTTAAACTTGTTGGAGTCAAGGCAAATAAAATTTATACAGAAGACTCATTGAGTTCAACTTTACTAAAATTAAATACAACTTATGTTGATGTCACTTTAGAAGATCAAAATGGAGAGAAATCAAAAATGCCAGCAAGTGCATGGAGCCTAGATACTAATTCGGCTTTTCCTTCCTTTGAAGCCTCTATGATGAAAGACGACAATACAAGAATTTTCAAAGACCGCGCAAAAATGTATAAAACAAATCCTAAAGCAACTCTGCTCGTTCGCTACTGTGGAGCCTCTCTCATGGCCGTCTCTCAAAACGATGTACGTCAATTTAATGTGCAAGAAAGAATGGATCAGGCCTTGCAAAATATTTTTAATCCTGGTGAAATTGATTTTCAAAAACTTCCAGAAACTGTCATGGGTGGCTCTAAAATTACTTGTTATAATTTGAAGATCAGCAGTGCAAGTACTTTCTTAAAGGCAAACTATCTATTACCTAGAGTTGTGTATGGGTTTTGGAGCAAGTAATTCTAGAATTAAGCACTCTTTAAAGACTTGATTCTATCTGAAACTGAATTTACATTGAGAATTATCAAAGCTCCTTCTTTTTCTCCCATGGGAACCGATACAATTTCTTTTATATCGTCTTGAAATTGATTTTGAATAGTTGATGTAGCAATACTTGGAACTTTAAATTTTTTACCATGATCGATTGTTAAAATACTCTCTAACGAGTCAACGATTAGACCAAATTTCTCAGAGTCGTTCTCAAATATTAGAACTTTAGCCTCTGAATCCAGACTGTCTTTTAAGTCCATTTTATAGAGACAGCGAGTATCGATGATCGTTATAAGCTGTGAGCGTAAATTGAGCATTCCTTTCACATACTCAGGCATGCCTGGTGCTGAGAGTATTTCATCACTGTAATTGATGATTTCTCGAATATCTTTTATAGAGATCCCAAATAAATGGTCTAACCTAAATGAAATATAGGATTCACGATTAACTGACTTTTTGGATATTTTTTCATCTTCGGACATTTGGTATATTTTACTGTGACCGGCAGTTACACCTATTATTTCTTGATTTGAAAAGATGTGATCATGAGATAATAGAAAAATTTCTTTTTCGTCTTGTATCTTAATGCAGCCTTGAAACATGGCAACTCTCTCTTTAGATAAAAGTGGAACGGCCATAACGTCATCTTTATAATAACTATTAATACATTCAACAGAATCCACTACTAACCCCACCAGTGCTCGCTCTAGCTTCAAAATAATAATTCTTTTATCTGAACATATGAGATTCTCTTCTTCATCTTCTTTTGTTATTTTAAGAATTTTGGCAAAACTAACCACTGGAATAGTTAATCCTCTCAAATTCATAATTCCTAAGATTGATGCATTTTGAAAGCTTGAATTGGATATTTCTGGAACTTTTACTATTTCGTGAATTTTTGAAATTTCAAATGCCATTTTTAAATTTTTCACGCAAAAGGAAATGCACTTGTGACGAATATCAATCTTGAGGTTTTTCTTTGTCAATTTTTGTTGATCTAATATCTGAGGAATATTTTCAATATTAATAAGTACATTCGTATCCAGGATTTGTAGAATCCTAGCACCATTATCTAGCTTAATTGCTCCGCAAATGACTCGATGAGAGCCTTCGGCGACATAATCAAAATCACTAATATCCTTTGAAGACACTCTCAAGATCTCACTGGTTGAATCAAATAACAGCCCTACTTTTGCACCTTGTGTTTCAACTATCGCTATTTTTTGAAGATTACTTATCTCTGTGGTGGAATATTTTAAAAGGGATTTCAAGTTAATGACAGGAATAATTGTCCCACGCAAATTAAAAATACCGACTAAAAAATCTGGTGCCAAAGGCATCGGAATTATTTGTTCAGGAAAATTCACTACCTCCTGTACAAAGCCTACATCGATTGCAATTTCTGATTTATCAATATGAAATGATGTAAAAATTTTTGTCGTAGTCTTTTCCATAGAATCCTTTATGCCACATTTAAGTTTTCTAACAATTTAAATTCCACTGATTTTAAAGTACAATCAATAACCACTTCACTTCCACAATTGTGACCGAGAACTTCTTTTTTTATTTTAAAACCATACTGAGATAAATACTTATGGGCAGCGTCGATATTAGCCACCCCCACTTGAGAATTCTTACTTTTTAAGAGTTGGCTCATCATATTTCCCCCACCGGCTAAATACACTTCTATATCAGGAATATTTCCTTTTGAAATATTCATTATCTTCATAAGTGATGCTATCGCTTGATTCACAAATTTTGCACTGATCTCACCAGTTATCGTTTCAGTCTCCGGCAAAAGGCAATGAGCAAGTCCACAAAGGTCTTCTTCCTTCCAAATAAAGATTATCCCTAAACAAGATCCCAAAGTGGCTTTAAGGATATCACCTGTTTTTCCTGTTTTTAATT
>JAYSPR010000251.1:0-11739 GCA_043721975.1 Bacteriovoracaceae bacterium
AACCCTACGAAGTCGGCGGTTGTTTTAGAAGCAACACCTTCTGGATATATTTTCCACAGTCGAGTGAATCCTTAAGAAAGATTTAAATGAATCAAAATACGATTTATTTTTTCTGGGATTGTCTTCAGTATCTCATTAACGGAATTGCCCAAGGTTCACTATACGCCATAGTGGCCTTGGGTTACACCATGGTTTATGGAATTATTCGCCTCGTGAATTTTGCTCACGGTGAATTTCTTATGCTGGGTGCTTTCTGTGGATACTTTGCCTTGAAACTCCATTTGCCCATGCCAGTGGCCATCATCGCTTCGATGTTGGGCGCTGGTATTGTTGCTCTCATTGTCGAACGGGCCATCTATAGACCCATTCGAAATGAAGGGCGAATTCCGGCCCTCATCACGGCCATTGGTGCTTCTTTATTTTTTCAGTATACTGGCCAGTTAGTTTTTGGAGCTGACCCAAAAACGATTCCGCCCGTGTTCACTGAAGTGATTTATAATTTTGGTGAAATTAATGTGTCTAATATCCAAATTTTTATTTTTATTCTCACCTTATTTATACTTCTTTTTTTGTGGTGGCTTACTCGCTACACAAAAATTGGAGTGGCCATGCGAGCGACTTCTTTTAATTTAAAAGCGGCTGAGCTCATGGGAATTAACACCAACAGAATTATTGCTTTTACTTTTTTTCTAGGAGCAAGCCTTGCGGGACTAGCTGGCATTCTCATGGGCTATACGATGTCTGTTGAGCCGATGATGGGTATGAGCTTAGGTCTTAAGGCCTTTGTGGCCGCGGTTGTCGGTGGTATTGGAGTGATTCCAGGAGCAGCTCTCGGTGGATTTATTTTAGGTGTCGCAGAAAATTTAGTGGCCGGGCTTTATAAATCAAGTTTCAGAGACGGAGTTTCGTTTTTTATTCTCATTATTATTTTATTGGTTAAGCCTTCTGGAATTTTAGGTAAGAACGTTAAAGAAAAAGTCTAAAAAAAAAGATATAAGGCAAGGTCTAAGAAAATGGATTACTATCTTCAAATTTTAACTAACGTTGGTATTTTTATCACGCTCACCTTGAGCTTAAATCTCATCAACGGATACTGTGGACAATTCTCTCTAGGCCACGCTGGTTTTTGGGGAGTTGGTGCCTACGCTAGTGCCGTCTACGGTGTTTACTTTGCTCTTCCTATTGATCCAACTTTAAATATGTTTATTTCCGTTCTCATTGGTTTTAGTGCCGCTAGCTTGTGTGGACTTCTCATTGGCATTCCGTGTTTGAGATTAAAAGGAGATTACCTGGCCATTGCCACCATTGGTTTTAGTGAAATCTTGCGAATCATTATTATGAATACTGAAAGTGTTGGTGGCCCTCGTGGTTTTACTAATATTCCGAAATGGACCAATAGTTATTGGGTTTGGGGACTGGTTATACTCACGACATTATTTATGCTCAATTTAAAGCGCTCTGCTTTTGGTCGCGCCATTATCTCCATCCGTGAAGATGAAATCGCCGCTGAAACCATGGGTGTTAATTTATTTTCTTTTAAATTATTTTCTTTTATTATTGGTGCTGGTATCGCTGGAATTGCCGGCTCATTAGTTGCCCACGATCAGCAATTTCTTCATCCCAATAATTTTAATTTCATGTGGAGTGTTTGCATCCTCGTCATGGTGATTTTAGGCGGGCAAGGATCAGTCAGCGGCTCAATCGTAGGGGCCATTATCCTCACGATCTTACCGGAAATTTTAAAACTCGTTAATTCTGATATCGCCACTTGGCGCGTGTCTATTTATTCGGCCCTCATGGTTATTTTGATGCTCACAAGGCCTCAAGGAATTTTTGGACCTCATGAATTATTTGAAAGACGAAATCATAAAAGAGCGAAGGGACAATCGAGAGAGGAGGCCCAAGCATGAGTACGAATCACCCTCCCCTCATTCAAATCAAGCAAGTCACCATGAGATTTGGTGGACTCACGGCCGTTAAAGATGTGAGTTTTAATGTTGGGGCCAACGATCTCATTGCAGTCATCGGCCCAAATGGTGCTGGTAAAACAACGCTTTTTAATATGATCACAGGAATCTACGCTCCAACTGAAGGTGAAGTTGCTTTAGAAGGTCAAAAAATTAGTGCAAAAAAACCAAGCGATATAACGAAGCTGGGAATTGCTAGAACTTTTCAAAATATCAGGCTCTTTAATAATTTAAGTGTCATCGACAATATTAAAATCGCCAGGCACACCAGAATTAATTACTCATTTTTTGATGGGATTTTTAGAACAAAAAAATTTAAAACCCAAGAAGCATTAATCACCACAGAATCAATTGAACTCTTAAAACTTTTTCACTTAGATGACAAAAAAGATCACCTCGCAAAAAACCTTCCTTACGGCGCTCAAAGAAAATTAGAAATGGCCCGGGCCCTCGCCACCAAGCCTAAATTACTTTTATTAGACGAACCCGCTGCGGGAATGAACCCCACTGAGACGCGCGAACTATCTGGTCTGATAAAATTTATCAGAGAAAAATTTCAAATTGCTGTTATTTTAATCGAACACGATATGAATCTCGTAATGGAAATCGCCGAACAAATTTACGTTCTTGATTATGGAAATTTAATTGCAGAAGGTGCTCCTAAAGATATTCAAAGCAATAAAAAAGTTATCGAAGCTTACTTAGGGGCAGAGATATGACCACGAGTATTTTAGAAATTAAAAACATCAATACTTACTACGGCAATATTCACGCGGTAAAAAATGTTTCATTTCAAATTAATAAAGGAGAAATTGTCACAATCCTCGGGAGTAATGGTGCTGGTAAAACCACCACTCTCCATACGATATCAGGTCTCTTAAGGCCAACGTCTGGTGAAATTCTCTATAAGGGAGAAAATATTGATCAACTTCCGGCCCACAAAATTACGGCACTGGGACTTGCTCAATCTCCCGAAGGTCGCCAAATTTTTGCCAATCTCACTATCAAAGAAAATCTTGATATGGGTGCCTACCTAAGACGAGATAAAGATGGAATTAAACTAGATTTAGATTTCGTCTATAATCTTTTCCCCAAACTTTTTGAAAGAAAAAATCAGCTGGCGCAAACTCTCTCTGGTGGAGAACAACAAATGCTCGCCATCGCCAGGGCGTATATGAGCAGGCCTACTCTCCTCTTATTAGACGAGCCTTCTTTGGGAATCGCTCCCATTTTAGTCAGTACTATTTTTAAAGCGATTGTTGAGATCAATAAATTGGGTATGACGATTTTATTAGTTGAACAAAATGCCAATCTCGCTTTAAAAATTTCAAGCCGTGCCTATGTTCTCACTAATGGTGAAGTATCCCTTCAAGGATTAGCTTCAGATCTTTTAAATAACGATGACATTCGAAAAGCTTATCTTGGTCACTAATTAGGGTCACTAATTTTTATGTTTAAAAAAATTTTGTGGCCACTACTCTTAACTCTATCGACTCTATGGAGTTTTTTAAGTTTTTTTATATTTTTTCATTCCTATTGGAGTAAAGATTTTAACGAAAATGGAGCGGCTTTTGATGCCATCGAAGGAGTTGTTTATAAAGATAACTCCTTCATCTGGGGAGTCTCCGGCTTCATGTTCATATTGCCAATAATTTTTTATTTGTATAAACGCATCACGAAATAGCAGTCAATTCTTGTTTTCAAGCTAGCTTTCTTTCATTATCATGGGGTACTTGTTTTAAGACCTCTCAAAGGAAATTTTAATGACATTAGATGAAGCCATCACCCTTTTAAAAAAAGCCGTCAAATGGTCCGAAGTTAAAAACCAAAAGCACATCGATCTTTCAGTATGTGTGGCCGAAGAACGCCCACTGCTTCAAAGGGCCCTTGTGATTGCTAACTTAGAAGTTGAAAAAGGAACTTTAACCCAAGACGACCTCAAAGTTCGCCTCGGTTTAGAATAAGGAATAATATATGTCTCAAGCATTAAACGACGCTGTTCACTGGGCCGACCTCACTGCCGATAAACTTATCCGCCAAGAAGATAAGGAAACTTATACTCTCGCTAGTGGAATTACTCCTTCTGGTGTGGTTCACTTCGGAAATTTCCGCGAAGTGATGACCACTGAACTGGTTGCCCGTGGATTAAAAAAACGCGGAAAGAAAGTTCGTTTTATTTTCTCTTGGGATGACTACGATACTTTTAGAAAAGTTCCGGCCAATCTTCCAAAGCAAGACGAACTGGCAAAATTTCTTTTTCAACCCATCGTAGACACCCCAGATCCAATTGGAGACCACAAATCATACGCCGCTCACCATGAAGCAAGCTTTGAAGCTCAATTAAAAAAAATGGGAATTGAACTAGAGCCTATTTACCAAGCGACAAAATACCGTTCTGGTGCTTACAAAGAACAAATTAAACTCACACTCGCTAAAAAAGATGTAGTCGCTGCTATTTTAAATAAATGGAGATCAACTCCACTCCCAGCTGATTGGATGCCGGTCTCGGTTTATTGTGAAAAATGTAACCGCGATAAAACTACGGCAACATCTTACGATGGACATAATAAACTCGATTACCGTTGTGATGCTGAAGACTGCCATCATTTGGGTTCTCTGGATTTAGAAACAACTTCAAGAGCAAAACTTCCCTGGAGAATGGACTGGCCCATGAGATGGTCAGTAGAAAAAGTCGACTTCGAACCAGGTGGTAAAGATCACTCCTCTCAAGGTGGATCTTTTACAACAGCTAAAGATATTGTCGCTGAAGTTTACGGTTGGAAAGCGCCCATGTATTTACAATACGACTTCGTGTCTATTAAAGGCATGGGCGGAAAAATGAGTTCTTCTAAAGGGAACCTAGTTACAGTGAATGATGTTCTTGATGTTTATGAACCAGAGATGGTCAGATGGATTTTTGCCAGTTACAAAACCAATATTGATTTTGGTCTTTCATTTGACTTAGATGTTATTAAAAACTACGAAGACTTTGATCGCATGGAGAGAATGGCCTATGGTCTTGAAGCAGGTAATGAGAAAAAAGTTGCTATGGCCAAAAGAGTATATGAGCTTTCTCAAATTGGAGAAGCTCCAACCGAGATGCCATTTCAACCTGCATTCCGACATCTTTGTAATGTCCTTCAGATTAATGATTTGGATTTAAAGCGAGCTCGCGGTTTTTATAATAATGAAATTAAAAATGAACGTGATGAAAGACGCTTTACTGAGCGTGCCCAAAGAGCCGCTTACTGGATTGAAAACTCTGCGCCAGAAGAATTTAAATTCTCACTTAATAAAGAAGTCTTTAAGCTCGATCTCAGTGAAAAAGAAAAGATCTTCCTTTTTCAACTTAATACTTATTTAAAAACCGAGTGGACTAATATCAGCGATGATAAATCTCTTCACGAGCGCATGTATGAGATGATTCATGCTCAAGAACTCGAGCCTATGGATGTCTTCACCCTTCTTTATAAGAAGCTCATCGGACTAGAAAAAGGACCTAAGCTTGCGGGCTTTATCCGCACGATTGGAATGGAAAGAGTTATAAAATTACTAGTGCCATAATGGTCCCAAAAGCTACAAAATCATAAAAAAATTCTTACATAGGCCGTAAATACGGCCTTTTTTTACACATAGTGCTGACTGATGTTTGAATAAGTAAAATTCTTTGAGTAAACCCTAAAATAGGAATCTTTTATTTAACTTATTTTCTTTAGGGGGAAATTTATGAAAAGTTTATTAGCAGGATTAGTCTTTGCACTAACTGCACTTACAGTTTCAGACGCCCATGCAGAATACTGCACAAGCGTTATCAGAGAGTATCGTTACAATTCAACTTATGAGTACGACACATTTACGAGAACATCGTACAGTGTAGATTCTGCATGTTCAGAAGCTCAATTTGATTGTAGTCAAAAATTATCAGACTATCAATCAAGAGGATATTACTACGAAGCATTCTGTGCGATAAAGTCGACTTCATCGAACTATCCTTCGTACCCACCAAGCTACCCGCCTTCATATCCGCCGAGCTACCCGCCGTCGTATCCACCAAGTTACCCACCGAGCTACCCTCCAACTTACCCAAGCTACCCACCTCCGAGAGAGCCAAACTATCCTCGTGAGCCACATTACCCACGTGAACCAAGCTACCCACATTATCCAGGCCATGGCCCGGGAAGACCAGTTCCACCTCGTGAACCAAGTTACCCACGTGAGCCAAGTTACCCGAGCTACCCAACAAATCCAGGTAAACCACCAGTTCCACCTAGACCGCCAAGATTCCCAAGATAGGAATTAAGGTAATTTGTTTTATAAATTTTATGAATGGAGAAATAAAATGAAGCTTATATTAGGAATGTTATTACTGACACTTTCGTCATTAGCACAAGCTGATGTGCCTTGTTCGGCCTCAATTAAAGATTACCGTGGATATGAGTATGAAGTCCTGACAAGGTATTCTTATTCAAAAGATGCGGCCTGTAGCGAAGCTGGTTATGCATGTAGAGCGTCTCTATCGGAAGGACAAAGTTATGGAAGATATTATGATGCTTTCTGCGAAGTAGAAAACACAACACCTCTTCCTCCTAATAGACCGCCGATTCCTCCAAGTTCACAAGTGATGTGCAGAACTGATTTAGTTGATACATTTGGATCAATTTTTAGATCTTTTACTGGCTACGGACAAAATGAATGGGAAGCTTGCAGACAATCAGATGATTTTTGTAACTACGAACTCTCTCGTGGAGACTCTTTTGGCAAGCGTTGCCTTACCAGAGGAACAGGTGGACACGATCCAAGACCACCTCGTCAAACTACAGAGCAGTGTAGTGCTGGAAGATTTGATCCTGCTGGATACTACATTGAATCCTACTTGGCCTCTCATACAGGTCCGGTTGGCAGTGACGTAAAAGGTGAGGCCTGCAGAAAGGCCCTAAACCTTTGCTCATATGAAATCCGTGGCAGACAAACTTGTCGTATTGATAGATAGATTTATAATTGACTAAAAGGGTCACTCTGAAGAGTGGCCCTTTTTTTTGCCTCATTCGAATGAAAAATAAGCCGATAATTATTTATGCTTAAAGAAATTTTCATTGGGCTTATATTATTAAACTATTCTCATAAGGCCTCATCAGAGGTTCCAAAACCTATATTTCCACCAGTTTCGTGCGAAGAAAAAATGGTGTCCACGGCCAATATGCCTAAAAATAATAATCAAGGCGTTCTCGAATGGTGTTTTGCAATGACGGCAACAGAGATGATTTCTTTTTATGAAGAAACACCATTGTCATATTTTGACTTAGCATTACAGTATCATACCCATGACGACTTGAGAGACAATGAAGTGAAAGATTACTCTAAGGTTGGTGGAGATAATGACCTTGCTCTCGTGGTGGCGATTCAAAGCTCAAAAGGACTTTGTCTTGAGAAGGACACAAATTTTACCAATGGAGATTGGGCAAAATTAAGTGAGCTCTTCAAAAAAATAAGCTCTCCTAAAAAAACACTCAAGGAAATTGTTTGTCAAAATAAACTTATCGACACAGAACCATTTGAAGACCTAGATGCTGATGTTTTTAATATTCTCAATCAACTTTCACATGATAAAAAAGCAGCAGCACTTTTAGATGTCGCATGTAAAAATCGCCACAGACTAAAATACCGCTACGGAACAGCCGAAAGAGACATAAGAGATTATCCGCAAGAAAAACTTATAAGCAAGCTAGATGAATTGCTCTCAAAAAAAGAACCTGCCACAATCGCTTTAGATATAGATATTATTAAATATGGACAAAATTATGCTCGCAAAAGTGATAATCATTCTGGAACAATTATTGGCAAACGTCCCAATAAAGACACGGGAGAATGCGAGTATTTATTAAAGTATAATTACTCCAACAAGTGTCCTAAAAAAGAGAAAATCGAATGTGATAATGGTAACTTTTGGATTCCTAAAAAAACCCTAGAAAATAATATTTACCGTATCAATTGGTTAGTCAGAAGCAGTAGGAAATAAATTAACTTTGTCTCAAGGCCATGAAGGCCATGACTGTTTCCAAGGCCTCGACTCTCTTATCTAATTCATGTTCATTCTTTTTATAATTATTTTTTAAACTCTCACGAATAATCATTAGTGAAGTGTGTGCTGACTTTAAATGTTCTTGTGCCTCATCTGAAATTATTTGAACAAATGGACTGAAATCTAATCCATTTACAACATCCATTAAATTCTCACCCTTAAAAAAACGATTCATAAGAGTTTTATTTGAATCGAGCACTTCGAAGACAACTGCATTCACGACACCATTTTTTAAATCCAATTCTTGATCTTTCATGGAATCCCCAGAGTAATCAAGAGTGTCGTCAATCAATTGAAAAGCAAGACCAAGTCTTCTACCAAATTCACGGCATTCAAAAACGATTGCTTCAGAGGAGCCTGCCAAAATGGCCGGGGCCACAGCACAATAACTCATGACTGATGAAGTCTTTTTTTCGGCCACTTCGCGAATAATTTCTCGCGTATAGTTTCGATCAGAAATTAAATCTAACTGCAGCCATTCCCCTTCAGAAAGATCTTTAATGACTAAAGACATTTCACGAACAAGCTCTAGGTTCCCCGCAGCTGAGAGGTCAACAATAACGCTTGAGAGTAAATAATCTCCGGCGAGAACCGCTTTTTTATTTGAGGCTTCAATATTAATGGAAGGAGCACCCCTTCTTATCGTTGCGTTATCGATAACATCATCATGAGACAGTGAGGCCGCATGAACTAATTCAGTGGCCCTTGCGTAAGGTAAGGCCAAATTAAAATCTACATTAAATAAATGGGCCATAAGGAATGTCAAAAGTGGTCTTAGGCGTTTTCCACCTTTTAAAACCGTTTTTGAGAGGACGGCGTCAATAGCAGCGTGAGCATTCACCGAACGTATTTTTAAGTCTATATTTTGCGAGCTCTCGATCGCTTCTTTTGGAAGTGAGGCGAGAAAATCTTTCATCATTCTTATTTTCTCTTATTTCTGCGAGTAGGTACAGGGTTAGCCTAGCCTAGCAAATGTCTAAATTAATGTAAATCCTAATCTTGCTATGTGCATGATGTTTAAGGTAAGTTATGCTCATTAAGCCCCTATAAAACAACTTAGACAAACATAAGAAGTGATTAACCTGAGCATGAAAAAAAATGAATAACGAATTAGGCGAAAGAAAAAAAGAATCTTATAAAATTTTTGATGAAATCGCTGGGACCTACGACCTTTTAAACCATACTCTGTCTTTCGGCATAGATATTTATTGGCGAAATAAAATGCTAAAGCATTTGCCTAACAAAGACTCTATTAATGCTTTAGACTTAGCAACTGGGACTGGCGACGTCCCACTGACTCTCATTAAAGATCCACGTGTCAAAAAAATTACCGGAATAGACTTATCAAAAGGCATGGTCGATCTCGGTATCATCAAAGTGAAAAAAAGAGGTCTCGATAAAAAAATTAATCTCATGATTGGAGATGGTGTCACTATCCCAACGGGAGACAAGGCCTTTGACCTCACCACCATTTCATTTGGAATCAGAAACTTTTCGAACCCACAAAAATCACTTTTTGATATTCACCGTGTATTAAAAAAAGATGGTCGATTGATGATTATGGAATTTTCAATTCCTGAAAATTTCATCGTCAGACAAGTTTACTTTTTTTATTTCAGGCACCTCCTACCTTTTGTTGGAAATATTATTTCAAAACACAAGGATGCTTACACTTACTTAAATAAAAGTGTTGAAGATTTTCCTTATGGACAAAACTTTTTAGACCTCATGAAAAATGCTGGATTTAAGGATTTAAAAATGATCCCACTCACTTTTGGTATCGCGACACTCTACATAGGCGATAAAAAAGAATGAACTTAGATAGTTTCTTAAGGGAGGAACTGAAAGTTATCGATCAGGAAGTCTTAAAAGGTAAGAATCAATTTACTTTTACTTCTTTTCTCTTTTCTTTAAATGAACTCATGCTCTTTGCTGCGACTGAAAATGTTTTTTATTATGAATCTAAAGATCATAACTTTTCTTACTTAGGCCTTGGTATCTCAAAAGAATTAACTGAAATTGGCGCTAAATTATTTTTAAAAAGTCATCCTGACTATCTCGTCTACCAGGGAACTTTCGAGCAAAATTCTTTTCCTAAAATTTATTTGCCTGAGTGGGTCTTTGTCAAAAAAGATGATATTCTCACTTTATCTCTTTTTCACTCCCAAGAATTTCAGACCTACTCTCCTAGTAATTTAATTTTTAATCCCAATGTTTGGGAATCTTTCGTTGGCCCCTGGGTGTCTTACGAAGAAAAGCCTGAAAGTGATGAATGGGAGAAAATGATTTCGACATCTCACAGACTCTTTTTAAAAAATGAACTTGAAAAAATCGTTTTATCGCGAAAAAAAATATTTCGTTATAATGAAAAAATTGAACTTCCCGTGATGTTCAATGCTCTCTACCAGGCAAATAAAAATAGTTCTCACTTTACTATTTTTCATCAATTCAATGACCAGACAGCTTTTATTTCCCTGACACCTGAAAGACTTTTTACGCTTAAACATAATCAACTCGAAACCATTTCTCTGGCCGGAAGTGCGCCTCGAGGTCCAACGCCCAGTGATGATGAAGTAAACGAACAAATTTTAATAAACAACGAAAGGCTCATTAGAGAACATGACCTTGTCACTTTTGATATCAAAGATAAACTTAAAAACTTAACTGAGAATTTTGTCATATCACCACTTGTTACAATGAAGCTTCCCTACATTTTTCATCGCCAGGCTAAAATCGATGCGCAAACGTTAGTGGGAGTGTCTCCTTTTGATCTGATCGAGGCCTTGCACCCAACGGCTGCAGTGGGAGGAATCCCTCCGGTGCAGGCCAAATTAAAAATAAAAGAAATAGAAGGGGAAAATCGCCACTATTATGCGGCCCCAGTTGGACTTCTTTCAAAAGATTTTTCAGAAATTGCCGTTGGCATTAGATCGGGCCTTATAGAAGATCAAATGCTCACCATCTTTGGTGGTGCTGGAATCGTTAAAGGCTCAGATGCTGAAGAAGAATGGAAAGAGACGGGACTAAAAATGCAGCCTTTTTTAAAAGTTATTAATCAAGGAGTGATTTAAATTTATGTCACAAAAAATATTATCTCAAAACTTAAATCGCTTATGGTCTAGTCTCATCGTTGATGAGTTTATCAAAAATAATATTACGGCCTTTTACTTATCCCCTGGTATGCGAAATGCCCCCCTTATTGCGGCCCTTTCTCATTTCAAATCCTACAATCATGAATTGGCCTTACATGTTTGCATAGATGAGCGAGGAGCTGCTTATCGCGCTCTCGGCTATACTAAATCAACTGGGAAGCCTGCCGTTCTGGTATGTACTTCCGGCACAGCATTAGCCAATTATATGCCCGCAGTAGTAGAGGCCAAAAAATCTAATTTGCCTTTAATTGTTTTATCGGCCGATCGCCCCCCAGAGCTCACTTTTTGCGACGACAACCAGACCATGGATCAAACCAAATTTTACGGACAATATATTCAAGGTGAAATGAATTTAGGAGCACCTTCGGAAGAAATTAGTCCTCTAGCTCTCACTTCTAGTCTTTCAAACCTTATTCATAAATCACTCTTTCCTAAAAAAGGACCGGTTCATTTTAACTGTGCTTTTAGAGAGCCTTTAGAAGACACTTATCAGGCCATCAAAAAAGATTATCTTGATTTGGCCCAACAGCAAATAAATAGA
>JAYSPR010000252.1:0-15812 GCA_043721975.1 Bacteriovoracaceae bacterium
ATGTTGTCCAAGACCTAATGATTCATGATCTAGACTTACTTGTTTATCTCTTTGGTGAAACACCGATAAGTGTCGATGCCATTGGTTTTAAAAAGAGAACAAGTCACTATGATTATGTGACGGCTAATTTTCGTTTTAAATCTGGCAATAGAGCAACCATTACTGTTGGAAGAAATCAAACCAAAGAAGTTCGCGAACTTGAAATCTCAAATCTCTCTGGAACATTACTCGTCGATTTAATGAAAAATGAAATTTCTGAAGCATTAGGTTCAGAGTCCGGTCCAGAATTTGTTAAATTAGAAACCTACGAAAAACGTGACCATTTAATGTTAGAGCATAAAAACTTTTATGAATCTATTATGTTTAAAAAAGCACCAATCGTCTCACTTGATGACGGTCTTTTGGCAGTAAGGCTTATTGATAAAGTTTTAGAAAGTGTTAAGTCAGGACGAGAGGTCCTTCTTTAATGAACAAACCGAGCTGCTTAATTATTGCCGGTGAAAAATCTGGTGAAGAACATACACTAAGTTTTTTTCCTTCAATGAAATTAGCCAACCCAGAAATTGATTTTTATGGAGTTGGAGGAGATGAATTAAAAGCTCAAGGTCTAGAGTTACTCTACCATCTCAATGATTTTTCTTCCTGGGGTTACAGTGAAGTTATCACCAAGATTCCTTTTTACATTAAGGCCATGGACAATCTTTTATTAGAAGTAGAAAAACGACAAACTAAGACGGCCATCTTAGTAGATTTTCAATCCTTTAATTTAAAATTGGCGGGAAAACTCAAAGAACGTGGAATCGAAGTGCTGTATTATGTGGCTCCCCAAGCGTGGGCCTGGAAAGAATATAGAGTCAAAAAACTGGCCCGCTCAGTTCATACCTTATTTACGATTATTCCATTTGAAAAAAAGTGGTTTAGTGAGCGCGGATTAAAAAATGTCATCAGCATCGATCATCCACTTTGGACAAGCTTAAAAAAGGATCTAAGCGGATATCGTAAAGCCGAAAGCACCAATCAAGTATTAAAATTGCTTTTACTTCCAGGTTCAAGACATTTTGAGGTTGAAACTTTGCTTCCCGTTTTTATCGAAGCCTTAACTGAATTAAAAAAAATCATCCCGCTTAGGGTAGCTATCGTTAAATCTAGTTCAGTCTCAAGTGCTCTTTATGATTCTTATAAAAATTATTTCGATGAAGAATATTCAAATGATTCACTTACAATAGCTCTTAAGGATGCAGATTTTTCTTTTGCCGCCAGCGGAACAGTGACACTAACATGTGCACTTTATGAAGTGCCAACAATCGTTTGTTACAAGACTTCATTACTCAACCAATTTATTTATGAAACGCTTGTGAATTATCGTGGATTTATTAGTCTAGCGAATATCATACAAAATCGTTTGGTTTTTCCAGAACTCCTACAAGATCAGGTGACAAGCTATAATATCGTGTCGTATTTTCGCAATTGGTACTATAATAAAGAGAAGCGGGAAGTGCTAAAACAAGACTTAAAACTCACACAAGAACTCGTACGTGGTGAGAAAATTAATATTCCTCAATACATGGTCGAAGTAATAAATAAATCGTATGGAAAAAAAATCAATTCCACTTCTTAAAAGAGTTTTTTTTTCACCAGTCTCATGGTTATGGGAATCCTATTATTTTGTCAGGCGAGCTTGTTATGATTACGGTGTTTTAAAACAACGCTCTTTTCAAGTTCCAGTTATTTCCATTGGCAATCTCACTTTTGGTGGAACTGGTAAAACACCTTACACTCTGTGGCTTGCAAAGCATCTCCAGCAAAAAAATAAAAAAGTGATGATCCTCATGAGAGGGTATAAAGGCAAGTTAGAAAACTCAAGTGGGCTTATCACTTCGGGAAAAATGTCACCTGACCCTGAAGATTATGGAGATGAAGCTCTCCTTTTTGCCAGAAGATTAAAGGACACTACAATTGTCGTTGGTAAAAAGCGCAGTGAAAATTTAAGTTTTTACTTTCCTAAAATTGAACCAGATGTTGTTCTTCTTGATGATGGTCATCAACACATTAAAATTAAGCGCAAACTCAATATCGTTTTATTTGATGCCATGATGCCACTTCATAAATATGCAGTAGCACCTCTCGGATATATGAGAGAAGGATTTCAAGCGCTGAAAGATGCTGATCTCATTGTTTTGGGCAAAGCTGATATTGCGGGGCCAGAAAAAGTGAAGGACTTGCGAGAATATCTTGCACCTTATTTGCCGAGAAATATTAATTTTGCTGAAATTGGTTTTAAGCCAAATGGTTTTTATAATCATACTAATGATTTGGTTTATACCGTTGAGCAAATCAAAGGTAAAAAAGTTATTGGAATTGCTGGTGTAGCTAGCCCTCAATCTTTTTTTACGCTTCTAGATGAATTGGGTGCAGATCTAATTGTGACAGAGTCTTTCCCTGATCATCATTTTTTCAAGCTGGATGAAATTAATGCTTTATTAGCTTATGCAAAAAGTGAAGATGCTCTTATTGTTACAACTGAAAAAGATATGGTTCGAATAAGAAAAATTATTGAAGATGAATCTATTGTATTTCTAGAAGTTGATGTTGAATTTCTTTCTGGAAAAGAAGCGAGCTTAAAAGTCATCGATTCCTGCTTTCAAAACTAATACTGGGCCATTTTTATGAAAAAAATGAAATCATTTTTACTTTTATTGACTCTTATTATTTCTTTATCTTCATGTGCAACAAATTATGAAGAGGAGAAATCAGTCTTACTTGCTAAAGATGAAACAACAGATCTCACGACGACTTTTGATCTCGATCACGATCAAGCTCAAATCTTCAAAGATAAATCATTGAGCGAAAAGACAATTACGGCACCTCCCCTTCAAGTTGAAGTGGCCGTTAAGACAAAAACGAAAGGTAAAGTAAAAGACAAAAAAACACCAAAAGTTGTTGTCGCAGCAGCGGTCTCTCCAGCTCACGATAAAACAGAGGCAGCTCCAGAGTACTCAGACCTATTTAAAGGCTATGACCAAAAATCTAAATTATCTTGGGATAAATTTAAGCCAGTTTTTTATCAAGGTGAGCAGTCTATTATGTCGGTCACATATCTTGGCGTAACGGCAGGTTACATCACCATAATGTCCAAAGAAGTTGTTTCAGTGAATAATAAAGATGCCTTCCATTTTTTTGCGAGATTTAAATCAAGTGATTCGTATCGATATTTCTATTGGCTTGATGACAAGCTTGATAGTTATGTAGAAAAAGAAACTTTCCTGCCATTAAAATATTCTCTCATCCAAAGAGAGAAAAAACAAAATGTAGATGATCTCCAATTATTTGATTTCGAAAAACTAAAAACATTTTTTTGGTATAAGCGAGTTAAAGAAGGATCAAATAAAGACGAAAAAGGAAATGATATTATTCCAAAGCTAGCCCAAGATTCATTTTCAGCACTTCAGTTTGTCCGTGGTCTTCCATTGGTGAAGGGAGATACTTATGAGTTCCCTGTTATCACACGAGGAAAATATTGGCTTCTAAAAGTCGATGTTTTAGGTGAGGAAACCACCAGTGTAGATGGAAAGGACACACGTGCCATAAAAATTAAGGCAGAAACAAATTTTCCTGGTGTCCTTAAAAAAAGTGGAGATATTTATTTCTGGTACGGGGTCGATTCAGAGAGAAGATTACTTAAGTTTCAGGCGAAAATAAAGATCGGTTCTATTTACGGTGAATTAGTTGAATATAAGCCAGGAATAAAGGTACCTTAATTTGAGAAATAAGCACGCACGCAATATTCTTTATATTCTCCCCAGCCGAGGTTGGAGTACTAAGGAGCGTTTTGCTTTTCGAGATATGATTCAGGCCAAAGGTCACGGTTATAACGTCACTCTTTGTGCTTATGAGAATTCATTTGTAGCAAAAGTTGCGGCCCATTTTGAAATAGAAATTCTTCCTTATAAGCACCATTTCATTAACCGCTTTTTTTCTTTTCATCGCCATTACTCATTAAAAGCCGCTTTTAAAAAATGCCATGTGGATATTGTCCATTTTTATGACTTTAAACTGCTTTTTTCTTTAAGCTTTCAATTAAAAAGACAAAATACAACGTCACTCATTATTACCCAAGATAATATTATTGATAAACCACTACAACGTTTTTGGTATAAACCATTAATCTCACGAATTGATTCTCTCATTGTTGCCAATAAAAATCTCTTGCAAGATGTGATTGGCAATCTCGGTTTACCAGTTAAAAAAATTGAATACTTTGGAATGGGAATTAAATACGAAGAGGCCGTGAATCCTCATCAGATTGCCTTAAATTTTGAACTCTATCACGATTATTTTTTAGCTGGCACTTATGTCTCTCCAGGCCTGAGTGATCATAATCATCTCATTCCGCTCTTGTCGGCACTAAAAGTGGTCAATGAAAAAGCTCCTGCTGGCAAAAGAAGTAAGCTTGTTTTACTTTCACCAGTTGAATTTCAAACTATGCCTTATCTTTCTAATCTTATGCGAGACATTCAAAATACTGACATTACCGAAGACGTCTTATTTGTGACAACTCAAGATATTATTGGAGTCATTTGTCGCTTAGATTTATGGATAAGTAATGCTCCTGAAGAACTCATTGAGGATTTTTCCATTAGTGCTCTCGTTCATGAAGTTCCCGTTATTGTCACTCGCAACTTTTGTAGTAAAGACTTAATTGAAGAGTATGAAGGAGTCGGCGAAACCTATAAAATTTTCGATGCGAGAGAGCTTCGAGATAAATGGGAAAAAATGATTCTAGGGCAAGCGGTTTATCGTGAAAAAACTAGGCTCTATAAATTTTTTATCGAAAGAGAACACTCTTATAAAAATTATAAATCCCATCTTATGAATCTCTATGCCAAGTCAGTTCAAAGGCGTGTGCGTTTATTTAGAAAGCGCTAGACTTAATAACCTTTGCCAATGGGAAAGCCTACCGATAAACCCCATGTGTGGTATTTAATATTTTTATTTTCCCAAGAAATATAATTTACTTCATAAAAAAGTGATGTTCCATAGCGAAGCCAGGCATTCGTATAGCTTTTTTCACCATTAGATAAAAACATCCCGTAAGTAAGATGATAATTTTCTCGATTAAAGAGATGCTTATAAGTAAGCTCAAATCCTTGAGGGTAGAGAAAATCAAAACTCATTTTACTATCTTGATTGTATTTAAAATGAAGTCCTTGAAGTCCTAAGAGGGTATTGAGAACAATTCTTCCATCTAAAATTTCTGCTAAATCATATGACAGGTAGAATCCAGCATTATTAAAGAGAGTCTTAGGATAAACAGTAGCATTAAAAAAACGCAGCGATGAAGACTGAGTGAGATCAAACTTGCCATAAAACATAAGACTGCCGCCAACTTGCCCGCCTTCTTTTTGTTGATTTTTAAATGACGAAGAAAAATAAGGACCAAGTCCCATGGCCACTTTTAAGCGGTAAACTCTTTTGGGAAGATTGGCTTCAATAGATAAATTTTTCACTTCATTTTTGCGATTTTTAAATTGAATCAAGACCGGAGAGTTGTCGGTGAGAATCAATTTAAAGGGAGGTTGGGCCCCATTAAAGGCCATCATATTTGTCGAGCTAAGTGTAACAAGTAAACGTGGCGTTTCACGTCCAATGTCACCGAGCCTTTCAAGTTTGCAACCAACAGATAAATAATCGCTTTCAGCACCTTTAATTTTTAAAGCATAAGGGCTGCAAGAATAATCGATTAATTGTTTATTATCTTTTTTCTTTTCACTATTGGCTTCGATTGAAATTTCATCAACGAGTGTCTCACCCTTAAAAACTTTAATGATGCCGGGATTAAATAAATCGATAGCGAGATCAATAATTCCAACTCCACTTTTAGAAACTGAAAGAAAATAAGTGGAAGAGTTGTGTTCCACCATCGTCTTTTCACTTAAAAGGCCAGGAGAAATGGCTATTTTTAAAAGGACTCTGGGAGTGAGAAGATTGTCTCTATTTCGCTGCCAAACCACGGTCTTGGGAATAAAGTAAGCGGCGACTTCTTGGTTTTTGTGAATGATAGTGAAGTCTTTGAGATCCACCTCGACCCGGGTTTCTCCCACGGTGGTTTTTTCAAGTTCTAAACTTTGGGCATAAGTTTTTTTAGTCATTAGCAAAGTGCTTAAAATAACAAAAAAGACACATGGCAAGGCTAAGATTTGCAACTTTTTTCGTTTCCTATTCATAGACCAATATCATGACTCTCTCGGCATTAAATATCTACAGAAATTTCCAAAAAATTGACTCTTTCCTCTAGCATTTCCCTGTACTTCTATCCGTTTTTAACGTACATTGCCCAAACAAAATCTAGTAACTCTTTTTTAAAGCAGAAGCTGGGGCCTGATCTTTTTCAGGTAAAAAAATCTCTCGAGGTATATTATGGCTCAAAAACAAGAACTGAAAGCAAGTTGGATGAAAGGTTACGACGTCGTCATTGGTGAAGACATCGAAACAAAAATTGCAACGGACTTCAGCGCACTACTAGACAGTGCAATCTCTAAGAATTTCGAAGAAGGTGAAGTGTTCATGGGAACAATCATCAATATCGGTCAAGACTACGTAACAGTAGACATTGGTTACAAGCAAGAAGGTCTTGTATCAGTGAAAGAATTCCAAAACTACGACGGATCACTGAAAATTAAATCAGGTGATAAAATCGAAGTTTACCTTGAAAAGCTAGAATCAAACATGGGTAACCTTATCCTTTCTAAGGACAAGGCTGAAATCCTAAAAGCATGGGATAGAATCTCTCTTGCTTGCGAATCTGGTGAACCATTAACTGGTACAGTTATCGCAAAAGTTAAGGGTGGTCTTTCGGTTGATATCGGAGTTAAGGCTTTCCTTCCAGGATCGCAAATTGACATCCGTCCAACTCGTTATTTAGATAAGTACATTGGTAAAACAATGGAATTCAAAGTTATTAAGTTCAACAAAAAACGTGGGAACATCGTTCTTTCACGTCGTGCAATCCTTGCTGAAGAGCGTGGAAAAATGCGCGGTGAAATTCTTTCTCAAATCGAAGAAGGAATGGTTGTTAAAGGGATCGTTAAAAACATTACTGACTACGGGGCCTTCATTGACCTTGGTGGGATCGATGGACTTCTTCACATTACAGATATGTCATGGGGAAGAGTTAAGCACCCAAGCAACATTCTTAACATCGGAGACGAAATCGAAGTTAAGATTCTTAAGTTCGACACTGATAAAGAGAGAGTGTCTCTCGGCTTAAAACAAGTTCAAGCTAATCCATGGGAAGAAGCTAAGAACAAATACATCCCAGGAACTAAAGTTGCTGGAGAAATTGTCTCTGTAAAAGATTACGGTGTATTCATTGAACTTGACGATGGTATCGAAGGATTAATCCACGTATCAGAAATGTCTTGGACAAACAAAATTAAAAACCCAACTAAACACTTCAATGCAGGTGATCGAATTGAAGCTCAAGTATTGGACGTAGATGTTGAAAACAAGAGAATTTCTCTTGGTCTAAAACAACTTCAACCAAACCCTTGGGACGCTCTAGTAGCGAAATTCAAAGTTGGTGATAAGGTTAAAGGGAAAATTAAATCAATCGTTGATTTCGGTGTATTCGTAGACTTAGGCGAAGACATGGATGCATTAATCCACGTTTCTGACGTTTCTTGGACTAAGAAAAATATCGTAATCGCTGAAGAATTTAAAGAAGGGCAAACGGTAGAAGCAATGGTTATGGCCGTTGATAAAGAAAACCAAAAATTCTCTCTTGGTCTTAAGCAATTAGAAGAAGATCCATGGAAAAAAATTGAATCTCGTTTCCCAGTTGGAACAGTTGTTGAGGCAGAAGTTGTTCGTGTAACGGACTTTGGAGCTTTCGTAGAACTTGAAACTGGTATCGAAGGTTTAATCCATATTTCTGAACTTTCTGAAGAAAGAGTTGAAAAGCCATCTGATGTAATCAAGAAAGGTGATAAGCCTAAAGCAATGGTTATTTCAGTTGATAAAGAAGCTAAAAAAATTGCTCTATCAATCAAATCTGCCACTCACGGTGGAGAGTACAAATCGACTGATAAAGTAAAATCTGCAACTCTTGCTGATAAATTCAAAGAAATGAAGTAATTTAAAAATGCTTTAAAGCCTTTTTAGATAAATAAAGGGCCCTCGTATGAGGGCCTTTTTTTATTCTAACTCTATTAAACCTAAATTTAAATCTGAGATCAATTCTACGGGCTTACTTTCTTCTATTCCAAAATAATTTAAGCACAAAACTTTCATGACAACTTCTTCATCATCCTTGCCACAGTCTTCTTTTATTAATTGGTTAATCTCATAATAGGTTTGAGCCAATTTCTCAGCAATTTTATCAGTAGTAGATTTACTTGCTGTAAAGACTCTAAAGCTTGTATGGTTTCTGGTTTTAGCTTTTATTGGATTATCAACTTTTCTTTTTAGATAGCTTACACTTCGAAAATTCCAATAACTCAAAATTTTAACTATTTGATCTACGGTTAAAGTATGAAGTTCTGATGCCATTTGATTCATAACATATTTTTGATCAATCAATGTGATTAGTTGTCTCTGCTTTAATTCCTTAATTGCCAATTCCACTTGGTTTATGTTGAGACCTGTGTTGGTGGCGATAAACTTTGAACTATGTCTATTTAGGTTCTTATAGTCTGTGGTCATAGTATAGTAAAGGACAGCTGATACAAATGGAGAGATGGCCTCAAGCTGCTCCAGTGAAGCTAGTTTATTAAATTCATTTTTTAATTCGGAGAAATGATCAATTACATTTATCTCATTCAGAAAGTATAAGAAAAAAATTGGCCGATATAAAAACAATTTAATAATAACTATGAGTGGTATTTCATTTTTTAGTCCATGAAGTCTTCTGAGCATAGATGGTGTCATTTCAAGATACTTTGCCATCAATGTGACTTTTCGCTGAAAGAAAGTTGTTAGATAAAAATTAAGAATATGTATTCCTGATTGATTAATTTCACTTGCCTTAAAAGTAAATCGACTTGAAAGAGCTGGAGTTAGTTTTATTTTTCTTACTTCACAAATTTTCAACAAATCATTCCAAAAGATTGCTTTGTGGCCTTTTTCCCATTTTGCATACTGGTTAAATTTATAGCCCAATCTTTGATTCATAAATTCTTGAGATTTATCTGCTCGACAATAAAGAACCAAATTTTGAGAAATTTTTTTTAGGAAGATCTTTTTTTTAAACTCTTTTTTTAAATCTTCCGGAAAAGAATAGTCAGAACTCAATGTATCCATTTTTAATCCATGTGCATCAGGAGTAGATAGAGAAAGTATTATTCCAAGAAAATTGTTGGTTTTGCAAAGTAAAAAGTAAATATAAGCTGGTAATATGGAAAATAATAAATTATCTGAATTTGAAAAATACTCATCTTCACAAGTTTCTCCATTGGCTTATAAATCCACACCTTGGTGGTACGATTTACGTGGGTTTTTTATTTTGACATTTTCTTATAGGGATTCTCTTTGGTCTCAGATAAATTTTTTTAATAAAAATATTGGTAAAATTCATCTTGAAGGAGCCATAGGAACAGGAACTTTAAGTAATTATATCTTAAAGGTTAGAAAAATTTTATTCTACAGTCAAAATTTTACTTTTTATGGTGTTGATTATTCTCCCGAAATGTTAAATGGTGCAAAAAAGAAACTAGTTGGAAAAAATATAGTTATCGAACTCGGAGATCTAACAAATCTAAGGTTTGAGAACAATTTTTTTGACTCGATTAATGTTGCCAACTCATTCCATACAATAAAAGAAATCAAGAATGCTTTATGTGAATTACATCGTGTCCTAAAGAATGACGGGACCATTGCCATGAATGTATTACTTTACCCAGGAAATTATTCCTGGCTTGATCGATTGTCTCAAAGAATTAATAGATGGGGACAGAAAAAGGGAATTCTTTTTCGTCCCTATGAAGAAAAGGAAGTCGTTAAAATGTTAAATGACACAAATTTTTTAATTCTCTGTCATAGAAAAAAAGGGAATGCCTTGTATTTAATTTGCAAGAAAAATCATTAATTACGGGTTAATCATGGATGATTATAATTATAATTTAGCATTCTCTAGAAATCTCGGTTGGATAACAGAATCAGAACAAGCCATAATTTCAACGAAGAGAGTTGCTATTGCTGGAATGGGTGGTGTCGGCGGACATTATGCAGAAGTCTTAGCAAGGCTCGGAATTAGTCATTTTCATTTATCAGACTTTGATGAATTTGAAATTCAAAATTTTAATCGACAAAATTGCAGTGGAATAAATTCTTTAGGCAAAAAAAAAGTAGAAGTCATTCGAGAGAAAGTTTTAGACATAAATCCAAATGCACATATAAGAATTTTTAGTGAAGGTATCAAAGGCTCAAATATAGAAGATTTTTTATTTTCATGTGACCTCTATTTAGATGGATTAGATTTTTTTGTTTTTGAAATTAGACGACAAATTTTTGAGTATGCTCAAAAAATGAATATCCCAGCTTTGACAGTGGCCCCAGTTGGGATGGGAGCCTCTTTGATTGTTTTTAATAAACAGTCGATGAGTTTTAATAAACATTTTGGATTTGATGGCAGTGATAAATCTGAGATCTCTGCTATTAAGTTTTTAGTTGGATTAACCCCAACGATTAAGCAGGTCAAATATCTTGTGGATCAAACCAAGAGTAATTTAAACGAAAATAAGGCACCCTCGTTAGCTATGGGGCCTTATCTTTGTGCAGGTGTAGCTGGAACAGAAGCACTTAAAATTTTACTCAATCGAGGAGCGGTAAAATGCTCTCCCTGGGTAATGCATTTTGATGCTTATCTGCAGAGCTATCATAAATCGTATATTTTGTTTGGGAGTAAGAATATTTTGCAAAAAATCAAATTTTTAATAATTAAGAATATGCTCAAGAAGAAAAGTAAAAAATTATTAGATGACCTATGTGTTTGAAATCTATAGGAAGATTGTGAATAAATAGAGCTGTTTGACCAATTTGCTCAGGTGTTTTGCTTAACGTGTCGAATAGAAATAAGATCTACTGATTATTAGTGCTTTTTTATGAGTAGGTGCTGTTTTTACTTTGGAGGGCAGCACTGAGCTGGGATTGGTAGTTAAGCAATAAACGAAAATTACGGAATATAGACAATGAAATTTCTATTAAAGTTAATTCCCGAATTTATAAAAATATGGATTTTTCGTCGATTAGTATCAACGAAAAAAGTTTATGATTTTAAAGATACCACAATCAAATTAGCAGAAACATATGAAGAATATAAAAAGGCTTTTGAACTCTTACATGACAGTTATGTAAAAAAAGGGCTGATGGAGAATCACAAGTCTGGAATGAGATGCAATATTCATTCTTTCCTACCTCATAATGCCGTTGTTATTGCAATTAATAAAGGCGGTGAAGTTATAGGGACAGTTTCAATCATAAAAGATAATCCCATTGGATTACCAGCGGAATCAATTTATGAGCCAGAGATAAATTTAATTCGTTCTAAGCCCGGAAGAGAGTTGATCGAAATTTCGGCACTATCTATTTCTCCAGATTTTAGACAGCATTCTCATGCAATACTGTTTCTACTTAACAAGTTCCTATATCTATTTAGCCGAGATTATTTTCAATCAAACACATTGGTTATTACAATTCATCCAGATGCTGCAATTTTTTATAAATCACTTTTTAATTTTAAGACGATCGGAAAAGTTTTCTCTTATGAATATGTTAAAGGTGCTCTAGCTACATTGATGTATATGGATTTTTCAGGAGATCATGAAGAAAATATGTGGAAAAATATTTTCAAAGGAAGAAAAGATTCATTGATTGACTACATTCTCTATCAAGATGATCCGAGAATTAAATTTCTTAAATCAGATGCCGAAAGTGTAGACCTGAGAAATAAAGAAGTAATGCTTAAGATAATTAAAGCCTCTTGCTTTGATTTAAAATCATTAAATCTCATGGAGCTGTCATATTTATACTCGAGTCTAAATTTAAATCAGGCTGATTTAGTCTACCTTGGTATTGAACAATTTAGAGTGGTTTCAGATTACCGTTTTCAGAAAAAAATTAATGTTATTTTGAAGATAGATAATGTTGATGTTAATGCTAAAATTCATAATATCTCTACCAGTGGTGCCTTTATTGAAATTCCAATTGAATTTTTAAGTGACTCATTAAGAGGAGTTATTAGATTTAAATGGCAAAATAAGGAATTTGTTTCTCAGTTTAAGATAAGTTTGATAAATAATGATGTAACCTCCAAGCTTCCTTTAGGAGCAGGAGTTGAGTTTTTAACAAATCAAATCCAATTCTTTCAAGAGGATTTACAATATGTGAAAATTGATAGAGCTTCTTGAATTTAAAAATCATGATGATTTTTTTAACATTTTCTTTTTAATTGCCTGATGGAGTAGAGTCTTGAAAAAATATCCTGAACAAATTAATGCGGATGAAGCTTTAGACAACCCCAATATAGACATAGATCAAAGGAAGAGTCTACTTCTAGAGTTGGATAACTCGAACAAAAAGTTAATGGTTTATGATTTTTTCTTGTTTTATTTTAAAATTTATATTTTAAAATTATTTAAGAAAAATGAAAAAATAAAAATTTTAGAGATTGGCTCTGGTTCTGGAGGATTGGCTCGGGAAATATTAAAAAAAATTGGGAAAGATTATGAGATTGAATACTGCTTATTTGACTTAGATTTGAATATATTGAATTGGGCAAGTGAACTTTGTCAAAATAGTGGAGTGAAGGTCTCCATTCACCATGCGAATGCAGACTATCTTAGATGCTTTAAGGCAGATGAGTATGATTTAATAATCTCTCTTCATACTGTTCATCATATTCATCCCATTAAAGAAGTTGAACTCTTTTTTAAAGAGGTGGCGAGATCTTCTAGGAGAGGATTTTTTGTTGTAGATTTTCATAGGAAGTATGGAAATGTGATGACTTTAAAAATTATTTGCTGCTTTATTCGTTTGTCTAGTCACTTAGTTATGGATGGAATTAAGAGCCTTGAGCGCTCTTATTTAAAATCAGAACTGCTTAGAATGAGTTATTCTCCACGTTTTAGAGTTTTCTCAAAAAGCTTTTTTTGGAACCCTTATTTAATCATTGCAGGAATAAAGTCACCTAAATAAGTCCACTTCCCAATATCCTAAAATCTCAGTTTTTAAACTTTTTCCTTGAGTCCTCTAAGTAAAGATTTAGAATGAAATCCTAGATGCCTATTGGAGAGTCCAGGATTCATGCTTATTTTAAAGCGCTTTATTTTTATCGGAATTATTTTTTTAGTTATTCTTTCAGCACATTTATCTGATAGTAATCTTTACGTCACATTGCATACTATCGGTCTAGATGTACCTCTCACACCATTTACAGCTGATATGACTCTTATGTTAGATAAATCAAAGAATAGTGATGAAAAAGCATATTATATGAAAAAATATGTTCTAGAATATCAAAGCCCTCAAAAACTAGATCAAATACAATTAGAAAAATTAGGTTGGTATGAATTCAAAGCACCTTTTCAGTGGGTGAGTGAATGCCAGGAAGGACATTCACAATGCCCTGATGTTATTTATTATATATGTAAATCACTAAGTGCTTTTACAAAAGAAGAAGTTTTAAGTTGGCAAGTTGTTGAAGTTGGAAAGAATAAGCAAAATACTGAAGCAGGTATCGGGGTTAATTTTATATGCCAGTAGAAATCAAACTATTCAGAAAAGGACTAGCTCTTGTTCAAGGATTTTATTTCATTAGTCTATTTTATCACTTTGAAGAATTTTTTGGTGGCGGTGGATGGATTGCACCAGCACTTTGGAAGCATAAATATTTACTATTTTTAATTTCAGATGGGATGTGGCTTAGATGGGGATCTGTTTTTATAATAGGAATACTACTTGTCTATATGTTCTTAGGAAAATTGAACCGATTGGGATTAGTGTTGTTATATTTTTTAAATATGTCATTTTATCTTTGGAATCCACTTATTATTCATGAACCCCAGCCAATAACAAATTTATTTTTCTTAAGTTTTTTTCTCCTCCCCTTAAAGGAAGAAGACTCATATGACTCTTGGATTAAAAATAGCTTAATCATTTTTTTGGGACTTTATTATTTTCTAGCAGGAATAAAAAAACTTCCTGATCCTCATTTTTTGACCGGAGATGCGCTAGAGAATATAATTTCTTGGCCAGTTATGGCCAAAGATTTGAGTCTTAATTTATTCTTGGTGAAATATTTTAAATATCCAGTAAGAATTTTTAATTACTTAACATTATTATTTGAAATAAGTTTTATCTTTTTAATTTACACAAGGGCCAGAGTTCTTCTCATCGTTTTTGGAGTTCTACTTCACTTACTTATTTATGCTACACTTGAAGTGGGAAATTTTAGTTGGGTCATGATGGTTTGGTATCTACTACTTCTTGATAAGGAAACAATTGAGTCATTTTCAAAATTAAAAACAAATGTATTTAATATAAAAAGAGAGATTTAAGTATGGTTACAATGGAATTAAAAAAGAATCAGATACTCATGAATGAAGGGGATTCTTCAGATGTCCTCTATCTATTACATTCTGGAGAGCTGGCCATTTATAAATATGACCCAACCACGAAATCACATAATATCATTGCTCATGTTGAGCCTGGTGAAATGGTAGGGGAAATGTCTTTTTTAGATAATCTTCCTCGTTCGGCAACTGTGAAAGCCAAGACAGATTGCATTTTAAGAATGATGAATAGAGCTGATTTTGAAAGGATTCTCACGACTCAAGATCCTTTTGTACACAATTTGGTTCTTACACTTTCTGAAAGATTGAGAAAGGCTAATAAAAAAATTCATCTTTAGTTTTTTTAACTCCATAGGCAATCGTTTTCGTCAACTGTTGCCATGTGGTTACACTTTGTTACCAAAAATCGTAAAAGTACTTTCATAATTTTAAAATCATACGATAATAAAATTATGAAAATAACAAATGTTGAAAATAAAAGTTCACAGCTTTGGTTAGAAAACTTATTAGCTGAGAAAATGAAAAAAAATACTCAGTTTTCCTTGAGAGCTTTTGCCAGACTCGTCGATGTGAGTCCTGCGGTTCTTTCAAGGGTTTTATCTGGAAAGAGAAGACTTACCTTTAAGCTGGCCGTGAGAATTGCTGATGCACTTTCTCTGGGACCAATGGAGAGAGAAGATCTTTATTCTTTTTTTACCAATGCAGGTCTTGGCCCTGACGAAGGTGTCGATCGATTTGAAAAAGAGTTAACCATAGATTGTTTCAATGCCATGAAGGAATGGTACCACTACGGTATTACCCAACTTCTTTTAATGGAAGCTTTCAACGAAGATCCAAAGTGGATAGCAAAAATGCTTTCTATCACTGAGCTTGAAGCAAAAATGGCCCTTGATAGGCTCTTAAGACTCGATATCATAGATCGAGATGAAGAAGGAAAACTTTATCGCACGAGTACTTACTTAACGACATCGACTGATGTAGCCTCATCAGGAATTCGCCATTTCCAAAAACAGATATTAGAAAAATCAATTTACTCATTAGAGCATGATGATATTTTAGAAAGAGATATTACTTCAATAACAATTGCCATTAATGAAGATCGTATTTTAGAAGCTAAAAAAGAAATAATGAAATTTAGAAAAAAAATGGCTGAATTCCTAGCTGAAGGTGATAAGACGAGAGTGTACAACCTTGGGATTCATCTTATTCCGTTAAGTAAATCATCGAAGGAAAATTAGGCTATGAAAG
>JAYSPR010000253.1:0-17060 GCA_043721975.1 Bacteriovoracaceae bacterium
TGCAAAACGATTGGGTTTGCGAGCTGAAGCAGGGCAACTTATACAAAATTATCAAGATCATTTAGAAAAAAGTCAGAAACAACAAATTAGGTTTCAGCCCGCAAGTAAGGCTCGAACAGAAGCCATACGAGAAAATCCAGACAGTGATGATCAAACTGATCTTGTTCCCCTGAACCTAGATGAAAGCTTTCATATCGAAGTTTCTCCGCCGCAAATCTTCATGAGTAAAATGGAAAAGCTCCTTGTGCAAGAATTAGTCCAACTCCCAGCACTTCTTTCTCTCGAGAAAATGAATGAAATCCTTGATTTAGTCACCAATGATGAGGTAAAAAAATATGTTGGAAAAATTCGTAAAATCACAATGGAAGTTGATGACAATGAATACGAATCAGTGGTGCTTAATCTCACGAATTCTCCGGAATACTCCATCGATTTAAGAGAAGTTGTGACGGGTGCTTTTTATAATTATAAACCAAATAAATCTAAAGAAGCAGACTCTAAAACAAAACAACGCATACTCTTTGATTTAAAAAATAAATTGCATATGGAACAATTAAAAAACAAAAAAGAAGAATTAAAAGCAAAACAAAAAGATTGTGAGTCCGACGAAGAAATGACCCGACTTTTGACTTTGTTAAATGAAATAGAAAAAAATATCCAGAACTTGAAAAATACGAAACCTGAAAAACTCAGATAGACTATAGACTAGGGAGTCCAAAAAAATGAGTAACCCAATTTCACCAGCTGTCGCTCAATTCCTGAATTCAAAAGAATTCAACCGTCTTTTGACGAAAGGAAAAGACCAAGCTTTTATTACTGCCGAAGAAATCAACGACGCTCTACCTGCTGGCATTGTCCTGGCAGACGATGTCGATGAAGTCATGGGCCGCATTCTCGAGCTTAAAATCGATGTTATGGATAGTGCTGTCGAAGAAGAAGAAGATGAAGAAGGAATCCGTCTCGACGGAACTGAAATCATCGAAGAAGCACTTTCACGTGAAGAAAAAGCAGAGCTACGTTCTGCTTCAACTGATCCAGTTAAACTTTATTTAAAACGCATGGGCTCTGTCGCTTTATTAACTCGCGAAGGCGAAGTTGTTATCGCAAAAGAAATTGAAGAAGGTGAAAGAGAAATTATTCTTTCGGCTCTTTCTTCAACTCACGCTCTTAAAGAAGTTGGTAAATTAAAAGAAAAAATAGAGACTCAAGAAAACCCACAAGAATACGTAAAAGAACTTGTGCGTGGTCTTGATGACGAATCTTCACCAGCTGACATTAAAAAAGTTAAAGACAGAATTTATGTTGTTATTGATCAAATCGCTATCATCCTTCAAGAGACTGAAAAGGCTGACGGAACCCTTAAGGCCCTCGATGCTCCTCAGAAAAAACTTATGGATGAAATTTCAGCTGAATTAGCCGATTTAACTTTCAACAGAAAAATCATTAACTCTTTCGTTGAGCCAGTAAAAAAATACTACCTTCAGTTCACTGAAATGTTTGATCAACAAGATCGTATTTTCAAATTTCTCGAAGTAGGAAATTCTGAAGACTATAAAATTCTATACGACAAAGTTATGGAAGATGACGCTTTCAAAAGAAAGCTTGCTAAAGATCTTTTTACAACTGATGCCAAAATAGAGCAGCTGATTCGTAACCAAGAAGATATTTTAAGAAAGCTTCGTCGTTTAACGATCGATGCTGGTATGGAATATCTAGAAATAGAAAAAGTTTACAAGATCATCATTGAAGGTGAAACAAAAGCGGATAAAGCAAAGGCTCAACTGGTTGAAGCCAACCTACGTCTCGTTGTTTCTATCGCTAAAAAATACACTAACAGAGGCCTGCAGTTCTTGGATTTAATACAGGAAGGAAACATCGGTCTTATGAAAGCGGTTGATAAGTTCGAGTACCGTCGTGGATATAAGTTTTCAACTTATGCGACTTGGTGGATTCGTCAGGCCATTACAAGAGCGATTGCTGATCAGGCCCGCACGATCCGTATTCCGGTTCACATGATTGAAACGATTAACAAGATGGTTAGAACATCTCGTCAGTTAATTCAGGAATTAGGCCGCGAGCCTACGCCAGAAGAAATTGCTGAGAAAATGGAACTTCCGGTTGATAAAGTTAAAAAAGTTCAAAAAATCTCTAAAGAGCCTATCTCTCTTGAAACTCCTATCGGGGAAGAAGAAGATTCATCTCTTGGGGATTTCATTGAAGACAAGAAGATCATCTCTCCAGCAGACGCTGTGATGAGTATTACGCTTTCTGAGCAGACTCGTGCTGTTTTATCAACTCTAACACCGAGAGAAGAGAAAGTTCTTCGTATGCGTTTTGGTATTGGGGAAAAATCGGATCACACTTTGGAAGAAGTTGGTCAGGATTTCTTTGTTACTCGTGAACGTATTCGTCAGATTGAGGCGAAAGCGCTTAGGAAACTAAGACATCCGTCGAGAGCGAAATTGCTTAAGTCTTACGTAGACAACTAAATAAATCAAAGTCTTCATTAAAGCCCTCTTCGGAGGGCTTTTTTGTTCCTGCTTTTTTTAAAAAAGTCAAGATAAAAATCAATTCTTCCAATGAATAAACAAAATTAAAATTTACCGATTTATAAAAAAATCCCGTATACTAACCTCTTGATTAAATCGAACATCACAAAAAAATAGACAAGAGAAAACATGAACGAACCCCGTACTTGGAACATCCCCGAAAAAATAAACACAGAATGCAAAAGATTTTTTAGCCTGAGCCTCATTCAAAATGGATTGAGATTTTTTAAACTCTCTCGTGTTTCAATTTCATTTAAAAAAGGCTCCGCTGAAACCTATTATATCGTCAGTGGAATCGTTCGTGATGACCGCGCTCATGAAACCAAGATCGTTTATAAAAAACGTCTAGAAGACGCGCCTGAAGGCCCATTCTCTTCAAACTGTGACTGCCACCTTTGGAAAGAAAAAACTCACTGCCCGCATGTTGTCGCTCTTTTTATTACTTATCAAGTTCAGCTTTTTTTAGAAGAACAAGGTGAAGAAATCGTAGAAAATGATGAAAGCGGCTTGCCACCCATCGTAATTAATTCAAGCTTTGGTGTGAACGTCGCTGAATACGGAACAATTTTAAGTGGGCCTCATCAACTTATTGGTGCTCCAGCGGCTCCTACTTATTCAGGCCTCCAGTATCTTTTACATAATAAAAAAGTCGTCCCCTTTCCAATGCCTGAAACTTTTAAGGGCAGACTGCAAATTCATTTAGTTCCAGATGAAAAAGTTAAATTTAAATATCGTGGAAGCCCTACAGAAAAAGCGACAGCCGAAATCACTATTTTTGAAAATCTTTATATTTTTAATTGGAAAGATGGAAGTGTTTATCACATTCCTAGTGACCTAAAGATCCTTATTCAACGTATACGTCTAAATATGTTTAGCTATTCTATTAATGATATTTTAAGCAATGTTCAAGAATTAGATCTCTACTCTCAAGTTGAAATCTTTATCGATAATGTGGCACTAGAAGATATTAAAACGTCTAGACCTAAATGCCGTATTACCCTTGCTCCTGCGGATAAAAAAGGACTCTTACATGCTAGTTTAGAGTTTTATGATGAATCAGAACTTTTAGTTGCACCCAATGAGTTCTTTTCATTTTTTACCTTTAATCATGGGATACTGGGCCACTTTAAAAAGAAACAAGACGCTTATGATTTTGTTTTATCTGTCCGAGATAGTTTAATTAATGGAAATGATAATTATAAAAAATTTATTGTTTCAGCTTCAAAAAAAGTGAAGGCCCAAAGTCTGCTGAGTGAAGTGACAAAGAGTCGTGAGACCTTGGTTTATGATCAGACAAATAAATTAGTTTGTTTATATGAAAACGATAAAATCAAAGAATTATTTTTAGCGATGATTCAACATTTTGGTGATCAGTTTTTTAGGTATGCTCAATTAGACTCAGAAGTTAAAAAAATTAAGTATGATGTTCAGCCGAGTGTTGTTTTTCAAGGACTCTCTGAATTTCACCGTGCTGTCTCTTTAATGGGAATTGAAATTTTTTATGACAGGCATGAGATTTCTAAATGGAACTCACGTATACGCTTTGAAAGACGCTCTTCAAGCACGAAGTGGTTTGATCTTGAATTAAATATTGATCAAGAAGATTTAGCGGTCATTTTAGAAGCAGATCTTGAAGCAGGAATGGTTATAACGAAAAAAGGGCTTATACTCCTTACGAAAGAGCAAAAAGACCTTATTCGTTTCATGCAAAAATACACCAAGTATGAAGCGGTTGAAACACAGACTAAAATCGATGGAAGCCAGTCATTTAAAAAATTTATTCTACCTTTTAATCGCGCACGAATTTTTGAATTATTTGAACTTAGAAAACTAGGAATTGATGGCGCTTTAAACGAAGAGGATATAGCTCTTTGTGAAAAGCTGTCTAATTTAACAGAAATGCCGACTTATCCAATGCCGTTAGAAATTGATGGTGTTTTAAGGCCGTACCAAATTGTTGGATATAATTGGCTCAGATTTCTTTATGAACATAAGTTAGGTGCATGTTTAGCTGATGATATGGGACTTGGTAAGACACTTCAAACGATTTCATTTTTACAATCCATCTATGACAAGATTGAGAGAGTCTTAATTGTTTGCCCGGTCACCATTTTACTCAACTGGGAAAAAGAGATTCAGAAATTTTCTAAAATGGATATGCATATTTACCATGGTGGATCTCGAGAGTTTCCTCATGATAAAAAAATTATTCTAACTTCTTATGGAGTTATGAAAAAAGAATCAGAAGCAGTCTTTGCCAATATCAACTTTGATATTTTGGTTCTAGATGAAGTTCAGCACTTAAAAAATGTTAGATCACTCGGTGCTTTTTCAGCTAGAAAAATTAATGCTAATTTTAGAATTTGTTTAACAGGTACGCCGGTTGAAAATGATCTTTCTGAGTTTTATAACATTCTCGATTTATCAATCCCTGGAATTTGGGGAGATCTCCAGTTTGTCAGAGCCGTTTCAAATCAAAAGACCAGAGGGATTGCCAGAAGAACAGCAAGTCCTTTTATTTTAAGACGTACAAAGGCCCAAGTTCTTCATGATCTTCCTCCAAAAATTGAAAACAACGTTTACTTAGAATTAAGTGAAGAAGAATTAAAATTCTATCAGCAAAATATTGTCTCTATCAGGTCGCGAATTAATAGTTCGACAACATCGGCGAAATATGGAGAGATCCTAAGAGGACTATTGCAGTTGAGACAAAACTGCTTATGGCAAAATCGCACAGGGGAAACTCACTATAAAAATATTGACTCAACTAAGATTGAATTTCTAATGGAGACCTTAGAGACGATTTTAGAAGAAGGACAACAAGCGATTATTTTTTCTCAGTTTACGACTTACTTAGATATTATTCAGCACTTTTTTAGAGAAAAGCACTGGAAGTTTTCTCGTATTGATGGATCTCAAAGTATCAATAAACGCCAAGAACAAGTCGATCAGTTTCAATCGGGCAAAACACCTATTTTTCTTATTTCACTTAAGGCCGGTGGTGTGGGGTTAAACTTAACAGCAGCAAGCTACGTCTTTATTATGGACCCTTGGTGGAATCCGGCGGTTGAATCTCAAGCAATTGATAGGGCCCATCGTATTGGACAAAAAAATACTCTCACTGTTTACCGTCCTATTATTAAGAACTCAGTAGAAGAAAAAGTTTTAAAGCTTCAAGAAGAAAAGAAACAATTGTTCTCTGATTTATTATCAACTGATGATGACCAAGTCTTTTCTGGAAAACTCACGATGAAAGACTTTGAGATGCTTTTTAATTAGGATTTTAGAGATGAAAATATTTTTCTTTATATTTATTTTTTTAGTTACTACTTCTTTTAATTTTACTAATGAATCCTTTTTTATTCTTTCTAAGGATGACTGGGGTGATCAACTTAATGAAATGAAAGAAGCTGCTATTTCAGTGCCTCTATCGGATGGTACTTGGAGATTTTCTTATAATAAATGGAATTGTTTCTTAAAAAAACAAATGTCTATTGAAACAGCGGAAGTTGATTACAATGGATGGCATGAAGTGCCTACGATTCAAATTAACCAAGTAGATGGAACTATTTTGAGTTTTGATTTGGATCCAGATGAGCAGTGGGATACTGAAAAAACTATTATTGATTGGAAAAATTTTCTATCCGAAAGTGACAATGTCTGTATATTCGCTGCTTATTTACAGACCATTGAGAACAAAAAGATGTTTTATATTGAAAAAATAAAATTTAATGAACATTATTGGGATAGATCTGATGAGATTTTTAAACTTATGAATGATACTGAGATTGAAGATTAAAATCTTTTAAGTATTTTTTAATTTTTTCTTTGATTTCTTTCGCTCTTTTCGACTCGTCTTTGGTAACTCCTTTGAACTCCCAAAGAACTTCTTCCCAGCTAGGTTCTCGCTTTAGTCTATTTCTTGCTGTCTCATATTTTCTAAATAGCCAACGGACGCTGGCTGCAATATTCATATTGGGGTCAAGCGCATCATCTTTACCTAGTTCAACATAATGGTCTTTAATTTCACCATTTTTATTTTTTAAAAGCCTAATAACTTCATTTGTTAATTGTCCTAAACCAGCAGCTTTACCAGTTTTAATGCTTTTAGTTTTTGTTATTATCTTTGGGCGAAAACCTGATTCTGTTGCAATTAATATTTTGAAATAATGAGGAGCTAAAGGAACTGATAAATTAAAGACTGAATTCCAATAAGCAACCCAACCTGAAATAAGATCGTCATAAATATTTCCGGATTCAAAGCCTAAATTATTTGAAATAGAAGAATTGTATGAATGTTTAAAAATATCAAGCGAAGGGATCATTTCGATTTCATCTTTTTTTAAAATATCTTTACCAGAAGGATTTTTTTTACAATGCCCTGTCTGTACTGCATGAACTCCTGTCTTTACTTTATACGGGTGTGTTCTTGTCCAGTGTTGACCGATTGGACAAATTCTCCAATCACTTTTTTTTTCAATTTCCTTAGGTGACCAAAATTCTTTTTTATGCTTTTTAATACTAGGTAAATATTCTTTTGCTATATCTTCCCAATTTAATAGATCAACTTTAAAAGGTAGATCTGACTCTTCAAGCAAGTCTTGCATTTTTGATAACAAAAGAGGTAATTTGTCATTTTTAGATTTTATAGCAATATCAATATCAGAATATTCTTTAAATTTACCATTCGCTCGAGATCCAAATATGTAAGCTTTCGCATCATCAATATCTGTTAAATGCTGCTCAAGAATGGATTTGATAAGCTCTATTTGCTTTTTAGACAAACCAAAAATTTTCATATTTTTGATTCTAAAGTTATAAATATTTTCTTAGATTCTATTATAAATAATGGAACGACTTCAAAAATTTCTTCGGCTATTTTTTCATTATAAATATGACTAGCTTTATTTCTTTGTTTAATAAATTCAAACCAAACATCCGGATTATCGATCCAGCCAAGCCTGGCCATTTCCCTAAATACATTTTTTGGCACATCAACTTCAATTGAGTTTTCAGCGAGAATTTTTTTTGCAGATTTCCAAACTAATTCAACACAGAATTCAAATCTTTGAATAATGCCATCACGCTCAAGTTCAGATGGGCTGACTTTGTAGCCTCTTTCCAGAGAATTCAGTGCATTTTTTAATTTTTCTAATGAAATATCTGACATATAAAAATTTTAATAAGAAATAGTCAAAATGTCTAATTGTAGACATCTATTAAATTTAGATCAAAGTCCAATCAATACAAGGTATTTCGTTCGATGCTAAGTACTCATTCGTCTTTGAAAAAGGCTTACTTCCAAAAAATCCCCTATAAGAGGATAAGGGTGAAGGATGAACTGATTCAATCACACAGTGGCGAGTAGGATCTACAGTCTTCGCTTTTTTCTGAGCAGGCACACCCCAAAGAATGAAAACGAGATTTTCTTTTTTCTCATTTAAAACTTTAATGATGTTATTTGTGAACTGGTCCCAACCAATATCTTTATGAGACATGGGGGCTCCCTCATTGACACTTAATTGATTATTTAAAAGAAGGACTCCTTCTTGGGCCCATTTGAGGAGACTTCCTTGACTTGGAATATTCAATCCTAAATCTGAATGATATTCTTTAAAAATATTCACTAAAGAAGGTGGGCATTTCACACCTTTATTTACAGAAAAACTTAAACCATGGGCCTGACCTTTTTTATGGTAAGGGTCTTGTCCTAAGATCACGACTTTGACTTTATCAAAGGGAGTTGTATTTAATGCTGTAAAAATATCTGGAAGAGGTGGATAGACCGTATTTGATTCGTAAGCTTTGATGAGTTCTTTTTCTAGTTCTAAAAAATATGGGGCTTGAAATTCTTCTTTAAGGACTTCAAGCCAGGAATTATCAACTAAGTAATTTCTGAGAAACATTATTTAATTGAGCAAGCCGGTAGGCTAGCTATGGCACTGAAGAGATCAATCTTACAAGTCCAAAGATCCATCACTCCAGCTGATTCTGTGCGAGCAAGAATTTTGTTTGTTGCAGATTCAATTAATCGCACTTGAGTTTTTGCGAAAATACCAAAGTAAGTTGAAGTGCACTCTACTGAAGCATCACTTACATATTCAACATCGTAAGCTTCACTGATTTTATTTAAAACAGAAACGTAATAACCTTTTGCTTCGTAAGCTTTGATGATTTGTTCTTTTTTTGTATCTTCGGCCATCGTTGTCCCGAAAGGAAGAAGACCAAGAGTACATTTATTGCCTAAAAGAGTTGAGGCATTTGTTTCAGCTGAGTAAATTGTGATTAGGGCCAAAAGGGCCAGAATAATATTTTTGATCAACATGAAGACTCCTGAAAATTAAGAACGGTTTTCAGGTGTTTTATAGGGAGAAAGTCGAGAGTTCAAGAGGAATTATTGATAGTTTAAAGCACTGAGCACTGAGTCATTCGCAATCTTAAGGTGTTGCTGTCGGAGGGGGAGGAGCAACAGGTGCAACAATATTTGGAGCTTTTGGTGCATCCACAATATATTTCAGTTTCATGCCAGGTGAAAGAGTTGAGCTTTTAAGAATTTCTTCATTGAGAACTTGCAACTCGGCCCATCTTTTTGGTGTTCCATAAAGTTTTTTAGAAAGATCGCGCAGATCAGTTTCTTTGTCTACTGTGTAGGTTTGGATGACTTGGGCTTTGTTCGTGAGAATATTACTTTCCATTTGAACGCGGGCCTTTTCAATTTCCTTAGCGTTGTCATAGACAAGTGTCGGCTTAACATCTTTAGTGTAATTTAATTTTTTTCTCAATTCATAATCGATCACTGTCACACTATCACCATCGTTATCTTGGTAAACATTTTTTGGTTTAGCTGGTCCTTTAGGTGCTGCTGGATTAGCGGGACTAGCAGGTTGAGCTGGATCTTGTGCCAAGACATTAAAACTGGTTAACAAAAATAGGGAAATCATTATTTGTTTCATAAATTTCCTAAAAGAAAATATAACCTAATCCAAATCCAACACGAAGGGTAAGCAAATTAGAAGGCCCACTCATCGTGTGATACTTGAAAAGTGAATGGAGATAGATTTTATCATTAAGTTTATAGCTTATATAAAAAAGTAATCTGGCCCCTGAGTAATCTCCTTTATCCACAAAGTCTGATCCTTGCGTGGCCGATAGTGGAGCTGATGTTGTATATGAGCTGACTAAACTTTTTGAAATTGAAAACTTTGTAAAAAATTGACTCTTAAATAATGTGAATGCTTTTGCTACTCCAACAGTGAGGTAACTAACATTGACTCCGTCAACATAAACCGTTGAGTCCGTGCGAAGACCTGCAAGGTTAAAGACTGAGAACTTCTCAATGTCAGGGCCACCGTAGAGAATTAAATTATATTTTTGCCAACGGTACTCACCATAAACGTTCATACCAATTTCAGCTGGAACTTTTACTTCTTCAGATGTGAGATTATTGGCAGACGCTGTGAGATTAGAATAATAAAGTGATGAAGAAAGAGAATATAATGAATCTTTAGGATAGTAAGATAATGAGAGCCCAAGAGTAGCTGGTGAGTTTTGCTTAAAATTAATTTTTGCAATATCAGGAGCGTCTTGAGTAAACATACCAATTGAAGTCATATAAAATGCTGACGACTTAAAGCCAACAGGGTAAGCAGGCTTAACTTCCTTAGCTGCCAGAGCTTCTTCTGCTTTTCTTAAATTTTCTTGATAGTAAGGCTCGAATTTTTTTAAGTCCATTACATCTTTTGTCATAAAGAGTTCTATGACTGTATTAGGATCTAATTTTGCCCAATTTTTGACTTGTGGATTGTATTTGAGGATTTTTTTAACAAGTGGTGTTTTAGCATTAATAATTGAATAATCGAGAGCGAATCTTTTTAAGATAATCGCGAAAGTATCACCTTGTTCAACTTTATACTTGAAGCGATAATAATCAGTTGCATAAGATTCTTTTATGAATCCTAAAAGCAAAATAATTAATATTAAAAACTTCAACATATTATTACCAATTCGAAAGTGGTGAAATAGGGAAAATAATCCTTGAAAATGGAGAGAGCTCACTGACTCTTCCTCTTTCATTATAAACTTTGTACTGTAAGAAAAAGATTCCCGATCTTCTCGTCGTCCATTTAAACTGTGGAGTCGTCGTTGTATCCTTAAATATTAGCTCCTTTCCTTTATTGTCTTTATAAATAGCATAATCATACTTCGTTGCATTTTTGATGGCCGGAACTTTTACAATATATGTTTCTACACCACCATCATTTTTTGTATATTCAAGAATTGAATCTTTTGCTCTAGGTAGAGCTTCAAATGGTGGAAGTTGGACGAGTTTAAAACAGAAATCCTTAGGATTTCTATAATATTTTTGCTCATCTTTTAATTTAGCACTAAAACAATAATCACCGAACTCAGTTAAGAGAAGATCTTGAAGTGCTTCAGGCTTAACTTTTACTTCCTTTTCACTTCCTTGAAATTTATAAAAGAAATTCACTGCATCTAGGTCGTCAATGTTTTTTGTGAAAGCTAATTTTAAATGGTGATCAACATCTGTTGTTTTGATAATTTTTTCTTGCCCTTCTACCCATTCCACCGCTGGTGCTGTGACAGTAATTCGTGTTGATGCTTTTTTAAAAGAAGGAAAATCTTTTGAGGCCACATCAATTTTATATTCTCCAATTTTTGTTAGAGGTAGAGTCAAGTCTGCTTTATTTAGCACGCTTGAATAAACTTCCACATTCGTTTGACCGTCTAGCACCTTAACTTCATAAGAGGATGGGCTACTAGAGGTCCAACTTAATTTTATCTCTTTTTCATTTATTTCATACTCTTTTTTATCGGCAGACTTAGTAAATGTGACCTCACCCTGATAGTTCAGTGATACTCGATTGAAGTCCATGTTGGCTAGAGAAGTCTTAGACATTTCTTTAGATGTCACTGTCCATTCTAGCGCTTCACCGCTAATTGATTGAACTTGAAACTCATTACTCGCTATATTTGAGCTTTTTATATCACCATTTCTATCCTTTATATGCAGATAGTACTTTCCTGTCGGAATGGGATCCCAAGAAAGTTTAATTCCTTCAGATGGAGTAGCCGTCGCAACCGATCCATTTTCAGGTTTAAAATTTTCAATTTGATATTTTGTCACCAAAGTGATTGGTATGGTCTTACTTGTATCCTTTGACTGAACTCGAAGAAAATAATCTCCGTCGGAGACATTTAAATTCCAAGTATATTCTTTACCATTAAAATTTGAAGTTTCTATGATTTTTTTAAAATCGGCACCCTTTGAAAGTTCAACTTTATAGGAATCCTCTTTATCAACTGTGATTTTATAGGAAGTATCAAATGGTATTTTTTCTCCAGCTTGTGGCTCGAGAAGATTGAACATTTTATTCACCTGTAAAGGGATCTGAGTTTCAATGTTTTTTTGAAATTCAGCATCGCCGTCGACTCCCTTGAGCTTTACACCATTATCTTTAGGTAAAACACGTAAAATACCGTCAGTGTTAAAAACCTTCACAGAGGTATTTTTATCTGATTCGATTGTATGAAGGACTCCATCTTGGCGGAGATTAATTTTTTGATCTTTTTCTAAGACCAAGCTAACAACTCCGTCTTTAACTTCAACAATATCTCCATCATCACCTTCTTCAATGCGAACAAGGCTGGAACTTGGAATTTTAAGCACACTTCCTGATTTTATGAATTTAACAGAGGCTTCAGAGTTTTTACCAGTAAAAATCTCATCATTGCTTTGAAAATTTTCTTTGGTTCTAACTTCGTAGAATGCAACTGAACCGGCTTCTTTGAATTTCACATTATTTTTATAAAGACTCAGCTGAGCAATGATCTTGTTGGAACGCAGAGATGTATTGGGACGAATCTCGTAAAGGAGATATAAGCTTACGATCATCGTGACTACACCAAGAAAGACACCCGCCTTGTCTGCTTGATCAAAATGATCAGGAAAAAATGTATCAGTCATTTTCATAATTATTTTTAAGTATATATGAGTATAATTTAATTTAAATAAGAGAAAAATTTACTCATTAGAGCGAGTTCCTATGAAAATTAGCCTTAAACTGAAAATATTGCTAGCAACAAGTATTCTTGTTGTTATCTGTACAGCATTCAATCTTGGCTATTCCTACAAGCTTTTTACTGAAGATAAAACGAGTTATATTTTTGAAAGTGGACTTAAAAAAGCAGAAAACATTAGTGATCAAATTAATTTTAAGCTTAACGATGCCCGTATTAGAACAAATCTCTATGCAGGACTCGCAAGTAACAGTTCAGTCGATTTAGAAAGATTTATTAACGACCAAGATGAAGTTATTGCAACGGGAATGGTTGCTAAAAATGAAACAGGCCTTATCGTTGAAAAAAGTTATTTCAATCAAGTAAAACTCAATCAATTAGTTAATAATTTTTCGATTAATACTCAAGAGCTTGAGTCTGCTCTTCTCTTAAAAGCAAAAGACCTCAACACTAAAGTCAAAGAAAGCGACATAATTATAAATTTGAAAAATAAAGTAAGAATACTTTTTCACTTTTCACAAAAAGATGATTTTACCTTTTTCACGATAACAGATCTTTCAACAACGGTTGAAATGTTTGCTAAAGATCAGACTTACAGTAATAAAATTATTTCACTCACTGACAAAAAAGAGAAAGCTATCTACATAGATTGGCTGACCAGTATTAACTACGACAGTAGTAAAAAAGGTGTTTTTGAAAGCCAAATTGAAGGTAAAGACTTACTCATATCTTATTCTTTTGCGAACAAAGACCTTCTAGTCATTAGCTCCATTGATAAAGAAAAAGCTTTCGGTATCACTAAGTTTTTAATTTTAAAAACATCAATTTTTGCACTTTTCTTAATTGGTGGTGCCATCATTATCGGTATTTATTTTTCTTCTTCGATCACTTTGCCAATCAAGAAATTAACGGCCATTGCCCAAAAAGTAGCAGAAGGTGATTTTTCTATAAAGGCAGAAATTAAAACATCTGATGAGATTTCTATTCTTGGTAACACTTTCAATTTCATGAGTGAAGAAATTCAATCTCTCTTGAAAAACAAAGAAGATCTGATTGCCGAGTTAGAAAATTACAGTAAAAACCTCGAGCAAATGGTTGAGCAAAGAACAGCAGAGTTGAAAGAGGCCAATGATTTTATGGCACTCATGGTAAACTCACTTGATCAAGGTCTCGTTGTTTTTGATGAAGATTTAAATTGTAACTCGATGTTTACTAAAGCCTGTGAACCAATGTTTGGAATTTCTCCACAGGACCGAACAATACCAGAACTTTTAGATGTTACTGACGAAAGTGATTTAAATGTTCTCACACAATGGGCGAAAGTTCTCTTTAGTGAAATGATTCCTTTTGAAAGTGCTGTGACTTTAGGTCCGAAAAATAAGATTACGGGTACACATTACAGCGATGAAAACTATAAATTCATTGGGCTTAACTACTATCCAATGAGAGATGCTGATGAAAAAATTATCAACATCGTTATGATTGCTACTGACAAAACGACTGAAGTTCAGGCGACTGAGATAGCGAAAGAAAAAGAAGCCTATGTTTCAATGATTCTTAAAATTCTTAACAATAAAAATCAGTTTGAATCATTTATTTCTGAAGTCGAAGAAATTTTTCATCAATTCAGTAAAACCTACTCTGTGTCAGAAAATACCGTGGATTTTGAATTGGCGATGATGCTCTTTCACACACTGAATGGTGGTTTTGGTATTTACAGTATTACAAAGCTTCAAATGCAGGCCCGTGGTTATGAGACAGAGATAAGCACTATAAAGGAAAGTGAGCCAAATCCTTCAGAATATATACCATTTTTACAAGGCCATGTAGAAAGCCTTAAAACTGAATTTTATAATTTTAGAATAGAGCTTGATAGGTTAATCGGAACCAAGTTCTCACAAAATGAGGCGATTTCTGAAATTCCAAGAAAGAAGATTCTTGAATTAAAAAATATTATAAAAGATGCTCACAACCCACAACTACTTCATTACTATGCTGAGAATTTTGTTAAAGTTCCCATCATTAACTACTTCAAAGCTTATGATGATTTTTGTAAGGTCACTGCCGTTAAAATTAATAAAGAATTCCATGGACTCACTTTCCATAATCCTGACTTGAAAGTTGAAGTTGAACCATTCTTAGAATTTTTTAACGTTCTCGTGCATTTATTTAGAAATTGTTTGGATCACGGTTTAGAAGATGCTAATACTCGAGAAGAAAGTGGTAAATCTCGCGACGGGCACATTGAAGTCAGCTTTGAAATGATAGAGACTGAAGGACATAACAATTTTGCATTGACTGTTAAAGATGATGGAACCGGGATTGACCCTGATAAAATTCGCGCTCGCTACTTAAAAATTTATCCTGAGGCTAATGTGGATCATCTTTCAGATAAAGAAATTATTTATAAAATCTTTGATCCATTCTTCTCTACAAGAGACGAAGTGTCTGCACTGTCGGGTCGTGGAGTTGGGATGTCAGCGATTCAAGAAGTTGTTGAGAGACTTCATGGCAAAGTCGTGGTCAATTCAGTTGTCGGTCAGGGATCTAGTTTTGAATTTGTTATTCCAGTAGAGTCATAATTTTTAGGCAGAAATTTTATTTTAAACGCAATGAAATTTTCTGCTTAACAACTTCAGCAGTAAAGGGCTTGATAATGTAGTCCGTTGCTCCTTCAATAATCGCAGTTAAAATAACATCCTTTTCATTTTCAGTACTCACCATAAAGATAGGTGTTTTTTTATAAACGTCAGTTCCTCTTAATGCTTTCAAGAGAGCAAGCCCATTCATGACAGGCATGTTGATATCTGAAAAAATAATTTCGTAAGGTTTTCCATCATTAGCTGAAAGAGTCAGTTCATCAAGAGCAGCTTTTCCGTCTGGCATTTCTTTAATATTACTGAATCCTAAAATATTCAAAATTTTAATAAGATCCGTTCTGATATTTGGGAGATCGTCGACGATCATCACTCGTTTAGCTAAATAAGCTTCTAGTCCCATTTTCAACTCCTTTAGCCATTTTTCTTTATTCAATCATAAATGAAGTTCGCTTAATTTAATATCTGCAAATATAAAATTAAGTTACCAACCTTTTTTAGTCAGTTTTTATTCCACTTAATATTTATCCTCTTTTCTATTATAATAAATTTTCTAACAAGGATGTTTATATGAAATCACTTCTCTCTTTATCTCTTCTCGTATTACTTGCTACTTCTTGTGGACACCACGGACATAAAGGGTGTGAAGGCGGGTGCAAAAGTGGGTGCAGTGATAAACAATGTGAAATGAAAGGTAAAAAAGACGGGGCCAAGTGCCACGAATCTGAAAAAAATGAAGAAAAAACTGAAGCCGTAGAAGCTAAAAAATAGAGATATCCCGTTAAATTATCTTGAGAATTCTCTTACTGTCTATTTTTTAGACTGTAATTTTTACAAGACTTCCCCTATTTCCTTGGTTGCCATTTAGACTTGATCTAAGTCAATTTTGTAATCGAGGAAATACAGTGAATAAAACACTTCAAATTTTACTCTCATTTTTTATTGTAATTAATGCTTTTGGAGCAGAGCTTAATTTAGATTATTTAGGAATGATTAAAGAGAAAAAATCCTGTCGCAAAAGAGCTATGGGTTGTTCTATATCTGAGGAACTAGAGATTGCTCAATTTGAAGGAAAAGTTTTAGATTCATACCAATTAAATAGTTATATTTCACAAAACGGAGAGGCTAAAAGTTATTTTATTCCTTTATCACTTAATGATAAAGAACTTGTTATCCTCGCAGCCTCTACGAGTTTAGGGATTGTCGCCTTTAAAAATGATCAAGAAATTATGGACGTCGTTCAACGTAATAAATCTAAGACCACTGAGACTTTAACTAACGTTGGAAATTTTTATGGTAGCTCAGCCTTGGGCTATGTTGCTGCTGGATCGTATTTTTTGGGTGTTTATTATGACAATAATAATTTAAAGCAAGTTGGTCTTTTTACTGTTTCAGCTGCTCTTGCTCAATCAATTATTGGTCAAGGAATTAAGGCCATATTTGGTAGAGAACGTCCGACTGTCGGTGATGGCCCTTATGAATTCTTCCAAGCAGGACAGAAATCATTTTATTCTGGCCACACTTCAACAGCTTTTGCTCTCGCAACTGTTATAAGCGAAACTTATAAGAGTGATTATCCAATTGTTCCATGGGTTGCTTATGGTCTTGCGGCAGTAACGGCTTATGGCCGAGTTCACGGAGAAAATCATTGGGCAAGTGATGTTATCATCGGTGGGATTGCTGGCCATTTGATCACAAAACTCACGATGAATTTTATTAATAAAAATACTGATGGCCGCGGTGGTTTTGAAGTCATTCCTGGCTATGATCATAAATCAGGAACCGTGAGCGTTCTCTTTAATTGGAAAGAAAAGCAACCTGAAGCTCCGTTAAAATGTCATAAGATGCCGGATGGAATGTTGAAAGTTGATGCTTG